>JAZONY010000044.1:0-22193 GCA_045654705.1 Victivallaceae bacterium
CGCCGCCCCCCCTTGCCCGGGTGGAGGAGGTGTTGTGCCTTGAACAGTTTGCAGCTCTTCTTGAGCGTTCCCGCCGCACGCCTCACTCCGCACAAAGCTCCCGCATGGAGCAGATCATGTCCGCCATCAGCCGTGAACCGGGGAAAAAGTGGGATTTCGCCTCTGAAGCTGCCAAATGCGGCATCTCCCTGCGCCACTGGAACCGCCTTTTCACCGCCGCCGCCGCACTTCCGCCTCACCGTTTTGCGGCACTCTGCCGTCTGCGCCTTGCAAAAGAACTCCTCGCCGCGGGGAAACTCACCCTCAAAGAGATCGCCGGGGAAACAGGTTTTGAAGGGGCTTCGGAGTTTTCACGGTTCTTCAAAAAAATGTGCGGCATGACGCCCGGAGAGTTCAGAAAAACCCGCATCAGATGATTCTTTTATCATACAGACTTGCAAAAAACAAAATATGAGGCTATATTAATTTAAGGAATTTTATTACAATTCAGAGGTTTTTATGAAAAAAATTGCATTCCTTTTCCTTGCTGCGGCAGCATTTTCCCTCATGGGAGCTGCTCCTGCGGCGACAGGGCGTTTCAATCCCCGTCCTGTAAGTCCCCGTTTTGTCAAGGTGAGTTCCACGCTTCAGCACACGCTGGCAGTTGGCGGCAAAGCCCAGTGCGAGATCGTGGTTTTCCCCAAAGCACTCCCCACCGTCAAATTTGCCGCCTCTGAACTGAAAACCTTTATGGAACAGATCATCGGTTCAGCTGTCCCTGTTGTTTCTGCGCCCACGGGCAAAAGAGTGGCCTTTCTGCTGGGAGCGGAAGGGGCAAAGAGTATCAACGCTGATCTTGCCAAAATCGACCGTGACGGCTTCATCATCAAAAGTTCCGGCAAAAACATCGTCATCGCCGGTATGGATGATCCCAAAGCCCAGCCCGCCAAGCGGTTGGAGTTCTACGAAAGAGGTACTCTCAACGGTGTTTACGAGTTTCTGGAACGCTTCGGCGGTGTCAGATTCTATTTCCCCGGCGAAATGGGAACCGTGGTCCCTGTGAAAAAGGATTGGAAGATCGGTGCCGTCGATATCGCCGACCGTCCCGACAACCAGTACCGCCGCACCTATTGCGTCAATGTGAAAGCTCTGGGTGTCAGTCCCAAACTCATCACCCCCGGCAACATGAAGGAAGCTGATCTGAAACGTTTGTCCGCCATGCGTATCAGAGAAAGCACCCTCAACATCCCCAACTGCCACGGACTCCGGGGCTTGCAGATCGTCAACCGCTTCGCCAAGACCAAGCCTGAATTTTTCGCGCTCCGTGCCGACGGCACCCGCCATGACGGTTCCCGCATCATCCGCAAGGATGACGCCGACGGACAGCTCTGCTTCACCAACGACGAACTCAAAGAGATCGTCTATGAAGATGCAAAAGCCTATTTCACCGGAAAACCCTCCACCTCACGCAACATCAGCCGCTGGAGCAAGAACTTCTATTCCGGTCCTTTCTTCAACATCATGCCCAACGATGCCCTTTACCCCTGCCGCTGTGCCAAATGCGTGAAAGCACGCCTTGAAAAAGATCCCAAAGCCACTGCACAGGAAAAACGCCAGGCGACCAGCGACCACATCTGGAAATTCAAAGCGGACATCGCCCGCAGGCTCCAGAAAGAGGGCATCCCCGGTTACTGCACCATGATGGCTTACGGCGCCCACAGACCCATTCCCTCCTTTGACCTCTGCTCCAACATCATCGTCATGCTGGCGCTGACCGGCCCCTGGAAAGAGTTCAACACCGCCGTCCAGGTCCGGGATATCGAACTCCTCAAGGCATGGCAGAAAAAACTCAACGCCAAGACCTATTTGTGGACCTACACCACCAAGATCGGCAACGGGATCCCCTATGTTCCCAGCTTCACCCCCCGTTCCGTGGGCAACTTCTTCAAGAAAGCCTCGCCTTACAGCTTCGGCGCATTCCTTGAAGCCGAACTTGACTACTGGATCTTCAACTCCATGAACTTCTACCTTTTCGGCAAGGTCATGTGGGACAACTCAACCGATGTGGATGCCGTGCTGAAAGAACATTTCCAACTCATGTACGGTCCCGCTGCCAAAGAGATGGAGGAGTTCTACAACACCCTTGAACGCCACTGGGCAAAGGATATCATGGCAAATATCAAAGAGACCCCCGTCGGTCCCCAGGCGGTCCTGCCCTCCCAGTTCGACCTCTGGAACAAGATCTACGGTCCCGCCGAGATCAAGCGGGTGGAAGCACTCCTCGACCGTGCCGAAAAACTCACCGCCAAAAACACCATGGCGAACAAACGTGTCAAATTCATGCGCAAAGAGCTGTGGGGTCCTGTCCTCAAGGGCATGAAGCAGTTCCACAAGCAGAACAACGACCGCTCCGCCTGGCGCATTTATGCCCCCGCCCCCGCAACGCCGGTCAAAATCGACGGCAAACTGGATGACGGCGCATGGAAAAATGCCGCCCCCGTCTGGCTGCTCCCGGTCAAAAGCGAAGTCGCCGAGGTCCAGACCCGTGTCAGGATGCTTGCCGACAAAGATAACTTCTATTTCGGCATCGAAAGCGATGAACCCTACACCGACAAGATGCTCTGCGCCGTGCGCAAACGGGATGAGATCAATATGTGGCAGGATAATCTGGTTGAAATTTTCATCTCAGACAAACACACCTCCACCACCTTGTATCAGTTCATGCTGACCAGCCGTGGCGACATGCTCGATCTGCGGAAGACCCCCGGCTACCTTGACACCAAATGGAACTCCGGCATGGAGTACAAAGCAGGTGTCGTCCCCGGCAAAAAGTGGATCGCCGAAGTGAAGCTCCCCCGCAAATCCATGCCCACGCTCAAACCCGGTGAGATCGTCATCAACTTCACCCGCGGCAGAGTGCTGAACAATGCAAAACTCTACAAAGTTCACTACTACAACTGGAACATTTTCAAGAAACAGACCGCCGAATATTGCGGTACTGCCATCATGGGCAAAGCTCCTGCTCCCCAATCCATCATCCGTAACGGGGACTTCAACGTGACCGTCAAGGGCAAGCGTTTTGCCGGCGGTTGGTACACCAACAAGAAAATCCTGCTGGATGAGCAGATCTTCCGCAGTGCGGGCAAATCGGTCCGTCTTGAATCCGTCCCCGGTTCCGAGCTGCTCCGTCAGTTCATTCCCAAAGGAGCGATCAAACCCAACGCCCGTTACCGTTTCTCCTACTTCGTGAAGCTGGAAGATGTGAAAGGCAAAGCCGGAAACGCCGCCGCAGGATTTTCCACCCAGATCCGCTTCGGCGGCTCCGGACAATCCTGGTTCCGCCCCACCAAACAGGCGTTTCAGGGAACGCTCAAATGGCAGCGTCTGGAGTATGAATTCAAAGCCCCCGCCGATCCCTGTTCCAAGGCAAGAGCCTATATTGAGTTCAAGATCTCCAACAATGCCACCGGCAAAGCATGGGTCGATAATGTTGAGATCGTAGAGATCCCTGCCGAAACACCTTCGAAGTAACGGAAAGTTTGAGAAAGCAGAAATCTGCCCATACAGGGAATAGAGATAAAAAAATAAAAAGGTAAAAAAAATGAAAAAAATTCTCCCTCTTCTGCTCTTTGCACTGTTGATCGGTGCAGGGTGCGCCACCGGGACTGCCGCTAAAAAATGCGCAGCTCCCGCCAAAAAATGTGCTGCCGCCAAGAAATGTGCCAAACAGTACAAAGGCAAAAAAATCAGAACCGCCTTTTACATCGACAAAGGCGCCCGGGGCGGCGGTGTTGCCAATCTGGCACGTCTGCTCAGCTACTCCCCCCAGATCGAAATGACCATGGTCATGGGCGAGGATCTGCGCAAAGGCGTTCTCAAAAACTTTGACATGGTCGTCATGCCCGGCGGCTCCAGCGAACTTGAAATGAAGTCCATGGGACCTGAGGGCGTGAAAGCTCTGCAGGACTTCATCCGCAAGGGCGGTGCCTATGTGGGTATCTGCGCTGGATTCCACATCGCTCTGAACAGACCTGAAAGAGCCCAGCTCGTGCCTTACACCTATATCCGTGAAGCCGTGGGTCACAGAGCTGATGTCCAGATCGATCTTTCCAAAGATGGCGCAAAGCTTCTGGGCATCAAACCCGGCAAACGTTTTGTCCGTTACTCCAGAGGTCCCATTGCCAAAGAAGCCGCATGGAACAAAGGTACCTGCAAGACCTATGCTCTTTACACCAGCAGTGTTTCCCCTCTGGGCAGAGCCGGCAAGAGTTTCTTCAACACCCCCGCCCTTATTGCCGGAACCTATGGCAAAGGCAAACTCATTGCCTCAAGTTTCCATCCTGAATACAGAGATGACTCCCATGAGATCTTCGTCGGCATGGTCTACTATGCCACCGGCGTCAAGATCACTCCCCAGATCCCCGTTCCCGCCTCCCGTCCTCTGCGTGTACTCTACTACGCCGGAGCCGCTGCCGGAAGCCACGGCCAGGCCATTCCCGAGTACATCGCTCTGGAACGCTGCACTGAGCTTCAGGTCACTCCCGGTTTCGGCAAGGGCCAGCTGGATTACACCGATCTGCTGATCCTCCCCAACGCCCCCGCCAACTGGCGTGAAGGTTTCATCAAAGGCAACTGGAACCCCATTTTCAAAGCCTTTATGGACAGAGGCGGCAAGATCCTCTATGCCGGCGACACCTGGGATTTCCTCCCCGCCCACAAGAACCTGACCAAGATCCCCGCCAAGGGATGTCTGGTCAAAGCCGCCAAAAAAATCGCTGCTGAATAAGCTGCCTTTTCTTTGAAACAAGCTCACTGGACCGTTGCTTTGATCCAACATCGCAACGGTCCTTTTCAAATTCAGGAGTAAATCATCATGAGCTGTTACAAAAAACCTGCCGTAACTCAGTCTGAAATCGATACTGTCATTTCCCCCGCCTACCGGGAACTCTGGAACAGTGCGGAACAGAAAAAAATCGATGAGGATATCGAAAAAAACAGAAAAGCTGAAAATGAGTTCCAACTCCCCGATTCCGCAAACGGCAGGGAAATCCGGGTGGAACAGCTTTCTCATGATTTCATCTTCGGCGCCCATATTTTCAACTACGATCAGCTGGGTACTCCTGAGAGAAACCGCCGTTACAAAGCCCTTTACGGCGATCTTTTCAACTCCGCCACCATCGCCTTTTACTGGAAAACCTTTGAATTGGAAGAGGGCAAACCCCGCTTCCGCGCCGAATACCGTGACACAGAAGAGTTCTGGAACAACTGCGCCGAACCCTGGAAACAACCTCACTGGCGCCGTCCTGCCACCGACCCCGTGGTGGCGTTCTGCCGTTCCAAAAATATCCGGCTCCACGGACACCCCCTCGTCTGGGGCAACAACACCTGGCAGATCCCCGACTGGCTCATCAACAAGATCAGTTTCGACTATCTGCTCAAAGCTGATTTGCAGCGCAATCCCGAGAACGGCAGACTCCCCACCGGGGGCATCGCCGAACCTTTCAAGGATATGACTCCCGATGAGATCGCTGAGGCGATCCCCGAATATACCACGCTGGTCAACACTCTTATTGCCAAAAGGATCATGGAAATCGCCATCCGCTACGGCGACACCATCCAGAGCTGGGACGTGGTCAACGAAAGTGCCGTCGATTTCGGCAGGGGATGTATGATCCCCGGGGCAAAAATCTGCAAAAGTTACTACGGTCCCATGCCGGGGGATTACACTTACCGCAGCTTCAAGATCGCTGAAAGCGTTTTCCCCGACAGCGTGAAGCTCAATATCAACGACTACAAACTGGACGAAGTCTATCTCGACCAGATCAACGATCTGCTTGCAAGAAAATGCAAGATCGATATCGCCGGAGCCCAGATGCACCTTTTTGATCCCCAATCCTGTCAGGATATCGCCGACGGCAAAAGTTCACGGGTCGATCCCGGGGCGATCCGCAAAGCCATGGGGTGTCTTGAAAAGGCAAATCTGCCTCTCCATCTCTCCGAAATCACCATCACCGCCCCCGGCGGCGACCGCAAAGGTGAGATCGTCCAAGCAGAAATCACCCGCAACCTCTACCGTCTCTGGTTCAGTCTCAAGCCTATGATGGGCATCACCTGGTGGAACGTGGTGGACAACTGCGGCGCCCCCGGTGAACCCTCCGTTTCAGGCATTTTCACCCGTGACATGGAACCCAAACTTGCCTATTTCACCCTCGACGACCTGATCAACAAAGAGTGGCGCACCCGTCTGGAACTTAAAGCTGACAGCTCGGGAAAAATCGCTTTCAGAGGTTTCAGAGGCAATTACAAATTCTCATGGCAGGATGACAAAGGCGTTCTCCAAACTGCAACGGCATATTTGAAATAAAGAAAACTCCCATGAAAAACGATTTTAACTTTTCCCCTGCTCCCGACCGTCCTCTGATGATGATGCGCCTGAGATCGGGCCATGAAAAGCCCGAAGTGTGGTCCAGACTCTACCCTCAGCTGGTCAACAATAAGGCGTGCTGCGACGAAGTGTGGTTTTCCACCGGCGTGGGCATTCCGGTTCTGGAGCATCACCGGAAGCGTTCCGGCTTCATGGCAACATGCGCCGATGACCTGCGCAAGGCGGGCATCATCCCCTCTTTGCAGATACAGTCCACATTGGGCCACAGCGACAGCATCACCGCCGCCGCCGGAGCAGAGGGCAAAACCTGGGGCAGTTATGTGGGGGTGAACGGGGAACAGTGCCAATATATCAACTGTCCCCGGCAGGAGGGATTTCTGGAATACTTCAGGGAAGTTGCCCGAATCTACGCCCAATGGCATCCCGGTTCCGTCTGGATCGACGACGACCTGCGGCTCAACAACCACCGCCCCGCCATGGAGCCCTGCGGCTGTTACTGTCCCCATTGCCTGAAACTTTTCGCAGAGCAGGAGGGAAAACTTTACACCCGTGAAGAACTTGTGGCAGCTTACAGAGAAGACCCCGCTCTTTTCAAACGCTGGGAAAACTTCGGCATCAGCAGTCTCAGTCAGGTGGCAAAGATCATTGTGGAAACATTCCTTGAAATTTCCCCTGAGACCCGTTTCGGACTTCAGCACTGTCAGCACCTCATGCGGCTGCCTGTCATTGAAGCGTTGAAACAACACTCTCATTCCAGAGTCGGTTCCCGTCCCGGCGGCGGTGCTTATGGGGATTTCTACCCCACAGGCATTCTGGATAAAGGTATTCTTCTTTCCATGCAGATCAGAGATCAGCAGAAATATGACACTTTGAGTCAGATTTGTCCTGAAATCGAATCCTGTCCCCGCAGTTTTACCTGCAAAACCTCCCAAGGGCACCGGGTGGAGTCGTTGTACTATCTTGCATTTGGCCATGACAGTTTGTCCTACTTCATCATGGACCCCGCTCTGGAAACTCCGGAGTGGTACGGCAGAGAACTTCTCGCCCCCCTCGCCGCTGAAGCGCCCTGTTACAAAGAGTATATCCGCCACAACGAAAACACCTTTTCCTCCGGCATCGGCGTTGCCGGACGCGTCGGGGCGGTCCCCGGTATTGAACAGGCGGGACTCGCCGTGGGCGGAACTGCTTTTGCAGGAGTTTCCCCCGATTGCAGCGGCGTCATCCTCTGGCAGGGCGCCGCTGAAAAGCTCCCTGTTGAGGAGCTGGAAAAGATCTTCGCCAAGGGGTGCATCCTCGACGGCAATGCCGCCATGGAACTGCAAAAGCGGGATCTGAATCATCTCATGGGGGGGATCCGGGTGCGTGAACTTGATATCAGTTCTTCTGAATACTACACCTCAGATCCCATCAATCAGGGATTTGAGACCCGTTACCACTCCCCCCTCAACAAACGCCGCTTCACCTTTGACGTTCCCGCCGTACTTCCGGTGCGGACCTTGGGCATCTACCGGGACTGCAAAGAACAGGAACTGGGGAATGCAACGCTGCTTTTTGAAGCTCCCGCAGGGGGACGCTGCGCCCTGCTGGGCTATGAGGGGCTGTGCATCCACTACATCTCCTCGGACCGGGTGCGCCAGCTGAACCGCATCGCCGACTGGGTCTCAAAAGAGACTCTGCCCGTTCTGCCTGAAGAGCCGGTCCAGTGCATCATCGTCCCCCGTGTCACGGGAAAGGGGCATTTGAAAAGCCTCCTTTTCCTCAATCCCACCATCGGGAAACAGGGGAAAAAGAGTTTCCAGCTGCGGGGTGTCCCTGAAAATGTGACCGAAGCGGAGTTCCTGATCCCCGCCGACTCCCCCGTCAAAGTCACTTTGCTCCACGACAACGGAAGCTGCCGCTTCACCCTGCCCCCTCTGGGCGCATGGGAAACCGGCTGGCTCAAAATCAAATGAGGCTTTTTTTATGAGAAATCATCCATGGCAGGGGGCTATGAAACCCTTTCAAGTGCTGGGCAACACCTGGTTCACAGGCCTTGCCCAGGCTTCGACCCACATCATTGACACAGGCGCAGGTCTCATCATGCTCGACAGCGGCTATCAGGAAAGTCTTTACTATGTCCTGTACGCCATGGGACAGTGCGGGTTCAAGGTGGAAGATCTCAAATACATCATCCACAGCCACGGCCACATCGACCACGCCGCCGCCACCAGAGCCCTGGTGGAACTCACAGGCGCCGAAACCTTTATGGGCGAAAAGGACCGTGAGATCGTCAACGGGACCCGTCCCGAACTCAACTGGGCAGACGACTACGATATGAAGTTCAACGGCATCTTTGAACCCGATCATCTTCTGAAAGACGGGGATAAAATCACCCTCGGAAACGTGGTCATCGACTGCGTTGCCACCCCCGGACACACGGCGGGAACTTTTTCATTCTTCTGGGATATCGAAGAGGATGGGAAAATCTACCGTGCCGGAACCATGGGGGGCGCAGGGTTGAACTCCATGCAGTCCGCCTATATCCGCAAGCACGGTCTTGAAAAAGAGGACTGGCGCGGAGCGTTCCGCAAAAGCATCGCCCGCTGCCGCAAAGAAAAAGTTGATGTCTTCATCGGCAACCATATCGGACACTGTCAGACCGTTGAACGCTGCGAAAGACTTTTCGCAGGCGACAAGTTCGCCTTTGTCGATCCTGATGCATGGGGCAGGTTCCTCGATAAGTGCGAAGCCAACATTGACCACCTCGAAGCCACCGACCCCTTGTGAGGTATATACGGTAAAAGAGATGATTGCCGCACAGAGTTCTGACGGCACACCTCATGGAAAGGTCTCCCCCTCTGTGTCTGGTTCAGAAAGGGAAAACAGTTCTGAAATTTCATGAAATTTTGCCCTCCAAAGGGCGTAATTACTTGATATAACGCAGTTCCTGTGCTATATTATCAGGATAACAACATTGAGGACCTGAAATGAAAGAACTTCGTAATATTGCAATTATCGCCCACGTTGACCACGGCAAAACCACTCTGACCGATCAGATCATCCGTCAGTCCAAACTTTTCCGTGACAACGAGGTGGTCGCCGACTGCTTTCTTGACAGCAACGATCTTGAAAGAGAGCGTGGAATCACCATTCTTGCCAAAAATATCAGCGTCGAATACAAAGGCATCAAGATCAATCTGCTCGACACCCCCGGACACAGTGACTTCGGCGGTCAGGTGGAGCGTGTTCTGAAACTTGCCGACGGTGTGCTGCTTCTGGTGGACTCCGCCGAGGGCCCCATGCCCCAGACCCGCTTCGTCCTTGAAAAGGCGCTGGCTCTGAATCTGCGCCCTGTGGTGGTCATCAACAAACTCGACAAGCCCGATGCCCGTCCCGATGAGGTCCACAGCAAGGTTTTCGACCTTTTCTGCGAACTCAACGCCTCTGACGAACAGCTGGATTTCCCCACCCTTTACGCCAGCGGCCGTGACGGCTGGACCATCAACAATGTGGATGATGAACGTGTCGATATGACCCCGCTTCTGGATGCCATCATCAAATACGTTCCCGCCCCTGTTCACCGTGAAGGCCCTGTGCAGGTGCAGATCGCCACTTTGGACTACTCCAACTTCGTGGGCCGTATCGGTATCGGCCGTGTCTACCGGGGCGAACTGGATCTGAGCAAGCCCCTTTCACTCATCAAACGGGATGGAACCACCGTCCCCGCCCAGGTGAAACAGCTTTTCGTCTTTGAAGGTCTGGGCAGACGTGAGGTCCGCAACGTCCAGTGCGGCGACCTGTGCGCCATCGTGGGTATGGCGGGCATTGATATTTCAGACACCATCTGCGATGCGGAAAATCCCGAACAGATGCCCCAGATCGCCATTGACGAACCCACCATCTCCATGATGTTCCGTATCAACGACTCCCCCTTCTTCGGTCGTGAAGGAAAATATGTGAGCAGCCGTCAGCTCCGTGAAAGACTTTTCAACGAAACCGAGCGTGACGTGGCTCTGCGGGTGGAGGAAACGGCGACCGGTGATGCTTTCAAAGTTTCCGGACGCGGCGTGCTGCACCTTGCCATCCTTATCGAAACCATGCGCCGTGAGGGCTACGAACTGGCTGTCGCCAAACCCCAGGTCATCTGCAAAGAGATCGACGGTGTCAAATGCGAACCCATTGAACGCCTCACCATCGACGTTCCCAACGATTTTGCCGGAAAGATCATCGAAATGGTGGGACTCCGCCGGGGCGAAATGATCGAAATGGAATCCCGCGGTCCCCGTCAGGTCATCGACTTCTTCATCCCCACCCGTGGACTGATCGGTCTCCGCAGCCGTGCCTTGACCGCTTCACAGGGCGAAGCTGTGGTGGCGCATGTCTTTGACCACTACGAACCCTACCGGGGCAGCATCCCCTCCCGTCTCAACGGAACCATGGTGAGCATGGCAGGGGGCAAAGCTGTCGCCTTTGCCATCGACGGACTCCAGCAGCGCGGTGAATTTTTCATCGACCCCGGCGTGGACTGCTACGAAGGTATGATCGTCGGCGAACACTGCAAAGAGGGCGACCTTGTGGTCAATGTCCAGAAAGCCAAGCAGCTGACCAATATGCGTGCCGCAGGAAGCGACAGAAGTTTGAAGATCGCTCCCCCCAGACGCCTCTCTCTCGAACAGGCTCTGGAATATATCGAAGATGACGAACTGGTGGAAGTCACCCCCCAGAACATCCGTCTGCGCAAACTCTACCTCACTGAACTTGAGCGCCGCCGCCGCCGCAATGCTGCGACTGCGGCCGAAGAACTTTAATATTCTCTGAAATCAAAGGAAAAGCTAATGAAAAAAAGTGTGTTTGCAGGATTGTTTGCGGCAGTGTTTTCTCTCTTTCTCCTCTGTTCCTGTGCCTCCTCCGGTGCAGCAGTAGAGTGCGCTCCCGCAGCAAAAACAAAAAAAGTGCGTATCGGACTTTATGTTGACAAAGGCGCCAACGGCAACGGCGTGTTCCACCTGGCAAGTCTTATCGCCCACTCACCCCAGACTGAACTTGTGACGCTCATGGCAAAGGATATCCAGGAGGGGAAACTGAACACCGTGGACGTTCTGCTCATGCCCGGCGGCGGTTCCTACGAACAGTGTGCCGCTATCGGCAAAGCTCACCACGACAAGATCAGAGATTTTCTGCGCAAAGGCGGCGCCTTTGTGGGTACCTGTGCCGGAATGTTCAACGTTCTGGGCTGCCGTCTGAAGCTGCTCCCCTTTGACCGTTACAACGGCGCAGGCGGTTCCACCGCTCATGTCACTGTGGAAGTTTCAAAAGAAGGCGCCAAAGTTCTGGGCATTGCTCCCGGCAACCGTGTGGTCCGTTACTCCGGCGGTCCCCTTGCCTACCCCACCGATCCCGCCAAGTGCGAGGGCAAAGGCATCTCTCTCGGAGCCTACAAAAGCTCAGTTTCCCGTTCCACCAAACATCTGGATAAATTTATCGGCAGCAGCGGCTGGATCTACGGAACTTTCGGCAAAGGCAAGATCATTGCCACAAGTTTCCACCCCGAATACTGGGACAGCACCCACGATATGATGCTGGGCTGTTTCTACGCCGTGACGGGCGTTAAGATGACCCCTGTGTTCCCCAAAAAGAACCGCCGTCCTCTGCGTGTCGGGATCTATTCCGTGGGAATCAACGGACATGATGTGATCAAGACCATGCTTGATCTGGAACGTCACCCTGACATCGATCTTCACTATGTGATGACGGCAGAAGTCAATCAGGGATTGCTCCGTCACCTTGATTATTTCGTCATGCCCAACGGCGTCGGCAACTTCATCAAGAAGTACGCCAATCATCCTTTCACGAAAAAGGTGCTGAAGGACTTTGTGGACCGCGGCGGCATCATCCTTGCCGGGGGCAACGCTGCCAAGGCGCTCCCCGACCACAAGAACATCAAAAAACTCCCTGCCAAAGTGGACTTCAAGAAATATATTCTGAAATAAGATCCGAAGAAAAAAAGCGGTGCAGAAACCTGAAAAAGTTCTGCACCGTTTTTTTGTATCAAATGGCTGTGTTTGAAGCTCAGTTTTTCTCCCCGCCCCTGGGCGCATGGGAGCGGCGGCGGGGGGCGCCTTTGCGTCCTTTGCCCCGGTCACGGGAACGCTCAACCATGGGCAGCGGCCACTCCCGGTCGCACTGTTCGGGGTCGCCTCCGTCAACTGATGTGCGGATGATCTTCAACTCCCTTGCGTTGGGGTAGGAGCGTGAAGTGTAAAGCTCCTGAGGACACTTGTTCTGGTCAAAGATGGTCTGCAATGACAGCACCTTTTCAGCCGAAAGATTGAGCCGGATCATCATGTGCAGAGGCAGAAAGATATTTTCCAGCACCTTGTTTATGGCACGGCCGCTCTTTTTGACAGGGATCGGTTCGCCGGGGGCGATCCCCAGCTCCTCTTCCACAAAGGGGAGTGCCACACACGCCATGGCGAGGGAGACACTGTTGCGGTAACGCCCTTCGTCAAGGCGGCAGTTCCGTTCATAAAGGAGTGCCAACGCCCTTTCCATGGGAGCGGAACCCCAGGCGTTGTAAAGTTCGGGGAGGAAATGTTCCAGAAGTCCGTAATCGTAGAACGCCCTCAAATGGCGGTCGCCGCAGCAGGAGCCGAAGATTTTCTCAAGTTCCAGTGCCAGGCGTGAGGGGGACGCCAGTTTCAAAAGTTCCAGATGAGAAAAGAGGGCGTTTTCCGTGGCGGATTCAAGGGTGAAGTCGAACTGTCCCACAAGTTTCTACGCCCGGAGCATACGCACCGGGTCCTCTTCAAAGCGCAGAGCCGGCTCCCCGATGGCACGGACGGTCTGGGATTTGATATCCGCAAGGCCCATGCCCGTATGGTCATAAAGTTCACCGTTAACGGGGTCATAAAAGAGGGCATTGACGGTAAAATCCCGCCGCCAGGCATCTTCCACGGCGGTTCCCCATGAGTTGTCTGAGACAATAAGATTTTCGGGCAGCTCCTCTTCATTGGGGAGCGCTCTTTCGTTGCGCCCCGCCTCAACGGGAGCTTTTCTGAAAGTGCTGACTTCAAAGAGTTCCCCTTTGCTTGTCACATGGGTCAGCCGGAACCTTTTGCCGATGATGCGTGCATTGCGGCGACCGAAAACCTGCCGCACCTCTTCCGGGGTTGCGGAGCAGCCGATATCGAAATCTTTCGGAGTCCGGTCAAGGAGCAGATCCCGGATCGCTCCTCCCACGATGTAGGCTTCATACCCTGCCGCCTGAAGTTCAGTGACCACATGACAGGCAGCGGAGGAAATCTTGAGTTTCATCTTCATTGCATACTTTTCCCTTGGATAATTCAGAACTTGCGCTGTATGACTGTGTCAACGCACTCAAGTTCCGGATCAAGGAAAGGATAATCCGCATTGTAATGCAGACCGCGGCTTTCATGCCGCAGCAATGAACAGTCGATGATGAGTTCCGCCACGGTTGCAATATTGCGCAATTCGATCAGATCGGCGGTAACGGTGAAGTCCCAATAATATTTTTCGATCTCCTTACGGAGCAGTTTGATTCTGTTTTTGGCACGTTCAAGGCGTTTGTTGGTGCGGTAGATCCCCACATAGTCCCACATGAACCTGCGGATCTCATCCCAGTTATGGGCGATGACCACCAATTCGTCGGAGTCGGTGGCATTGCCGCTGCGCCAGTTGAGGGACTCCGCCACTTCGGGATGGTTCAGCTTGAAGCGGTCAAAGTTGTCGTTGATGCTCTTTGCGGCGAACCGTGAGACCACCAGTGCCTCAAGAAGACTGTTGGAAGCCAGACGGTTGGCACCGTGGAGCCCGGTACAGGCGGTTTCGCCCACGGCATAAAGACCTTCGATGCTTGAAGCACCGTCGATACCGGTCTTGATACCGCCGCACATGAAGTGCGCCGCAGGGACCACAGGGATCAGATCTTTTGCCATATTGACACCGGCTTCAAGACATTTGGCGAAAATATTGGGGAATCTGAGTTTCAGTTCCTCTTCGGAGTGCATTCTGATATCCAGATAGACGCACTCCTCGCCGGTGCGCTTCATTTCGGAGTCGATGGCACGCGCCACCACATCACGGGGCGCAAGGCTTTTCATGGGGTGGTATTTGTGCATGAACTCCACAGGTTCGCTGTTTTTGTTTTCCCGGCATTTGAGGACGGCGCCCTCGCCCCGCAGCGCTTCGCTGATGAGAAAGGAGCGGATCGTCGGGTGGTGGAGTATGGTGGGGTGGAACTGGACAAACTCCATATTGGCGATTTCCGCCCCGGCACGGTACGCCATGGCGATACCTGAACCGCAGGCGACATCGGGATTGCTGGTGTAAAGGTAGACCTTGCCCGTTCCGCCGCAGGCGATGACCGTGGCGGGCGCAAGAAAGGTGATGACCTTGTTGCTGCTGATATCAAGGACATAAGCTCCGAAACAGCGGTTGGGGGAGTTTTTGTCATAGCCCCGGCTGACCACGAGATCGACGGCGATATGGTTTTCAAGGATCGTGATATTGGGCTGGCGTTTCACGGCTTCGACCATGACCCGTTCCAGTTCGGCACCGGTGATGTCTCCTGCGTGGAGCACCCGGCGTTTATGGTGACCGCCCTCTCTGCCGAGATCAAATTCGCTTCTTCCGTCGGTATAACCGAGATCGCCTCTGGTGGTGAATTTGGCACCCAGTTCAATCAGTTCTCTGATTGCGGCAGGCCCCTCTTCGACGATGGCGCGGACCACATCTTCCTTGCAGAGTCCCGCCCCGGCAGTAAGGGTATCTGCCACATGTTCATCAAAGGTATCCAGCCTGTCCATAACGCAGGCAACGCCGCCCTGAGCCAGACGGCTGTTGCATTCGTCGATAGCCCGTTTGGTAATAACGACCACACTGCGGCCGGACTTCGCCAGATGCAAAGCGCTGGAAAGTCCTGCCAATCCACTGCCGATCACGATATGATCGTAATTTCTGATTTCACTGATTTCCATTTCCAAAATTCCTGAAATTTTCAATCTTTTTTGTGCGAAAACTTCTTTTTCAGGTTGCAGAAAAAATGTTCACGCTGTAAATTACACCGTGAACACTGTTTTTTCAAACATAAGGAGCAATTATTTTGGTGAGTTTTTTCAATAAATGGTTTTTACGGCACAAAAAAGGGGATGAAGGGGCAGCTTCAACGTGTAAAGAGCTGCTTTTGCTCAAGAGACACGCTTTGTGGCGTTATCTTCTTTTCAGCTTCACGGGGGGACTCCTTTTTGCGGCGGCTCTCCCCCCTCTGAATTTCTCTTTCGCCGCCTTTGCCGCCCTTGCGCCTCTGGTCTGGTGCGCCGCGCGCCTTGACTGGAAACGCGCCGCTTTCTGCGGCTGGGTCTGGGGGCTTGGATGGAGTCTTTTTGCCTTTCAGTTCCTCCGTGAGATAGAACTTCCTGTGCCTTACATGCTGGCTCCGGTGCTTTCCCTCTGGCCCGCTGTTTCGGGGGGGATGATCTCCCTTGCCGCCCGTGGAATACTTTACTCCCCTGAGGAGCGCAGCAAAGAGTACGAAGAACGCAAAGATTACTTCAGGTGCCGTCTGCCCTGGTACAGGACACTTCTTTTCATCCTGAGTGCCGCCGTGATCTACACCCTCGTCGAATGGACCCGCTCACGGCTTTTCACATGGAACGACCTTTCCGTCACCCAGTGGCGGAATCTTCCCTTTGTGCAGATTGCCTCGGTGACAGGCTCTTACGGCGTTCTCTTTCTCGTGGCATTAACGGGGGCGGCACTGGGATCCCTTTCCCTGCGTTGGGGCAAACTCTGTTTTCTCGGGATTTTACTGCTTCCCGGAGCCAACGGCATCTGGGGAGTTTGGCACATGAAATACGCCCCCCGGAGCAGCGACAGCATCTGGAATCCCGCTCTCATTCAGGGGGATCTTTCCCAGCGGCGTCACGCCGGGGAAAAGGAGTTCCGTGAGGCGATGACGACCTACATCCGTTTGAGCCGTGAAGCGGCGAAACTTGCCCCTTCCGTCATCATCTGGCCTGAAAGTGCCGTTCCCATGCCTTTGCGCTCGGCGCATCCTTTCAGCCTTGAGTTTGCCGCCAGCTTCAAGGAGCTTATCGCCGACTGCCGGATCCCCATGCTCATCGGAGCCTTGGACTTCGCCCCGCCCCGTCCGGGTGAAACCGTTTACGGCGTCACCAACAGCGCCCTTTTCTTTGACAGCAACGCCCGGATCTGTTACAAATACGATAAGATCCACCGTGTCCCTTACGGCGAATATATTCCTTTCCGCAAATATCTGCCTGAATTTATTATCAACATGGTGGATATGGGCAGAGACCTGACACCGGGCATCAACCGTGAAGTGCTGAAGTTCCCCAACGGTCCCCGCCTCAGTACGGCGATCTGCTATGAAGGGGTTTTCGGCTATCTGACACGGGACTTTGCCCGCAGGGGGAGTGAGATGCTGGTGGTGCTTTCCAACGATGCCTGGTACCCCCGGAGCAGCGAACCGGAACAGCATCTTGCCAATGCGTTGCTCCGTGCCGTTGAAACGGGACTGCCCATGCTTCGCTGCGGCAACAACGGAGGCTCCGGCGTGGTCACACCCGAAGGGAGACTGCTGAACTTCCTCGACGTTCCTCAAGCAGGAGCGCGCATTGAGATCAAACGGGGACAGGCGGCAGGGATCGTTCAAGTCCCCTATCAAAAGTCTCCGGAACTCACCTTTTATGTGAAACACGGCGAATGGTTCATCGCCCTCCTCACCGGCATCTTTGCCATTCTGGGCATCTATGCCTTTATCAACCACCTCAACTACTGCAAAAAACTCCCCGAATCCAACGCAGTTATAAAAAAATAACCTTGCTCCGATTTGCATGAGCTGCCGGAGAGGTGCTTATGCCGGTCTGTGTCAGGAGGGGGCGCTGCCCGTATATGCAGCGCCCCCCTTTTTTTGCCTGCATGACCATAAAAAAACCGCCCCCCGTTGAGAGGAGCGGTTTGAGATCAACTCAAGTAAAGATTACTTGGAGTGATAGTGGGTGTGAAGCAGTTCGTGAGCCTTTTCACTTCCGGGTTCACCGAGGAACTCAGCATAGAGAGCCTTGATGTCGGTGTTTTCGTGAGAAAGACGCAGAGTCTTCTTTTCATCCTCGGTGTAGATACCTTTCATGCGCTTTTCGAGGAGCGCAGTATCGCCGTGGAGGAAGGGCTGACCGCCGCCGTTGATACACCCGCCGGGGCAAGCCATGATTTCGATGGCCTGGAAGCGGTTGGGATCCTGACGGACCATATCCAGGACCTTGCGGGCGTTGCCCAGACCGGAGCAGACGGCAACGTTGATGGATTTTCCGGGAGCGATCTGAACAGTGGCTTCTTTGATGCCGTCAAGTCCGCGGACAGCGCGGAAGTTGATGGCGTCGCCTTCGAGGTTCTTGCCGTTGAGCATGTAGTAGACGGAACGGCAGGCGGCCTCAAGCACACCGCCGGTAACGCCGAAGATGTCGGCGGCGCCGGAGGACTGGCCCAGAGGATTGTCGAACTGATCGTCATCCATGTTGGCGAGGTTGACACCGGCTTCACGGAACATCTTGCAGAGTTCGCGGGTGGTGACAACGTAGTCAACGTCACGGACGCCGTCCTTGCTGAATTCGGGACGGGCGGCTTCATACTTCTTGGCCTGGCAGGGCATGATGGAAACAACCACCAGATCAGCGGGCTTCACGCCGATCTTCTCAGCATAGTAGCTCTTGGCGATGGCGCCGAACATCTGCTGGGGAGATTTGCAGCTTGAAGGAATGTGGAGCAGATCGGGGTAGTTATGCTCGATGAAGTTGATCCAGCCGGGGCAGCAGCTGGTCAGGATGGGCAGATCCTTGCCGCTCTTGACGCGCTCGACGATCTCGGTACCCTCTTCCATGATGGTCAAATCAGCGGAGAAGTTGGTGTCGAAGACTTTGTCGAAGCCCAGGGCGCGGAGTCCTGCGACCATCTTGCCGGTGACAGGGGCACCGGGTTCAAAACCGAATTCCTGACCCACAGCCACGCGGACGGCGGGAGCAGTCTGAACGATAACGGTCTTGGTGGGGTCGTTGATGGCGGCCCAGACTTTTTTCACATAGCTGATACCGGTGATGGCACCGACGGGGCAGACGTTGACGCACTGTCCGCAGAAGGTACAGTTGGTTTCAGCCAGGGGGATCATGCTGGCGGTGCCGACCTTGGCGGAAAATCCGCGGCCGTTGCCGGTGAGGGCGCTGACGGTCTGAACTTTGTTACAGACGGTCTCGCAGCGGCGGCACATGACGCACTTGGAAAGATCACGCATGATGGCTTCGCTGGAGTCATCCACATCGAAGCGGTTCTTGGCGCCGGAGAAAGCGACTTCCTGAATGCCGAACTCGGCGGCGAGCATACGCAGTTCGCAGTCCTGGTTCTTGGCGCAGGTGAGACACTTCTGGGGGTGGTCAGAGAGCATCAGCTCAAGGACGGTGCGGCGGGCGTTGAGAGCGCGCTGGCTGTTGGTGTGGACCACCATGCCTTCCATGACAGGAGTGGCGCAGGCGGGAGCCAGATTGCGGCGGCGTTCAACTTCGACCACGCAGATACGGCAGCTGGCGGGCTGGTTGGAAATACCGCAGCCGAGTTTGTCCCAATAGCAGAGGGTCGGAATCTTGATATTGAGCTGACGGGCGGCTTCCAGAATAGTGGAACCGGCAGGCACAGTGACCTGCTTGCCATTGATGGTAAGATTGACAGTATTCATTGTTGCACTCACAGTTTGACAATTGCTTTGAAGGGACATCCGTCGATACAGGCACCGCACTTGATACACTTGGCAGTGTCAATGACGTGAAGCTGCTTGATTTCGCCCTGGATGGCATCCACGGGGCAGTTGCGTTTACACTTGGTACAGCCCTTGCACTTGTCATTGATGGTAAGGGTGTAAAGTTTGGGACAGGTACCGGCAGGGCACTTCTTGTCAACCACATGAGCCACATACTCGTCACGGAAGTAACGCAGGGTGCTGAGGATGGGGTTGGGAGCGGTCTGACCGAGTCCGCAGAGAGCGGTGTCGCAGATGGTCTTGGCGAGGGCTTCCAGCTCGTCGAGCATTTCGAGAGTTCCGTTACCGTCGCAGATCTTCTCAAGCATTTCCAGCATACGGCGGGTACCGATACGGCAGGGGGTGCATTTGCCGCAGGACTCGTCTTTGGTGAAGTCCAGATAGAACTTCGCCATGGCGGGCATACAGTCTTTGTCAGACAGCACGATCATACCGCCGGAACCCATCATGGAACCGATCTTGGAAAGGTTGCCGTAGTCGATGGGGGTGTCGAGGTTCTCTTTGGTGATACAGCCGCCGGAAGGTCCGCCGGTCTGCACAGCCTTGAACTCACGGCCGCCGGAGATACCGCCGCCGATCTCGTAGATGATCTCACGCAGGGTGGTTCCCATGGGGACTTCCACCAGACCCACGTTGTTGATCTGTCCGGCGAGAGCGAAGACCTTGGTTCCGCTGTTGCCGCTGATGGTGCGTTTCCAGTTGCCGTTTTCATCCCACTCAGCCTGCCAGTTACCGATCTTGCTGTACCAGGTAGCGCCTTTGAGGATGATGACGGGGATGGTGGCATAGGTTTCAACGTTGTTCACGTTGGTGGAGCAGCCCCAGTAACCGCCGCCGATGTTGGCAGGGAACGGAGGTTTGGTGGTGGGTTCGCCGCGCTGACCTTCCATGGAGTGGATCAGAGCAGTTTCCTCACCGCAGACGAATGCACCGGCACCCAGCTTGATTTCGATATCGAAGCTGAAGTCGGTTCCCATGATGTTGTCGCCGAGAAGTCCGGCTTCACGGGCCTGTTCGATGGCTCTGCGCAGACGGTTGACGGCCAGGGGATATTCGGCACGGATGTAAACAAGACCCTTCTGGGCACCGATGGCATAAGCACCGATGGCCATGGCTTCGATAACGGAGTGGGGGTCGCCTTCCATGATGGAGCGGTCCATAAAGGCACCGGGGTCACCTTCGTCAGCGTTACAGACGATGTACTTTTCGTCAGCCTTGACGCCGGCGGCGATCTTCCATTTCATACCGGTGGGGAATCCGGCACCGCCGCGGCCGCAGAGACCGGAGTTCAGGACTTCCTGGACCACTTCGTCGGTGGACATCTTGAAAAGACACTTGGCAAGAGCCTGATAACCTTCGTTGGCGATGTACTCTTCGATGCATTCGGGATCAAGGAGACCGCAGTTACGCAGAGAGATACGCTCCTGCTTGGCGTAGAAGGACATCTTGGCGTAGTCCTGAACGCGCTGTTTCAGCAGGGGTTCGGTGAAAAGAAGACGCTCGACCAGCTGTTTGCCGACGATGTGGCTTTCAACGATCTCTTTGGCATCTTCGGGAGTGACTTGAACGTAGAAAACGTTGTCAGGCATGATCTTGACGATGGGGCCCTGAGCGCAGAAACCAAAGCAGCCGGTCTGGACGACACGGACGTCATTCTCAAGACCGTTTTCTTTGATGTACTTGTTCAGATTGTCCATCAGCTCCTGGGCGTTGGAGGCATGGCAGCCGGTACCGCCGCAGCAGAGGATATCTTTTTTAACGGAGTTGATGTCGTGAGCAGCGGTGCAACGGAGAGCCAGCTGGCCCTTGGCGGCATTGTATGCGCTGTTCAGAGCTTCCTGAGAGGTGATCTTGTTCATAGCTTAACCCTGCTTCTTGTATTCGTTGACGATTTCCACCGCTTTGGCGGGGGTGACTTTGCCGTAAACTTTGCCGTTGACCATCATAACAGGAGCAAGACCGCAGGCACCGACGCAGCGGAGTGCGTTAATGGAAAACAGACCGTCGGGGGTGGGACAGGTATCAGCCTTGACACCCAGAACGCGCTCAAGTTCACGCAGAACGGTTTCGGCACCCTTCACATAGCAGGCAGTACCCATGCAGATATCGATGTTGTACTTACCTTTGGGTTCCGTGGTGAAGTAGTTGTAGAAGCTGACCACACCGGAAACCTGAGCCTCGGAGAGGAAAAGTTTCTTGGCGACATGGATCTGGACTTCCCGGGGCAGATATCCGAAGATATCCTGGGCGCGGTGCAAAACCTGGATCAGCCGTCCGCGGCGGCGTTCATCGTTGCGGTCAATTCCCAGACCGTCGATGAAAGCATCGAGTTCTGCGAATTTGGCAGCTGCTCCCTCCGACAATTTGTTGCAACACATTTTTTCTTACCTTTTTGTTGTAAATTTTTCCGCCGTAAGGGCGGCATTACAGGGCATCCTGTCCCCTTGAGGAGCGGGATACCCACCGGACCGTATCAAGGCTTTTGACAGCCCTCTACGGAATAAACACTTTATTCAATTTTTTCTGACGGATCGCTCCGCCGCAAAGAGTATCTCACTCTTCGATAAAATCATTTTGCATGGAGTTTCGCTTGGCCATCTTCACAGAAAGCATGGCGAAACCTCCGGCGATCACTTCTCTTTGAACGATCACATCACCGGGGACACGCAGGCAGACATTGGCAAAGTTCCAAAAAGCTTTGACGCCGCAGGCGATCAATTCATCCGTCACCATCTGGGCGCAGTTGGAAGGAACACAGATGATCGCCAGATCAGGAGGATTGCCTTTCAGCGTCTCTGTCATCTTGCGCACATCCGTGACCCGCCGCCCGTGGATGATGGAGTCGATCCGGTCGGGATTGGAGTCAAAAACAGTGGAGATTTCAAGGCCGTATTCAGCAAATTCTTCGTGACCGATCAGGGCGCTTCCCAGGGAGCCTGCGCCCACCAGGCAGGCACGGCAGGTCCGGTCCCAGTTGAGATAGCGGCGGATGCCGTCGATCAGTGC
>JAZONY010000045.1:0-49445 GCA_045654705.1 Victivallaceae bacterium
CACAACAAACAGATGGTCCGGAAGTCAAGCTCCGTTGGCATGAAAAATCTTGCGGATCATCTCAAATGAAGCAGATCGAAAGAAAAAAATCTTCCCGCTGGTGAAACGAGAAGATCTAGGATGGTCAGAATTCCAAGCCGCAATCCCTGCACAGGAAACCGTCAGCCCATTCTAAGACATCATCCGAACCGCAGTAGGGGCAACGCTTATCCATTATGCCGCCCTCCATTCATGACCATTTGGACACTGATAAATGCGAATGATATTTTCATCCACCAGCTTGCCGACCGAGTTTCCGGCAACTCCTCCTGCGGCGGCTCCGATAAGGCAACCGAGAACACCGCCGAGCAATGTTCCAAGCCCCGGACAGATAGCTGTACCAATAGCCGCACCGGTAGATGAGCCGGATACAGCAAGATAACCGCCGGCTCCGACACCTGCGGCAGTTGTGATTTTACGGACTTTATTGATCAAAGTCCCCGGCTGATTACAAATAGGACAACGCATATTTTTCCTTTCATTTTTTGATTAAAAGACCGGGAGGGATTACTCCGCTCCCGGGATGACTTGATACAGTACGGTTGCATCACTTCCGCACCGTTGGTGTTCCAGGCCTCCGAATATATCGGACACTGCAAAGCAGTGCTGACGAGCCTCTGGTGTTACTTCCATAATTCCGGTTTATGCCCGTTAAGACCAAACAATTTTGTGACGGCTTTCAAACTGGCTTCATACCTTGCGACCGGATACTTCTGATTTACCTGCGTTACAGCCTGAAGCAAATTGTAACGGCTTGGTTCAAAAGCAAAATGTCTGGGATTGCGATATTCCCGGTATGCCTCAACAATATCCGAAGAATTCAGGGCATGGGCTTTCGCCGTTTTGACCAGACAGGCCCGCGCTTCATCATCGCCCCTTATTTCCTGGCACCGTAACGTTTCCATTGTGGTTTCCAACGCAATAAAACTGTCATCAATAACGTCAACTGCCTGGAAAAGCAGATTATCTAACGACAGCCCGGCTGTATGCCTTCTTGAAATAATAAAATCCCCGGACAGACTTAAATTTGAACAGGCATAAACATTCAAGCCGGCAGCAATAGAACACGCAACAGCTTTGTCGTTTCCGTTTTTGACAGCAATCGCATATTGCCAATCAGGAGACGAACTGCGGGCTAAACGGATCACACCGAATAACCGCAGATCATTCCGGGCAAGTCCCCAGTCTTCCGATGTCACCGTCCAACCTCTGCTGTCCACCATTTGAAGGACGGCATTTATGAGATCGCCGTGTTTCAAAGGACACCAGGTATTTGTTCCTGCCGGAGGGATAATTTCGGTGACTTCAGATCTGGAAACAAAATGTCCGCCACCAGCCATACAAAGACCACTCATCTGTCACCGCCATTTCTTGCAGCGGTCAGCATAGGGACATTCACCACAGCTGAAGCCGGTTTCGTTGGGATAGAAGTTGCCGCTGTTGACGCTCTTTTCGATTCTGTTTGCCAGAGAGACAAAGCGTTCAAGCTCATCGTCCGTCCGCAATGTGTAATAGTTATTGACAGTCGGAGTCTTGGCTTTGGTATAAACGTCAAAGCGGAACAACGGCTTTTCTCCGTACTTCTCTTTGAAAGCGTAACTGAACGCCGTAGCCTGCAAGTCCTTATCGGCTTTACCGACCGGCCATTTCGCAGAAGCGGTCTTCCAGTCCACGATGCAGTTATCGTGACCGTCAGTCACCACGCAGTCAAATTCACCGATCAGCGGTTTGCTTAAACCGGGTACATTGACAGAGAAAGTTTCCGCGACACGCTGCACAGCAAAATCATCCTGCCAGTATTTACAGGCGACCTCCACCATCTTGAACCCGGTCTGCAAAAGGCTGTCGTAATCCTCATTGGGCTTGTAAACAAGGTTCTCTGCAGCATCGGTTTCAGCTTTCAAATAGTCTGCGAAAACATCGCAGACCTCACGTTCTGACATCTCCTTACCGATGCGGGCACGTTCAGAAAGTACCGCGTGAAAGGCTTTGCCAAAGAGAAAGCAGGAGCTGGTGCGTTCAGGTTCTACCTTGTCAATGTACCGGAACTGATATTTCAGCGGACAGGTAAGGAAACACTGCATGGCCGAATAAGACCAATGGGGCATCTCCCGGAGCTTATCAATTCTCATGCTGCGTTCCTCCACTGTTCGATCAAAGCGGAGCACTGCTTCTTGCTCAAGCGATCGACACTTGCCACATTGTGCTGGGCAGCGATCTGCGCCGGAGTGATTCCCCGTTTGCTTGCCAGAGAAAGCAGATAATTGATCTGTTTGGGACTTGCAGGAGGATTGTTCTGAAGTGACTGATTTGCGGTATTCTGCGGAGCATTACCGCCTTGCTGGTAGGGGATATTTCCATGCAATTCAGCTTCGACAGAATTTCTCACCATTTCAAAAGTTTCATGGATCCGGTTCTGAAGCTGATCCTGACTGAGACCGTCGGGAAGTTCCACCTCCACAGAGGCATGATAACTCTGACTGGTGTACTCTCCCTCGGCAGGGACCTTTTTGCTGTATGAAGCATTGAGTTTCAACATAATCTTTTCTCCTTTAAATGACGAGAGGCCAGAGGCGGTAAACCTCTGACCTCTCATGGATTATTGTTTGTTCAGATCGCCATGCGGATACGTTCAATGGCACGCTTGGCCTGGATAAAATCACGCTCCTTCTGCTTCTGCTGAAGTGCGACCTCTTTGACCTTGCGGATCAAAACAGCAGATTCATCCAGCAGCAGTTTGAGTTTTCCACGGAATTCCTCAACATTGGCATTGAGATCATCCAGAGGATTTGCGACCGGAGCGGCGTGCTGCTGCTCCACAACATTGATGTTTTCATTTTCCATTTTCTTTTCCTCTTGTTGGTGGTGAATATTGGTTGATGTTTGGGGTGAGTTGAAGTACCGGAGGGGCATAGCCACATAGTGACCGTGTCCCCCTGCAGCCAGTACCGGGCTTGAACCTTTGGAGTTCCATTTCAAAGTAGTGTAGCCCTGAGTCAGCATCCGCAGAAGGATATCCCGGTCAAGGCTCAAGTCATTTTCAGGCGGAGTGCCGTTAAACGTACCTTCTGCTTGGATCTCAAAGGCTGGCTGGATTGTCGAAGAAAGAGTGATGATATTTTCCTCGACCTCAAACCTGATCCCGTTGGTGGTCTTCAGGACAGGGATCATCTTGAGCCACTCAATGACCTTTGCAGGCTCGTTCAGAGTGAGAGTGCAATCCAGAGCTTTGTCAGCAGGAATGATATTGCGCCATGCCGGATATACACCGTCAATCACTCTGCCGTACCACTCAAAGGAGCCGATCTGGAACTTGAACACTCGGCTGCCCTCGTGCTGCCAGGTCTGCAAGAGACCTGCTTCAGAAATTTTTGCTGCCAGAAGAGCTGACGGAAAAGGGATAGTGATATCTTCTTTCAGAGTCATTGGCACAGGCAGATGGAGCATCTGCTTACCATCGGTAGCTGTAACTCCATAGGCAGAAAGGTTGATGCCCTGCAAGACACGCCTGTACTCTGCCTTGTTGACAATGGGAGCTGCCAACTCAAGATACTTGGCAAACTCCACAGGCAAAGCAGTTGTTACAGCATCTTCAGGCACAGGAACCATTTCCGGAGCTTCAATGAACTTCCCCTGCAGTTCAACATGATCCTTCGCCACCCTGACCAGTTCCCGAAGCACCTTGAACTCCACACAGAAGTCCACAGGCTCCACGTTGTCGGACTCCACCTTGACAGAGACGACTTCGACACCATCAGTCACCATCGCCCTGACATCTCCGGGCTCTCCCACGAACCTGACCGACCTGTAAAGCTCCATCGGGCTGGTCTGATAGACCGCCTTGCCCAGCACACGCAGGGCATCGTTCAACATTTGTTTTTCAATTCTCATTTTTACCTCCTTGCAGTTTAGAATTTAAAACACAAAGCCCCGCTGATCCCCAAAGGACCGGCAGGGCCATATTTGATCGTGAGCTTATCTCACAGAGGTAATATATAAGTTAGATGTTTTGAAAAGCATTCAGCCAGCTTCCATAATACGCTTCACCATTTCAATAATATCTCTATCGTTATCAAAATCTCTTTTTCCAAAGCAAAAATGTGTATTATTAGGAAATAGCTTTTGTAATTCGGAAGGTTGTTTTTTCCCTATAAAAACTAAAAATTTCACTCCGGGAGCTGTAAATGTATATAGGTGACAAATACCTTGCAGCTTAAGCGACTTTGGTGTAGAAAACCATGGAAAAGATTGCTCTTTGTTGTCAACCAAGCAAATTATGTAAATATTACTTAAAAACATCTTGTTTTCAGTCAACAGATATTGTCGGATTTGTTCAGTATAGTGAGAGCCCAAGGAATTACAGTTAATATCAAGATACTGATTATTCCATTTAGTTGCAGACATTTTCCAAATAATGCCCAAAATCAAATGAGTATATGCGTTTACATCAATCAAATTTGTATCATTGATAAAATACCACTCTATTGACTTATCAGATGCTATTTGACCAGATAAAGAATTTAACTTGTCTAGCAATGTAAATCTTACAGCCTCATCTTTTTTCTGGAATAATTCTTTTACAACAATATTTTCTCCACATTTGTCAAAGACAGCTTCGCATTCATCGCACAAGAAGTATTTAGTTATTTGTTGTGACAAATTATATTTTTTGTCATGAGAATAAACGCTTAATTTTCCAGCTTGTTCTGAAAATGCTTTACTTGCAAGAGCATATATAGACTTGGGGATAAAATGGCTTTTTTGCAACACTTTTACTTGCTGGCATAAACCACATATAGATTTAGGAGCTACTTTTAGCATAGTTGTTGAATAAATCTCCTTTTTATAAAATGTTAACACAAAATCCTGCAAAAAGACAGTTGAGTATTATTAGTAAAGTGAAAGTTCCTATGCGATGTGCAATTGTACTAATGTTATGGTATAAAAAAATCATTATTTGTTTTAGGATCAGAATAGTCAATAAATATATTTAATTCTTGTAGACGGATTTTTGCAACTGTCCGCGAAACCCCAAAAGTGCGTGAGATATCTCCAATAATACTTTGTACATCACTGTAGTTGTGTCTCTTTTCATCTAAAATGACTTTCCCTAAGTTATGAGTTATGCCAATTGTTTTCGATGCTCTAAAGACTTGTAACTGTACCGTCAAACGTGGTAATAACAATTCGGATGCAAATCTATTGGCTTGCCATTCCAATTGCTTATCAACAGGAATTCCGTCTTCAATTTCAGAGGAATCATATGGAGTTTGATCGTCTTCAAAGTATTGCCGATGAAGTATAAGGTGCCCTAATTCGTGGGCCGCAACAAAGGTCCATGTGTTAGAAGTAGCTGCCTGGCCCAACATATTTTCATCGAGCAATAATTTATTATTTTTATTATCCACGCATCCCAAAATCTGTTTTCCATTTTTTACCGGAAAACGATATGCTTCAAAGCTATAATTATACTTCTTACATTCCGACTCTACAAGAGTATATATGTCTATTTCTTGAGGTTCTCTTAGTGCTTTGGGCTGATGCTTATTTATAATAGCCAAAGCCAATTGTTCGAGTTCTTCAGGAGTTTTCCATTTTATATCCATAATTTTTACTTCCCCAGTTTGGCGGTGAGCTGCTGGAAGCTTTCCAATGCGCTTTGGAGACTCTCCATAATGTCGGTGGCGAGTTCGTCCGGGCTGGGGAGGTTGTCTAAATCTGCCAGAGAACGGTCTTTGATCCAGAAGATGTCAAGACTGGTCTTGTCACGGGAGAGAATGTCCTCTATGGGGTAACGGCGGAAACGTCCGTCAGGGTTGCTTTCGCTCCAGGTCTCTTTACGATCATAGCGGTTCTTGGGATTGTAGCACTCGATGAACTCCTGTAAATCCTCAAAGGTTATGGGGGACTTTTTCAGGGTGAAGTGCATATTGGTCCGAAGATCGTAGATCCAGACTTCCTTGGTCTGACAATCAGGACTTGCAGGGCGTTTATCGTAGAAAAGCACGTTGGCTTTGACACCGGGCTTATAGAAGATTCCTTTGGGCAAACGCAAGATCGTGTGCAGATCACAGGTGTTGAGCAGTTTTTTACGGATGGTTTCACCTGCACCGCCTGCAAAAAGGACGTTGTCAGGAACGACTACAGCAGCTTTCCCTGTGGCTTTCAGCAAAGTGTTGATGTGCTGAATGAAGTTGAGCTGTTTGTTAGAGCAGTCGGAAACCCAGAAATCCTGACGGTTGTAGACCAGTTCCTCTTCCTCATCTTCGCCATCTTCGTTGGTGAATGAGATTGAAGATTTTGTGCCGAAAGGCGGGTTGGTCAGGATGTAATCGTAACGATCTCCGGGATCAGAGAGAAGAGCGTCCCCCTGAGCGATGGGAACTTCTCCGTAAATATCGCCGATGTTGTGCAGATAAAGGTTCATCAACGCAAGTTTGTAGGTGGTACGCACCAACTCGCCGCCGTGGAACGCCTCTTTTTTGAGAAACTCTTTGGCTTCACGGTCAAGGGTAAAGTTTTCGGTAATGAACTTTTGAACTGCCAAAAGGAAACCTCCGCTGCCGCAGCAGGGATCCATAACCGTTTTCATTGGTTCAGGAGCAACACAGGCGACCATTGCCTGAATCACTGAACGGGGCGTAAAATACTGTCCTGCACCGCTCTTGGTGTCTTCGGCGTTTTTCTGCAGCAAGCCTTCATAAATATCGCCTTTGACGTCGCTGGACATGGAAACCCAGTTTTCGGCATCGATCATCTGAACGATGCGGTACAAAATGGCGGCTTTGGAAATTTTGTTTGAAGAGTCAGCAAAGATACGCCCCAGAATCCCACTTTCTTTCCCCAAGCGGTCAAGGATGCTTTCGTACTTTTCCTGCAGTTCTGCGCCTTTAAGGGAGTTCATATCCGACCAGGTGAAACCGGCTGGGATACCGCTTTCACGCTTATAAGGGGGCTTGGAGTATTCATAAGACATCTTCAAAAAGATAAGATAGGTCAACTGTTCAAGGTAGTCCCCGTAAGATACTCCGTCATCCCGCAGGGGATTGCACATCCCCCAGACTTTGGAGATAATAGACGAAGTTTGTTCAGTCATTTTTTGTTTTCACTTTCCGAGCTTTTAAGTTTCAAATGCAGACCTGCCATAGATAGTTCGCTTACAAACGGCAAAATAGTAATTACAACAACAGCACCATGAACAATAAGATGTTTATCGGTTAATTTCATCCATTCCAATTTATCCAATGCTATAACAATAATCAAGTATAAGGGAAGCCCCCAAAAACATAGTCTTTTCAGCAGGATTTCATACTCTTGTTTTTTTGCTTCTATCATTGCATCATTTTTACCCTGTAAGTCGTTTTGCAGACTAGCAAAATCAGGAAATTGTTCTACAATGTAATTATTGATACTATCGTTATTAAATTCATCTTGACCATACACGATATTTCCCACGTCAAATATTTCGACATCATCGTCTTTTGCACATACCAAATAGCATTTTACAGAGATTTTCAATGTTGAAGTTATTCTTTTCAGAGTCCGTATTCCTGATTCAAATAATCTCTTATTACGATCAATTTTGATTTCAAAAACGGCAACAGGTGTCAGATATTGTTGAGCCATAATTGCGATATCGACGCAACCATTTCTATTACCATATTCTCGAACAATACTATCATTAGGAATTCCAGCATCAATGATTTTTTGTATTACTTTTTTGATGATTTGATCATGTGTTTGTTTGTTCATTACAAATTTCCTTCAAAGGCTTGTTTCAAAATACTCTGGCGAAGTGCGGCAGCCTGCTGCAAAGCGGTATTAACAGTTTGCTCAATATTTTCACAAATAGATATTCTTCTGGAAGTATTTAATAAAATATCGTTTTGAGCATCTCGCGTAATTTGGGGAACTGGAATGCGAGCTACTATTTTTTCATTTAGGTTTTTCATTGTCGTTCCCTTTGCCACCTTTTCGAGAAAATGCACCACTTGAGGACTTGACAGTATCTTCGAATATAACACGGAATCATACTCTTGTTTTAATCTTATAATAATGCTTCCCGTGCCACAGAGCCAACCATTTTCACGGGAAGAAACAGGAGCAACTCGTCCCATTTCACCTCGTCGCCCCATTATTATATCATTCGTTTTTAACTTGTAACTTTCAAGCTCTTCGGCTTTTTCTTTTGAAATAGTTATTGACTGATTTTCCACAATCATACTATTTTTTATATGTTGAGGATTTATTATAGGGGTTCCCCCAACTACATAATCACATTTATGAAGCATCGTTCCAAAAGGACCAATTTTTATGTCCTCTACAATGGAACTTATTTCTACCAAATCCTTGTTTTCAAATTCAAACGCCTCTTTGAGTACGGCTTGGCGGTAGATGGCAAGTTTTTCTTTGACGGATTTCAGTTCGGCGACGGCGGCATCCAGCTGCGAGAAAAGTTCTTCGATCTTGGCAACGATCCGCTCCTGTTCTGGCAGCGGGGGAACGGGGATTGGAATTTTTTTCATTTCCCCTTGAGTCAATTTCAAGCGAGTTGTTCCTGACACATACCCCTTGTAATTAAAGGAATTCAGGTAATAACAAAGAAATTTATTATTTAATTTGGATTTAAGAATATGGGCATGGTTGTTAACCCATGTCTTTCCCGTGATAATATAGGCTTTAGGGGCGAAGCTATCGAGAAATGGAGCACCATCTTCTCCTAATAAAACAAACTCTCCATCGGTAATGAAGTCATCAATAAAACCGACCTGACCTGTTGCACCGTAATATGGAAATAATTGATCTTGAGATTTTCCAGAAATTCTTTTCTGCCGTTCAGTATTGTTTATCGGCTTGCGCATTGAATCACATATCTCAACAGCTTCTGCAAGAGGTAAGTACTCCCAAATCTTGTCTTTAGAATCCATCACGCCACCAGTACTTCATTCATTTCGTTGAGGATGGCTTCGTATTGCTCGCCGAAAACCTGATAGAAACGCCCCAGCCCTCCTTTGTGGTCAAAGGGACTTAAATCAAGGTCATCAGGAACGATGCTTAAAGAAGAAACGATGTGATCTTTGATCAAACGCAGCCACTCCATCTGTTCTTCGGTAAAGTGGACGGCTCCGGCGTTGCGTTTGAGAGTCCACTGCATAAAGTTGAAGTTTACCCGGTCTGCAAAGGGTTCCAGTTTATCCATATAGCCAAGTTCAAAGCGGACAAGGCTGATCAGATCGGTCAGCTGGGCAATCGTACCGCGCTTGACCCTTTCAGGCTTGACTATGGCGTAACAATCCCACAGCCGCTCAGCGGTGATACCTTTGGCGGTCAGCTTTGCGTAAAGTGCTTTCAGCTGCTCAATGACCATAGCCCGATCCTGATAAGGCTGGCTGTAAATGATTCGCAGGGCAAGGAGTTCATCTTTGTTCTCTTCGATAAAATCCCGGAAACTCTGGATAATCCGATTGGCGTTCTCCTGCTGCTGATGATCAAAGCCGATATTGACCACCTTGTCAAGATTGGTGTTGTCAATAATCTGCTCGTGGCTGCGCCGGATATTCTCTATACAATCCCTTGCCTCCGGAATCAATATCGGCTGCACCGCCTTTTTGATCTCTTCCTTTTGGACCAGGGAGATCTGTTCCTCTGTCGGAGCTTCGGTTGAAAACTGTTCTTTGGCTTTAGCGGTCAGGATTTCTTCATCAAAGGCATTAAGCAGATCTTCAGCCAGTTTGCCTGCTGAAACTGTGACTTTGCTTTCAAAGGTTTTCTTTTCCTGTTTGGTCATCTGGGAGTTGAGGCGGATAACCCTGTTTGCAAGCGAAGTCAAAGTATCTTCATCACGGGCACCCAGAACCACATTCATCATCAATTCTTTGAGAGAAACAGAGGGTTTGCGTTCCAGAGTACGGGTATCAGTCTTACGGGATTTGGTCACACCCACAGCATCCACAATCACAAAGTGGTCTTTGTTGTCAGTGGCTGAAGGTGTCACTTTCTGCAAATCCTCTTTGCTTAAAGTACGGGTTCCACGTCCCTTCATCTGCTCAAAGTAATTCTTGCTGCGGACATCCCGCATGAAGATCAAGCACTCAAGAGGTTTAACATCAATTCCTGTTGCGATCATATCCACAGTTACAGCAATACGGGGATAAAAGTCGTTGCGCAGTGCTGACAAGGCTTCTTCCGGGTTGTCTGCAGAATAGGTGATCTTTCGACAGAATTCGTTTCCTTCGCCGAACTCTTCACGTATGATTTTAATAATATCGTCTGCATGGCTGTCAGTCTTGGCAAAAACAAGAGTTTTCGGAACTTCTTTACGGCGAGGGAAAAGCTGGGTAAAGAGAGAGTCCTTAAAGGCTTTGATTACAGTTCTGATCTGACTGGGATTGACAATATCTTTATCCAGTTCCGTAGGCTTGTAGTCCACATCTTCATCCAACTCCTCCCAGCGTTTTTCTCTGGTCAAGCGGTTGCGGTACTCCACCTGCTGTTTCAGGATCGTACCGCCCTTTTGAGTGATTTCGGTTTCGATCAGGAAAACATCTTCACCGACGTTCACGCCGTCGATGATAGCCTGCTCACGGGAATATTCACTGACAATATTTTCATCAAAGAAGGCAAGGGTGCGCTTGTCAGGCGTGGCAGTCAGACCGATGATAAAGGCGTCAAAGTATTCCAACACCTGCTGCCAGACATTATAAATAGAACGGTGGCACTCATCAACGATCATCACATCAAAGAATTCAGGGGAATACTTGGCATTATAAACAACCTCTTTAGGACGCTGCTTGTCAGCCGAGGCAAATTCACCGAAAGAAGTTTCTTCAGCTGACTCGTCAAGTTCTTCCCCCCGCAGGATGGAGTACATCCGCTGAATGGTGCTGATACAGACTTGAGCATCCTGTGGAATATAGGAACGGCGCAAGCGGCTCACTCCGTAAAGTTCAGCAAAACTGCGGTGGTCATCGTTGGGGTGGTATGCCATAAACTCACGCTCTGCCTGTTCCCCCAGACCACGGGTGTCTACCAGAAACAAAATCCGCCGGACTTTTGCAAATTTCAGCAGACGGTAAACAGAAGTAATCGCAGTAAAGGTTTTTCCTGCACCTGTTGCCATTTGCACCAGGGCTTTAGGCTTGGCAAAGCCGAAAGAGTGTTCCAGATTGGTAATGGCCTCGATCTGACAGTCACGGAAACCAGTGGTGTTTAATTCCGGAAACGCTTTCATCCGGTTACGGACTGTGGAAGAGTCTTTTAGAAGCTCTGCCAGAGTCTCCGGACGGTGAAAGTTGAAGATGCTGCGAGAACGGTATTTCTCATCAGCGTAATCAGTAAAGCGGGTAAGTTTACCCGTCGCTTCATAGGCAAAGCGAATGGTGTGATCACCTTTTATCCACTTGAATTTGCTGTTGGCGTAACGGCCAGACTGGGTTTCAACAACGGTAATATGTTCTCCGGCATCATCGGGCTTGGCTTCAATCACGCCTACCGGTACGCCATCAACAAACAGAGCATAATCCACCGGGCCGGTGTCAGTGGGAAATTCACGCACAGCTACGCCCAAGCCTGCTGAAAGATTCAGCTGCCTGACATTCTGAATAACCCATCCTGCCTGGATGAGTCTTTCATCAATTTTCAATCGAGCTTCTGCTTCCGGAGTCATAAAAAATCCAATTCTGTTGACAATTTTTACACATAGTGTAAAATAGCACTACTTTACCAATTTTGCAATATAAAAACACCAATATATCTGTGTTTTTACTGTCCTCTCTGGGCTTGGAATTGCAATTTGCATAAAAAGATGAAACACAGAAAGGCACAATTAAGAGACCTGAATTACACCAATTATTGAACAACCAATTCAAGCCACTCGTGAATTCCGTTGTTAGTTATCTTAACTGCTGAAATAAAGATTCTTGCTGCTCTGCCGTCAACAGGGCTTCAAGTGCGACTGCCAGTTGGGGGAGTTTTGTGGCTGGGAGATTGGAAATCGCTTCGGCAAAGGGAGTGGATTGCGTGGGCTTTTCTCCGAGAGAGGGAAGAGCTTTGACCGCATTGACTTTTGTGTCTAGGGCGACGTGGGTGTAGCGTGCCGTCATATCAACGGTGGTGTGTCCTACCAGATCACGGACTACAAGGGGATTGACTCCGCTGTTGATCAGCATACTGACGTAGGAATGCCGGAAGGCGTGGAAGCCCAGACGGGAAACATTGCGCAGCCGTCGGTTTTCTCCTTCGTCGACGGCTTGGAATCCTGCGGCTTCAATCAGCTTCTTGGTGTCCCTTGAGATGCCTCCGGGATTGCGCTTATAACGCTCGGCTACCTGCGGCAGTACATATTCGCTTATCTGCGGTATTGTGCCCAAGGATATAAGTAGATTCTTTTTAAGAATATTTTTTATTTTTTCACTTGCAATTTTGAAAAAACGTGATACTTAAAAAAAAAAATGGAACTTGAGCTCTGACGGTATGGAAAGGAGTTGTTACGTCGGAATATATACGTTATCATCGCGTTTAATGCGAAATTTTATTACACGAATGAAGCATTGAGGAGCCGTTCTCCTTTTGTTCATCATTCCCTACATTATCCAGACAGCCACCGGCTTTCTTGCATACATCCCCTTCGTGGGCATTATTATCATACACAGTATACATCCCCTTCGTGGGCATTGTTATCTTACGCTTTGCTTGAATTATTCAAGCTTCATGCAGCCTTATCACCAAGATACAAATTTTTGCTTGCCAAAAGTCTTTTGTATCCACCAATAAAATAACGAAGTTGGGTATATCTTTGTCACCAACAGAAAAAAGACAAGGAGAATGTATAGATAATTTATAAAGCCGAAAGGATGTTATATGAGCAAAGAAGTATGGGAAAGTTTCCCTGCTGATTGGAGAGAATCGGTAAAATGCCTGTTCAAGATGCAGAATATCGATTTTGAGAAAACCTTCATAGAAGAAGGAACTCAAACGGAAGATCAGCCCAAAGAAGTGTCGCCGTTGATGACCCGCAAAGAAGCGGCCGTATACGCAAGAGTCAGTACTGACACCATTGATAACTGGCTTAAGGCGGGCAAGGTCAAGCATAACAAGCTGGCTGGTGGTCGTCCTGGTGCAGTGCGTATTTTTCGCAAAAGTCTGGAACGCTTTCTGGCAAGCAAAGTCAAAACTGACCCCGCCAAACGTATTCGTAATACTCCCCGGAAAGGAGAGAGTTACCGTGTCCACTGATTCCTTTTCAAAAATTATGGACCATATTTCCTCAAGCCTTCAGACCTTAACTGAAGGCTTGGGGTTTTCTGTGTCAGCTTCTGAAATCCGGCAGATTGGCTTGGGTATGTTTCCCCAATCGAACAAGGAGTTGCTTGTTGCTCATCTGATTGCAGACGTCAGCAGAGCATATTCCGGCGATGTGCAACCGTTGACACCTGATAACCTTATCAGCAAAGTCAGGCGACTGGTTCTGTTTAACTCATTCCGACTTGAGCGCGAACTGAAGCAGTGTGCTGCCTGCTGTGTACCGATGTATGATGATCTCCGTCCCCATACGGCTCTGCTTGCTTTGGCTAACAGCCGTAATCTCAACAATCGCTATCAGGCGGTGTTTGAGGTTGTGTTGACGATTGAAGTCCTTGCGCGATTGGTAAAATACAATTCCCGTTTGCGTTTTGTGTTTGATGAATTAAGCTGGGATGTCCTCAACAACAATTACTATACCGCAGCGAACAGCATAGAACCCCGTATCACAAATTTTTTGGGGATCGAAGGACTCAAAAAAAAGATTGCGCACGATTGCAAAGTTGTTTGGGATACTCAATTTACAGGAGGTGACAATGAATAATCCACTTTTCAGCTGCGAAAAGTTATCGGTGCAACCTTCGTATATACCGCTGTTTCAAAATTTGCCTGTGCAGGGAACTCCTCAATTCCCAGCGATGCAAGAATCGCATGGTATGGTTGAGGACGATTATTTGGTCACAGATATCAATGAATCTGAAGCAATACTTACCCTTACTCGAGCAGATGAGTTTTATCGCGATCAGGCTGAAGCAGGATATCCCCAAGGGCAAGGAACATATATTGATGGTTACTGGGAACATGCCTATGAACCATTACGTTTCAATCTGAATACGTGTTGGTCTCCCTGCGGATGTCAACCACTTTTTCCCTATGGTGAATTTGCGCCTCTTTGTGGGCACCCCTGTATTGAAATCCCCAATATTTTTGGAGGTTTCTTCTATAAAAACGGTACTGCCGAATGGAATACATTATGGCAGTTCGTGCGCATGACAACAGGAGTAATTCCGGGTGCCATTGCTTACGAGCATTTGGGGGGCGCAACTCAAAACGAGTATACGCATGCTACTATTTCGGTACAAAAAATTGGCTTGAATGGCTGTTGGGGGGGCAAAAACAGGATTTCTGAAAACTCCAAATGGCGTGAGGACAAAACGTTGTTGAATCCTGTTATTGATCCCGGATGGACGCGAGAACGCATCGCTGACAGCACCGGTACTCCCGTGCATAATTTCATTTGGCGGGAGTGGAATAATGCAGCCGTGATCTTGCCGGAAATGATTTTGCATCGTCCTGGCTTTGATCCTCGCCGTGTTTTTATGGCGCCGGAAGGTGTTCATTACCCCATTTGCCGTGGGGATGGAATTTCCGGAATTGTATATGTGACACTTTCTCTGCCCAACGGACGTTGGATCTCAAAAGACTTGACGCTTTGTTTTCCCGGTGGAGCAAACGCAGTTGGTGTTTGTGATTTGACTTTGGTACGCCGTGCAGAAAAAGTAATCTTGCGTATTTTGAGTAAGCAAGGAGTTGAGGGCTGGAAATTTGCCATGTTTTTTGCCGCAAGACTGCGCAAAGAGCATATTGATTTTTCCGTCAACCTGCTTACTGGAAATCATTGTCATGAATTGAATTTGAAAAATTTTCGTAAGGCGTTGGTTGATCAAAGTCTGGTTGTCCCGGCTGAATTGAGTGACGACTTTGAAGGAAACCTGATTACGTTCATTGAGAGTAAACATCCTGACTTGATTCCCGGAGTTTTGCCTAAAGGTGCATTGATGTTTGTTTCAGAAAAATTTTTTCTTGAAGTGGCATTTTGCCTGGCGACCTCTGTCCGGCATGGGTGTTGGGATGGACGCTGGCAGTCAGTCAAACGCAACTATCAGGTCACTCTCTTTGCGGATAAGTACGGCTTTTCACGGCTGAAAAAAACAAAGATTCCGACTGGAGTTAATATCCGTTCCGGGAACATTGCCTTAGAAAAGGCCAAGGAACTTGTCCGGAACAGCGGATTGGTCATCTTCGCTTCAAAAGATATGCACAATGATAAAACACAGTATCATGCTCTGGTGAGGTTCTGCCTTGAACAAGAAATTTCCGTTATCGTGTTCACGGACACCCCCGATCCCTTTGTGCAGCAGTTTGCATATTCGCACTTTAGCTTGACTTGCCAGCGTAATGGACTCAATACAGAATACTGTTTCGGTTCTGCAGAGGTTCAGTTCGGTGTCAAATTCACGCTGAATGATGAGTGGCAGCTTGCCTCCTGCAGAGACTTGAGTGACACGGAGCTGAATCAGCTTTGCAAGCAGCAGTATACGCTTCAGGTCGCAAATGGAACTGAAGAGATTCAAGCTGTTTCAAAGTCCCAGATTATCGGAACGCTCTTCGATAGTGACAAAACGCTCTTTTAAGCGTTTGATAAAGCGGCGATTGCTCGGCCTTTGTTTGAGGTCTGAGTAATCGCCGCCTCTGATTTTCGTTTGAAAAAATATAATACAGAATAGAGAGCACTTTTAAAATCTTGAAAACGTGGTTTTATTTTGCTTGAAAAATCTTGAAAACGTGATATATTATTTGTCAAAATATTTTGAAAACGTGATCACAATAACAGGAAATGACTTATGAAACGAAAAATTTATGATTCTTTGATGGAATGGAAAGCCAAGGATTCCGGACGGGTTGCATTGCTGATAGACGGAGCAAGACGTGTAGGGAAAAGCTATATTGCTGAAGAGTTTGCAAAAAATGAATATAAGTCCTACATTTTGATAGACTTCAACAAGGTCAATAAAGATGTGAAACGTCTGTTCGATGACTTTCTGGATGACCTTGATACATTCTTTGCCTACCTGTCTGCCTACTTTAACGTGCAGTTATATCCCCGGCAATCTCTTATTATTTTTGATGAAGTTCAGTTGTACCCTCGCGCCAGAGCAGCAATAAAATATCTGGTTGCTGATGGGCGGTATGATTACATTGAGACCGGCTCTCTGGTGTCCATTAAAGCCAACGTTTCTGATATCGTCATTCCGTCTGAAGAACGGCACATTAAAATGTATCCGCTGGATTTTGAGGAGTTTCTCTGGGCAAGCGGAAATGAAACATTGATGCCGTTGATTCGTCAGAGTTTCTCCAAACTGCGTCCGCTGGGAGATGGGATTCACCGCAAAGCAATGGATTATTTCCGGCAGTATCTGATTGTGGGAGGTATGCCGCAAGCTGTTCAGGAATACGTTAACAACAAAAATTTTGCAAATGTCGATATAATCAAGCGTGATATTCTCACCTTGTACCGGGCTGACATTATCAAGCACGCCAAAGGTTATGAGCGCAAAGTCGAATCGATCTTTGATGAAATCCCATCGCAGCTGCAAAAGCACGAGAAACGCTTCAATCTGGCTTCTCTCGGGAAACAGGCGAGGTTTCGTGAATATGAGGACGCCATGTTCTGGCTGGAAGATGCCATGATCGTTAATATTTGCTATAATTCGACGGCTCCGACCGCCGGGTTGAAAATGAACAGTGACCGTATGACATTGAAATGCTATATGGCAGATACCGGCTTGCTGATAAGTCACGCCTTTGATGAAAATTCCATCGTTTCTGAGGAAGTCTATAAAAAACTTTTACTCGGCAAATTGGAATTCAACGAAGGCATGATTGTTGAAAATATCGTTGCCCAAATGCTGGTTGCTTCAGATCACCGTTTGTATTTTTACAGCAATCCAAGCAGAGATGATGCTTCTGAGAGAATGGAAATAGATTTTCTTATTGCCAAGCAGAAAATCACAAGCCGACACAATATTTCGCCACTGGAAGTCAAATCCGGGAAAAGTTATACTTTGACCTCTCTGCAGAAATTCCGTCAGAAATTTGCTCAGCAACTCCATACACCATATGTACTCCACAGTGCTGATGTAATGGAAAAAGATGGAGTTACCTGTCTGCCGCTTTATATGACACCATTGCTGTAAAAAGAAAATCTTTACCGCAATTCCTTGAGGAGTTGCCGGACTTTTTCAATGGGAAGGGTACTGATCAGGGCCTGTAATTCTTCACGTTCTGCGGCTTCAAAGTCCCTTGTCTCGCTACCTGTTAACATCATAAATTCCGGAAGCTGACGCATCTGCTCACGTTTGGCACTTAAGCTGGCGTGAGCAGAATAGTGCTTGGTCATTTCCGGAGTCATATGTCCCACAATGCTCTGAACGATGGACAATGGAATTCCGTACAGTCCAGCGTAATAGCAAAACGTATGGCGGCAACTATGTAAATCCTTGACCGAAACAGCTCTGGCGCGTCCTTCCAGTTTCTTTGTCGTCACGATATTACATTTATTTTCAAGGAATTGCTTGATGCGGTATGAGACACCGGAACTGTTATTCAGATACATTTCTGCGTGTTGAGGCAATACATACTCCGATTCAGAGCTCTCAGGCCGGAGCTGCAAAAGAAAGATGCGCAGTGGCGGCATGATCGGTATTTCTACCATATTGTCAGTTTTGCGCATCCGCTTGATGATCAAATCCCGTTTGAAATCGATGTCTGACCATTTGAGAGTACAAATATCCCCTTCACGTAAAGCCGTGGCAATGGCAATCGTAAAGAGTGGTCTGGTGAAATCATCAAGATTATCCCGGATAATGACAAGTTCCTCTTCTGAAAAGGCCTCCCGCGTTTCAGCCTCCTTTTTCAATCTCGGGATTGAGGCAAACGGATTCTCAACAATTCCGGCGTCTCGGGCAAGCAGCTGAAAGACTTCGGTCAACACTCGTTGGTAGGTATTGATCGTTTGTGGAGAGAGCTCGGATTTCAACTGATAACTGCGCTCTTTGGTAATCACACTTCCGCAGTAGGTGACCGTCTTATTAAAACGACCATTCTGCCGGATGTACTGGATATAGGCTTCTGCGTGAAAGGGACGGACTTCAGACAGTTTTTGAATCTCCGGATAATGCTCACTCAGAAACGCAACAAAGTCCATCCAGTACGAACGCTTGGCACAGATAAGTTTTTCAGAGGGGATACGCTTCTTGGGTTTCTCCAATGATCTTTCGTAGGCTTCTGCAATAAGTATATCCTTACTGCCGGTGAGCTCCTCCCGAAAGTGTTCGATCAGCTGCTTGACATCTTTCTTGGCGGCAGCCTCCTGAACATGCTTGCGTATAGTTTTCTCATATTCTTCGGCTTCACGTTTGGTCGTACAGCCTTCACAGACACCGCGATACCGCTTACCATCTTGAGCAAATGCATAGTGGTACTCTTTAGTGTACCCCGATTTTGTTTTGCGTTTTGCGACACTCATGCTGCAGCCTCCCATTGTTTCATTTTCTTTCTTAATGTATCACAAAAAAAAGTGGATGTCAAACAATAAATGCCACATTTCTGCCACATTTTCAACAAAAAAGCCTATTTTAAGTACAAAGAGCGTCTGCCTCCGGAGTAGAAGGTCGTGGGTTCGAATCCCGCCGGGTGTACCATTTTTTTTGCCTTTTTCAGGGAATTTGAGCTCAAAACTCAAGTTCTCTCTTTTTTTTGTACCTGCGGCACACCAATAAAGTCCGACTTGTCCGACATGTCCGACATGTCCGACAAAGTGCCGCACCCAACACTCATGCAAAATCAGAGCGTTTACCAGTACTGAAAGGCTGAGTGTGTATACTCTCCCAGCTCCTTTAAACACCTGGCATTACCTGGAATGAGGTGGAATAAGGTGGAACGGGATTTTACACAATTTCAGGGATTTCGCTGTGCGGAAGCGGGGAAAGCGGCATGACTGGTGCGTGTGCCGTGGCGGGATTGGAGTGTGCGCGATGTGGGGATGAACCCACTTTTTTTATGGTTTGGGGACAAAAAAAATCCCGGCGAATTGTTATCTTCACCGGGTGATATTTGGAGTGGTTAAAACGGCACATCTGCCATTTTCTTTTTTTCATTTTCAAGTCTGACCTTGAGGCTTTCGATGACCTTGTGGAGTTCAGCGGCGCTGAGGCACGAAAGCTGGGTCAGATCCGCGATCCCTGCGGTGGGGGAGCATCGCCGTATAAAGCCCACCAGATAGGCTCCGTTGCGTTCTTTTGCGGGCAAAAAGGGCTGCAGAGAATTCCACAACACCCATACATATCGTGCTGCCGGCGTTGAAGCCTGTGAGAGTCGGCACAGTTCCCGATAGACCTTTTTTGCGCTGGCATCGGTCAGGTCTTTGGATGAGTTGACGCCTCCTGTCAGGCGTAGCAGATCCCGGTACCGGGTGTTGGAAAGCCCCAGCTGACGGCGCATGATTTGAATGGCGACGGGGTTCATTTTCATTCCTCCGGCCACACTCCGCCGGACTTGCGCCAGTCGACGGCGAGGGCGAGATCCTGAAACTGCATGGGGCGATTTTCCCGGTCGGCCCACTCTTTTGCGCGCTGGAGATCTTCAAAGAGTGTGCGGAGTTTGCCGTCTCTGGCCCCGGCAGTTTTGTAGGCGAGTTCGACCAGGCGCTGTGCGGGAGCGGGATTAAAAAACTTGACCACATCCTCCACTTCGGAGCGGAAGATTTTTGAAGGGATATCCAGTTTGTACTTGATCCTTCCTCTGAATTGTTCAAAGTAGTCTGCGAGTCTTCCGGATGCCATTTCCTTGAGATAGACGTCGGTAAAAATCATCACCACGGCACACTCACAAATATCGTGAAGATCCCTTAAAAGTTCAATGGCGGAAGTTCCGTTGGAGTTGGCTTTGGGGACCAGGTGTCCGGCTTCATCCACGATGATGACGTTGCGTGCATCGAAGGCCTTGAAAAGCCGCTGTTCAAGTTCCGGAGTTTTGTGTCCGTTGACGCCGATGCCGCACGAAGTGCAGAGCATGGTAACGATCTGCCGTCTGGTACATCCGGAAGGCACCCGGATATATCGTGTGCGCCCGTGATTGTGGAGTCTTGCCCAGTATTTGGCGGTGTAAGTTTTTCCTCTGCCGGTGGGGCCGCAAATGCTGACCATGGATGAGGATTTTGCTGCATAATCAAGGGCTTCAAGGACTCTTTTGACGACGACGGTTTCCACCAGAGGCATTTTCTGGGCGGCCCGTATCTTCAGCTGCTGGATCGCAGCGCAAAAGGTTTCAAGATCGCCGTCATAGCGGCCGGTAAAAACGTCATAGATAAAGGCGTAGTCATATCCGATCTGGCGGCAGAGTTCTGTTTTGGAGTTTCCCAGCACCTCAAAGGTGTACCCCCACAGCCATTGAAGGTGCTCCTGAGTCTCTTCGTCATACCGCCTGATTCCGGTTCTGAAGATGTTGAGCCCGATATTGATGATATCCCGGCTCATTCCGGCTTCGGGTGCAGGATTGGCTGCATCGTGTGCAGCATGGGTGGCATCGCCCTGGGCGGCGCCTGCGGTTCTGGTGGCACTCATTGTGTTTTCTCCTTATTTTTGTGGTCGATTTGTTAAAAATCATCATCATCCCGGTGGCGGGATGTCATAAACTCGTTAAAGCTGCTCAAAGCCTCTTTTGAGGAGCTGGGTTCATCTGTTTCTTTTGGGGCGACAGTTTCGCCGAAGTCGGCAAGCTGTTGGGCTTTGGCGTCCTCCTGAAAATCCAGCTGCGGAGCTGTGATCACGCCGGGGATCGCCATTCTGCGGAAAGTATGTGCAGGGCCTTTGACGCTTTGTTTTGTTCCCAGAAGCCTGGGCTTTGCATCAATGGGAGCAAGCATCAATTCAATGGGTGAAACCTGTTCCATGCCGCCTGTCAGATTGCGGATCGTGGTGCGTGCTTCAGCCAGTTGCTTGCGCTGGCGGGCGATCAGGGCTTTAAGCTGCTCCTGTGAATCTTCATCGGCAAGAGCCTTGATGGCATCCCGGGTGCGTGCTTCGCCTTTGAGTCTGCCGTCAATGGTAAAGAGATAAACGTGGGTGGGGTCGATGTGGTCGCTTTTGACCAACACCTTTTCACCTACGGAAACGGCGTCACTATAATATAAGGTATTATTAAAGGAAACGGCAGGACCTCTGGTAACGGTGCGGGTATCCTCCGGTTTCAGGAAAGCAAAGTGGAGTTGTTCTGCACTCATAGCGGGGCGGACTTCTCTTTGTCCCCACAGTTCTGCGGGGGATTTGCCGCCGTGGATGCGACCTTTTTTGGGGGTATTGTGCCATGACTCGAGCCATTGATCAAAAAAAGCGTTGAATTGTTGAAAACTGATCAATTCATCGGCGTGATTCATAAAATATGCAGCAGAGTCAGGGCGTTCACTGGGGCGGCTGCCGAGATAAGAAGGGAACATTTTGTCAAACTGCTGCATCATATCGCGGAAGGCACGTTCAATGGTTTTTGCCCGGGCATTGTAAGCGGTTGCATTTTTGAGCTGTATTCCCAATTCTTTGAAAATGGAGTGTTCGTTGCCCTCAACGGTCAGCGGAGTGGAAAAGCCTTTGGCGCAGTAATCTTTGCCGTTGTCGAAGTAGGCGACAGCAGGAGCCTGCCCCCCTGTTTTTGCGCAGTACAGGGCAAGGGTATTGATAAGGGTGTAAGTATTGACAGGTTCTGTGGTGATCCAGTAGGCGGCGATATACCAGCTGCGTGCATCCATCAAGGCTGTGATTTTAGGGCGGACAGGTTTCCATACTTGATTTTTCTCATCCCAAACACGGATCTGTACGTCAAAATCACGGGTATCGCCGATGATGCAGTATCCAGCGGGGATGCCTGACCAGTCCCGCTGGATATAATCACAGCACTTGTTGACATAGGCAGTTTCGCCTTCACGGGCACAGATAACGGTGCCGGGGTTCAACTGGCTGACGGCATAGCGGACTTGTGAGAGTGTCGGAAGCGTTGTTCCCGGGGCTTTGAAACGCATGTTTGCGACTGCTTGCCGGTATGCGGTGGCAAGTTTCAAACCGTTGCCGTGGAGAAAAAGAGAATAAAACTCCTTCCAGAAAGGATCTTCGGCGCGTTTTTCTGCGACTTCGGCTATTCTTTGCTGCTGTGCGACATAATATTTGTCACAGAGAAGATCCAAAGCCGTTTCATCATCAATGGCTTCGGCGATATCCCTTTTCCAGTTACGGAAATTGCTGTAGATGAGGGCGGAGTTTCCCCCTTTTCCGGCGGAGCGCAAAAGGGGAAATTCCTCTGTGCAGGTGGCAGCAACAAATTCGGCTGCCTCTTTTTCATTGAGACGGTGGGCCTTTTTGACCTCAAGTACAGCCCTGACAAAGCGCAGCCGTTCCCACGCCTTGGCGCGGGCATCGGCAGGCAAAGACATTCCCCCGGTCAGACTGTCTTGTCCGACTTGGCCGACAGGCTTGCCCACCATAGCCTTGGCGGTGGTGGGGGCGACTGGCTTGGCAGATTTTTTTGTCAGATCAAAAAGCCCCATGATCTTTTCTTTACTCCTGTGCTAAAATAGTTTCAATGGCCTGCACCTCATCCAGGAGGGCAGTTTTAAGGTTCAAAAGCATAACTGTATCGGGGGTCTCCTGCCGCCGCTGGTAGTCCAGAGCGGCTCCCAGCAGCAGACAACCGGCACGGTAACTGCGGTCTGCGGTATCATCGTCGTCAACGACCTTGACGATGGCGGCAGGTTCAAATTCTGCGGCGGTTCCCAGCCACTTGCCGAAGCCGGGCAGAAGGAGCTGTTCGGACTGCTTGGCGGGGGCGGCGGAAATGCCTTCAGGATGGAGGAAACGGTTGACCGCCGCCCGGACCTCTGCCCGGGTCATTTTCGCCAGCGGTTTTGTCTGCTGCCGGATAAAATTCTCGATCTCAATGCCAGGGATCTGAGTGATAGCAATTTGCTTCTCATACGCAAGATGAAACAAGGTTATATACACTTTCGGAGTGTCGCATGCGACACTGTGCAAATATTTTCCAACTTTGTGGATATGGTGCAGATATGCCTTCTCAAGACCAAAGTTCTGCTTGCAGTAGGTGCTCCATTCAGTCACATCAGTAATGTAGTCTTTCCGCAGTTTCGCCACCACCACAGCAAGGACGCTGGGCGTCTTGGCTGAAACCCGCAGACAGAACTGAGCCCCCAGCGTAAGATCTTCCCGTGAAAGAGCGGTCAACTCCCCTCTTTCGATAAGAGCTAAAATTTCGAGATCTCCCATTATTTTCTCCCCTCCAACTGTTCAGCGTAGCCTTTTTTGAAGCTGAACTTTGCCACATCACCGGCAGGGACAAGGGTCGCCCCGGGGATGGGCTCTTTATCCATCAGACGGCGCATGGCAGATACCTTGTCAGGGGTATGCTCTGTGCGGTAGAGATCGTCGTAACCATTCTCAAGGGCGAACTGGATAAAGGCTTCCTTGTCGCTGATCTGGACGTAAGCCGGGTCTGTGGTGATGCCGTAACTGCCCACACTCCCCACTTGATGATTACGGGGTTTGACAAATCGCCCGGGATTGGCGAGGATGTAGGAGCCAAGCTCCTTTTCAAGAGCCTCTTTTTCGTCCAATTCGGCTTGGATCTGTTCTTTGTGGGCAGCTTCAAGATCGGCAATCCTTTTCTTGAGAGCGGCACTCTTTTTGTCGATGGCGGCTTTGACAGCAGCAAGGCGCAAGAAGAGATCGTCTGCTTCTGAAACGGACATTGCCTGATATTTGCGGTGATCTTTAAGTATACCCATCTTATTTTCCCCCGTCCCCGAAAAAGTTAGTGCAGGCAAGCAAAACGGCTTCCCGGCACTGACCGTGATTCAGATAGCGTGATACGGTGCTCCGGTTGGCACCGATGATCCGGGCGAAGTCGGCGGTGCTGAGACAGAAGTGCTCCATGGTCAAAGTCACAAGGTCCCGCAAAGTGGCATTTCCCTCGCCCCAGAGTTCCTGACCAAAGAGTCTGATTTCATCAGACTGGCTTGTTTCCCCGGCGACCTGCTCCGCTGCACCAAGTTTTTCTTCACAGGCTTCCGCCGCACCAAGCAGAGCAAATTCCTCTGCTTCCATTTCAATGATCGTGATTCGCATTTGTTTGTTCTCCTTTATTTTGTTATGGTCTGACAGGTCTGACAGGTCTGACAGATGATATGCACCCAGCAATAGGTAATAAGCCCCAGGGCAAAGCCGCACACGGCACCAAACGCCACCAGCTTTGTTTTCTCAAATAAACTCATAATCAATACCTCCTTTAATAGTAGTTAAAGATTCTATATACCGTGACACCGTCGCCTGACTGATGCCGTAAATTCTTCCAAGTTCAGCCTGTGCCACTTCCCAAGAGTAATATGCTCTGATACACTCCCAGCGGATCCGGTCTGCGGCGGCAAAGTCCGCCAGAGCGATGGCGTATTTATAAGTGGTGCTTTTGCCCCGTTCTTTCGGGGGCACCGGCACTGCCGGTATTTCCACGTCATAGCAGTCAAGTTCAAGGTCAGAAAAGTCTTGCGGATCATCGATCCAGTAAACCGCCTTGAGTCTGCTCCTGAAAGTTGATTCAGGCATCCCTGCCATAAGGGCAAGCTCCCGGTAAGAGAGCTCCGGAGCCTCATAGTTCCGCCGTGCAGCATAATAGCATTGGGGAAAATTCGCAGCCCAGTCAGCAAAACGCAGCATCCGGCGACAGGTAACTGTGTTGGGGTAAAATTTGACTTCCGCCCAAGTTGACCGATCCCGGTCAAAGAGGGCAAGGCAATCGTGCTGACTGAGCCGTGGTCTGAGCATTAGTTGTTTTCCTTTCTTTGGGGATTGGCAAAGGCGTGGCGTACAATCAAAAACAGCAAAACAAAATGCCAATCAAATCCCGGCAGCAGAGTCAAAAACAAATAAAAAGCGCCACTTAAAACAAGAGCCAATAACGTATCAAGTACAAACTTTTTCATTGTTGTTTTTTCCTCCTTTATCTTTCGCTTGCCGCGCCGGAAGCTTGCGCAGGCGGGTCCGACTCCACCTCATCCAGCAGGTCACGCCAGTCGCAGCCCAAAACAACGGCATACCGTTTGGCGTTTTTGATGGTTCTGATCCCTCTGACTTCCTGTGCATGTACACTTTGAATAGACGCGTCAACTTTTTTCGCAACTTCCCTGAGTGTCATTTTATTTTCTATCCTAAAATGCCTTAAGCGTGTCATGATCGCTCCTCTCTTGATCTCTTAAAATCTCTTTTTATAATATAGTAGAGATTTTAAGAGAAATCAAGAGATTTTCTGTATTTTTCTGTATTTTTTTTGAATTTTCATAAAAAAAATGATATATTAGGTAAAAACAGGGGAAAATATGAGACTGAAACAAGAAATTATAGAAGCCATAAAAGCAGCAGTGGATGACCTTGGCACGCAAAAAGCACTTGCTGACATTTCAGGTGTATCCTGCAAAAATATCAACAAATATATTAATGGTGGGGTCAAAACAATTAGAAGTGAAGCATGGCAAAAATTATTGCCACACATAGCTCCATATTTCCAAATCGCGCCCACCACCGCTAAAACGATACATGATACCGTTTTGTGTGCTGAAAATATTGCAAAAAGTGTAGAAAAAATAGAGAAAGATAATATTAACTATTGGGAACGGGTGACTCAAAAACTTGCTGAATTGAACGTTGACATCTTGGATATTTCAACATCTGCGATACTGTCATATTGGGGCGGCATGACACAATCACAACGTTATGAGTTACTTGCTCAAGCCGCTGAAATCTACGAAAAAAAACGGTGACCTACTATGCTTTCTCAATCAGAAACAGACTGGATTCTTAATCGTTTGAATATTGCAACGGACCTGCCCTTTGAAGAATTGGCAAAACTTCCAGTTGAAATACAAAGCAATATGTTTTTTACCTACGACGGAATTGAAGATGAAGAATTGCTGACAGGGTTCAGGAAAATTTCTGATAGATATTGTCTGGGGGAGATCAGCCGGGATGAAGCACGGCATTTGCTCCGGCAGTATGCAACAGCTCACGGCAAAGATGACGGTTCAAAAGGTTTACGCAATCTGGCAAGCACCGCAAGATTGAATCTGATCCTGGATCAGAATGCCAAGATGGCAAGAGCTGTCGGGCAGTATGAAGCGATGCACAGACCTGCGAACTTGAAAATGTTCCCTTATGTCATCTACCGTGCCTCAGTGGGGAGCAGTCTCCCCAGGGAGAGCCATCAGAAATATGACGGTATGGTCATTGATAAGCGTGATCCCTGGCTCAAAGTTTTCTGGCCTCCGAATGATATTGACTGTAACTGTGATCTTTCCAACTGTTCCGCAAAAAAGGCAGCAACACTGGGTTCAATCAAGCCTATGTCAAAACCTGAGGATGTCAAAATCGAAAGCGACAGCGGCTTTGCCTTTGATCCCGCCGCCGCTCTGATCCGGACCGACGGCGGCTTCCGGGCCTATACAACCGCCGAGTTAAGAGAGATCTTCAAGGCGTATCATTAAGCAGCCGCTTGAATCCGTGCTCAATATCCTGACATTCTGTTTCCTGATCAGAGAACAGCATTATCCTACTCGGGAGTTTGCAAAAAAACGAAAAAAAAACGAAAAAATTATGGAAAAAACTTGAAAAGTTTGGCATTTTATAGTATTTTATGGAACTGGAAATATCAAACGCTAAACAGCAGGAGTTCAAAGACAATGGATCAGAAGTACAAAGATATGGTTGATGAAAACCTGGAAACAAACTCTTCTGAGATTTTTGGTAATTTCAGTCCTGAACACGCTGGATATATTATTGCCCAGTTTATCGGGAGAGCTCAAAAATCCATTGAAATTCTTTCTGGCAATTTTTCAGATGCCTTTTATAATGGAATTTCAATTACTGAATTGCTGACTTCTGCTGCAAAGCGAATTAGCCAAAATGGTGGAAAGATTCGCATTATTACCGTAAATGGCAAATGCTGCGAAAAATTGCGTGAGCTTGAAAGAGGTATTAACACCAATACACCTGACGTTATGAAATACGTTCCGGCAAAGTGCAGCAATCCGGCAGAAGTTAATCATTTTATGGTTGTTGACGGATTCCGCTATAGACTTGAAGAACCTCATCCTGTTCCTGAAGGAGATATGATTCCTCAGTGTGTCAAAGCTGAGGTCTGCTGCAATGGTTTTCAAAAATCTGCTAATCTCCTTGCAACATTTAATGCCGCTTGGGAGTCTCTTGCCGGAGGAGTTTTGAAAAAGAATGCGTGATGGTCTTAAGTTTGAGCTGCTGTTGCAGCTCTTTTTTGCATTAGAATGTTTATCTATTTGGAAGGTTCCCCGACCTCATGTAAAGGTGAATGATTTTAAGACTAAAGAAGCAGAAACTCTTGATGACCTTGTAAAGCCATTTGGAAAAAGATGGGAAGAATTTAAGAAAGAGCGTTCAACATCTCGAAGTGCAATGAGAAGAACAAAATGGCTTCAGAGATTGTCAAAAATTCTTCATCGCCATTTGCCAGAAGTTTTACTGGCAGAAGAACCGAAAATTTCAGATGATGAAATGTTCTTATTTACCCGCATAGAAGATATTTATAAGCGTTGTTCCAGTTTTCGTCGTGCATCTTTGTTTTACAGATTTTTTCATCAGATAACCAAAATCATTTGTTCTTTTGCACCGGTAATACTTCTTGCCATTGCATTAATCAGTCTGTCCCTTTTTTATGAACTTGATACAGGTTTGGGAATTAGATTGTTGAACATAGTGGCTGCGCTGTATTTCGCGTTTAAGCTTTTAATTGTTCTCTTGACGATTAAGGCTGCTCAAAAATACGATAATGCGTTAAAAGAGGTTGAATTGGTAAAAAATACACATCCTCCTAAAGATTTAGATGCAATTGATTGTTAATAGTCTTCCCCCCCCGCCAAACCGGCGGGGCTTTTTTTTGCCCTTTTTTCCTGTGAGAAAGTTGCGCACTTTAAGGCGTTATAAATTAACAAGTTAATTTATAAAATTTCCGCGCGCGTGAATAAAAACGCCATTTTTCGCTGTATTATAGAGAGTGTGTTGCCCCTTATCAAGTCGCCGTTGCAGCCGCAGCGCTGCTGACTATTGTCTGCCCCGCTTGCCACGGCGGAGCGGAGCGAAGACGGGTACTTTTTGGGGTGCCCCCTTGTGTTGCCGTCGGCAGCGTTTGATCTGACAAGTCCGACAAGTCTGACAATAATCCAGGAGAAAAGAGAAAATATGAGTTTTTTGTATGGTGCCGCAGGTGGCGGCGTGGTGGGCGTTTTGCTTGTGATACTGGCAGGGTGCTGCTGGGCGCGGATCGCCCGGAGCATTGCCGAGCGTGACCGGCTGCGGGAACAGCGGTTGAAACAGCTTGAAGACCAGGTGGCTGATCACATCAGATCAGACCGCTCACAGGAAATTTTAACCAAACTTGAAGCTATGGAGCTTTCAAGAAAAGAGTGCCACAACCATCTGGGCGGCCAGATCGAGAAATTGAGCACCCAGATCCAGCGGGCTTTGGAGACCAATTCAGGACAATCCAAAGAGATCGACAATCTGAAAATCTATGTGGGGAATCTGCGTGAAGATCTCCAGAACCACGGACACAATAACAGGAGAGCCAAATGAAATACGTTATCCGCAGAACTCTTTTGCAGGTTTTGTGCAAGTTTTACTGTCCCCAGGATCTGAATACCGTTATGCTTGACGACCGTCTGCAGCTGCTCAATGCTGATCCGGCACAGATGCTGCGTGAGTGGAATGCCCTTACTGAAGCCGGTTACTTGCTGGTCGTTCAGGGCTACCCTGACTACCGGTCGATCGAGCGGAAAACAAGGGTCAAACTCCAGAACGGCGAAACGCTCCTTGATGATCCTTTTTTTGCCGGGCCCAATGCCTTGAGGTGACACGATGAACAAGAAATTAAAAGGGGGCACCCCAAAAAGTACCCGCAGCCCGGCGCAGCCGGGGGAGGCAGCTCAAACGCTGCCGACGGCAACTTTTGGGGGACATGGACCGAGAAGCAGCTTCTCTTTTTTGCCCTTTGAAGTCCGGTACCGCATCTGCTGTATGCTCCACGACGGTGCAACCTTTGCCGCCATTGCAGCGGTCCCTGAGATCGCCAAAGCCTACAATAGTCTGGGACTTAAATTGACAGCTCCGGCGGTGAGCCGGATCAAAAAGAGCGCCGAGTACCGGGAGATCGTTTCCCGTCGCAGCGCACGGCAGAATGCCGAATACAACGACCGGCTCACCGCTGCTTTTTGCCGCGAAAACGACTCCGCCGACACCATCGCCGAAACCGCAAAAGTCGCACTGCTAAAAGCCCTGTCTGACTTGTCTGACTTGTCTGATATGTCGGACCCGTCCGACAAAATCAGCTCTTTACGCCAGATCGCCCAGAGCGTTGCGGCTTTAAGCAATCAGACCAAAGACAATCGGATCGCCGACTTGCAAAAACGCCTTGCCGAAAAAGAGGAGCAGCTTGAGGGTGCCGAAGCCGAATGGCGTGCCCGTGAAGCAGAGCTGCTTGCACGCATCGCAGACCTTGAAAACAATACGGCAAACGGTATGAGCGCAGAAACACTTGAGCGCGTTGAAGAAAAAATCAAATTACTGTGAGGTAAAATATGGGGAATGCAAAGATCGTTCCGCCGACTGATGCTTTGCTTTTGCCCTATCAGAAACGCTGGGTCCTTGATAATTCCCGGCTCAAGCTGATGGAAAAGAGCCGTCAGATCGGTATTTCCTGGGCAAGTGCTTACAGTATGGTGCGCCGCAAGGCCCTTGCGGGGGCACGTTATGACGGTTGGGTTTCCAGCCGTGATGAGATCCAGGCACGGCTTTTCCTTGAAGATTGCAAACACTTTGCGCAAATTCTGCACACCGCCGTCAGTGATTTGGGGGTGCAGATCGTTGAGGATGAGAAAACCTATGTTCTGGGCTTTGCCAACGGGGTCAAGATCAACAGTATGTCCAGCTCTCCCGATGCCCAGGCGGGCAAACGGGGAGACCGTCTGCTGGACGAATTTGCGCTGCACAAAGACCCGAGAAAACTTTACGCCATCGCTTACCCCGGTATCACCTGGGGCGGCCAGCTTGAAATGGTCAGCACCCACCGGGGCAGCCACAATTTTTTCAACGAACTTGTGGCGGAAGTCCGTGAAAAGGGCAACCCCAAAAACATTTCACTGCACCGGGTCACTCTTGAAGATGCCTTGAATGACGGTTTTCTTTACCGTCTTCAGGAAAAACTTTCTCCTGACGATCCCCGGCAATCCTTTGATGAGGCTGATTATTTTAACTTCGTCAAATCCGGGTGTGCTGATGAAGAAAGTTTCCAACAGGAATATATGTGTGTTCCGGCAGATGATGCCAGTGCCTTTCTGACCTACGACATGATCGCCGCCTGCGAGTATGAGCGCACACCGCCAAACCTGATTGTAACATTACAATCAGGTGGGGGCACCCCCAAAAGTACCCGCAGCCCGGCAGAGCCGGGGGAGGCAGCTCAAACGCTGCCGACGGCAACTTTTGGGGGAACGGTGTCTGACCTGTCTGACCTGTCAGACAAAAAAGAGCTTTACTTAGGCGTTGACGTGGGGCGTAAAAAGGACTTGACCTGTATGTGGCTCAACTCTCTTGAGGGCGGCAGACACTTGTGTCAGCGCCTGATCACGATGCAGAACATGAAATTTTCTGCTCAGGAAGAGATCCTTTACCGCCTTCTGGCTCTGCCGGGGATGCGGCGGTGCTGCATTGATGCCACGGGCCTTGGTATGCAGCTTGCGGAGCGTGCTCAGGAGACTTTCGGCACCTACCGTGTTGAAGCGGTCCAGTTCACCGGCCCTGTCAAAGAGGCTCTTGCCTATCCTGTGAAGGCGGCTTTTGAGGACCTGAACTTGCGAATCCCTTTTGACCGGAAACTGCAAGCTGACCTGCGTGCCATCAAAAAAGAGACCACCGCTGCAGGGAACATCCGCTTTTCAGCTGACAGGAGCGAAAACGGTCACGCCGACCGCTTCTGGGCGCTGGCCCTGGCACTCCACGCCGCAAGTACCGCTTCAGGACTTTGTGCCATGGAGCCTTTGACAGAGAGTGGGAGCGACAGCGCAGACAACTATTACCGTCCCGATCATTCAGGGGACCTGTAACCATTTTGAGGTGATAAAGTGAAATTTTTGAAAAAACTTTTCGGCACCGGGAAGTCTGCGGTCATTGAAGAGCCTTCAGACCGTTATCAGGGCGATGTGAGTTATGATCTGACACCCGAAAAAATCAACAGTATCATGGATGCAGCCAATATGGGCGATATCCGTGATCAGGTGCAGCTTGCCGCCGAGATCCTCGAGAAAAACGCCGATATCGCCCAGGCTCTCAATACGCGCAAAGATGCAGTGCTGGGACTGCCCTGGCATATCCAGGGCGGCGATGATCCCCAAAGCCAAACTGCAGCATCGCATCTTGAAGAAGTGCTGCGTGACTGCGGAGATGCTTATGGAGCAGACTCCTTTTCGGAACTGCTCTCTGATATGCTTGCTGCACTTCTTCCCGGATTTGCGGTGTCAGAGATCCTCTGGCTGCCGGGCGGGGGATTGCGGGGATTCCGCCATATCAGGCAAAGCCTTTTCACCTTTGCCGACGGATTTATTCCGCGTTTACGCACTGATGATGAGCCTTCCGGCATTCTGCTGCCCCGGGAAAAAATCATCTATAACAACGCCCGTATCCACGGCAGTGATCCTGTCCGGGGAGGTCTGATCCGTCCTCTGGTCTGGCTCCATTGTTTCAAGCATATCGGCGAAAAAGATCTGCTGTCATTTATTGAGCGGCACGGAATGCCCTTTATTGCTGCCAAGGTGGACCCGGCATCTTTTGAGCGTGAAAAGAATCTGGTCAAACGGCTGGTCCGCAACTTCGGCAGTTCCGGCGGCGGCGTTTTTACCCGTGCTGTTGAATTGCAGCTCCTTGAGTGCCGCAACAACGGTGAGGCATATTTCAGGCTTCTGGAATATCTTGCTGCTGCTGTCAACAAGGTGATCCTTGGTCAGAATGCAAGTTCCGGTGATAGTTCCGGATGGAGCAAAGGCGATGCCCAGAGTCAGGTGCGGCAGGATATTTTAGAGTCCGACTGTGCCAAATTGATGCGTCTGGTCAACACCCAGCTGATCCGTCCCTGGATGAATTACAACTACGGCAGCACCGTAAAATTGCCCCGCTTTGAGATCGACTTCACCCCGCCGCAGGACAAGGAAAAACTTGCAAGTGTGATCAAAACCCTTTCTGAAGCGGGCTTTGAAGTTGCTCCCGAAGACGCCTCCGAACTTGTAGGCATCAAACTCACCCGCAAATCGGCTGCTCCTGCTGTTGCCGCCTTTGCCGCAGAGAAGCCGCCAAGCGAGTTGACTGCGTGGCTGGGCCCGGTAATGTCAGACAAGTCTGACTGGTCAGACCGGGAGTTTGACCAAAACCTCAAGGCTCTTGCTGACAACACCGTTTTCGGCAGCAGCGAGGCGTTGGAAAACACTATTGCCCGTAAGCTGCTCAAGGCACGCAAAGAAGGAGCTGGCGATGAAAGTCAAAACTGACCTTGCGCCTCTCTTGAAAGCTCTTGCCGGTCTCACCGATCCCGATGAGATCGCCCCCATTATTGAGGGTGTAACCGATGAAGTCTACGAACAAACCCGTGCGCGGGCACTGAAACTCGGCAGCCGTATCGGTCCCCGCATCAGAAGATCTTTAAGCTGCCGTTACAGCGGGCTTGAAGGGGAAGTTCTTGCTTCAGGTGCAGACGGCTATGTGGGGCTCCACATCCATCAAGGCGGCCCTGTCAGGAGCCGCAACGGCAAGATCCTTGCCATTCCCACCAAGTGGAACAGAGAAAGAGATAAGTTTGCATCTGACCGCAATGATCTGCAGCTGATAAAATCAAAGCGAAAGAACAGAGCTTATCTTTTCAAGAAGCTGCTGACCCCGGGTGAAGTTCTGGGGCGGCCGCTTTATGTGCTGACACCACGGACACGGCCGCAGAAGCCCCGCCCCTGGTGGCCCGACAGCAAGGATCTTGACACGCTGGCAGAAAAGTTTATCAGGGAGAATTTATAATGGTTGAAGGCAGAGAAAAGGAATTCATCACTCAACGGGTCAATTTGCCCACTGCCAAAAGCAGCAGTCGGATTTCCGCAGAGATCCCTCCGGAAATCCGGGCAAAGGCGTTTTTTTCTGCCCGGGTGGCTGAAGCACATATCCTTGAAAGGTTCAGAGAGATCTCTGACCGGTACAGTTCAGGCGAGATCAGCCGTGACGAAGCCCGGCATCTGCTGCGGCAGTATGCGACAGCCCACGGCAAAGATGACGGTTCAAAAGGTTTACGCAATCTGGCAAGTACCGCAAGATTGAATCTGATCCTGGATCAGAATGCCAAGATGGCAAGAGCCGTCGGGCAGTATGAAGCGATGCACCGACCTGCGAACTTGAAAATGTTTCCTTACGTCATTTACCGTGCCTCTGTGGGGAGCAAGTCCCCCAGAGACAGCCATCGAAAATATGACGGCATGGTCATTGATAAGCGTGATCCCTGGCTCCGGACCCACTGGCCCCCCTGGGAATTCGGCTGCAACTGCGATCTTTCCAACTGTTCCGCCAAAAAAGCGGCAGCTCTGGGCCCCGTCAAGCCACTGTCAAAACCTGAGGATGTCAAGATCGAAAGCGACAGCGGCTTCGCCTTTGATCCCGCAACGTGGTTTCAGGAGTATGACTGCAGTATTATCAAAAATCCTGAATTCCGGGCAAATGTAATTGATGATATGGCAAAACATTTTCCCGATGTAACGGAAAACATTTACCGAAGTAATGCGACTGGGTATCTTGAAGGTAAAGCCGCAGAACTGGAGCGCAGAATTCAGACAGAAGCTGTTGAAAAGGTCTTTCCGGATGAGCCGAAAACATTTTTGGAAGGCGAAAATCTTGCCAAAGCCCAGGCCCAGGCAAGAAAAGCCGTTGCGCCCGAAGTTATGCAGGCAACAGATGACGCTGTCCTGAAAATCGGAGCTGACGGCATAGAACCTTTTATGCACTATTCCAGCCGTCCGGGAGACAGTGAAAACATTGTTTTAAGACAAGCCGCCTTCAAGGAGGGGGAAATCGACTGGACCGGCGTTGATGCAACTCCGAAACGCAAAAAAGCTGTCGCTGACCTGCAGCACCTGCTTGAAATCATGCCCAAATTTCACGGGACTCTTTACCGGGGATGTGCGTTTTCAAGCATCAAAAAAGCAGAAGATTATGTTAGAGATCTTTTTGAGAACCCGACATCACTGAAAGGTTTTATTTCAACAACACCTGATCCAGTTGTAGCACATCATTATACAAAATCAGGTAATTTTAAGATCATTGTGGTCATACCCAACAGCAGAAACGGTGTGTATTTCGGACCATACAGCAAGCATCCGGAAGATGAAGAAACCTTGATAAGCTATAAATTTTTCTTGCGTGGCTTGAAAAAATATGAAAAAGATGGTATATTGTACATATTGGCAGAGGAGTTACCAAGATGACATATCTCTATGAAACAAAAGAATGGGAAGAGATGGTAAAAAGGGTTGACCGTCAGGTTGCAGAAGAGGGCGGCTCGACCGGCAGCAATATGGCTGAACCACTCTGGTTTGCTCCGGCCCCTGCCGTAATGCCTGAAAACCTGTCGCCAGAAGAGCTCGCCAGAATAGAAAAAGAGGTAAGAGAAGCTCGAGAGGCTCTTGCCCGTATGGCTGAATAACTTTCACCGCCTCTTACATAAGCACGCAAAAGACCTTTGCGTGTTTTTTTATGCCCTTTTCTCTTGAAAAGTCAAGCGTTTTTTTCGGACCTGCTTGCCACATCCTCACACGTCCACCACAGACGGCGGCGCAAGGCCGACACAATGAAAGCCTAAAAACTATGAACTACACCATTTTTGACGGTCTGGCTTTAAGTGATCTGCACTTTGAGCCTGACCACCCCAAGCCCTTCCGGCTTTTTGCCGTGGGTGAAAATCCTCTCACCCGCAACGGTGCTCCATGTGTGCTGCACCTTACTGCGGAAGATGTCAAAGCTATGGCTGATTATCAGCACAGCAAGGGAGAAAAGATCCCCATTGACAGCCGCCACGCCCTCTTTCTTGCCGCCGAAAAGGCAGGGGTGAGCGAGAGCGAGGCTGTGAAAGCGGTCACTTCAAAAGTGGCTGCTCTGGGCTTTGCCGCTCTTGAAGCAAGACCTGACGGACTTTATGCCGTCGATGTTGAACTGCTGCCCCTTGCCGCAGAGCTTTTCAGACAGGGCTCTCTGCGTTACTGGTCCCCGGTGATCCGGGGACTTGACCGCAAAACCCCACTGCGGATCACCAGCATCGCCTTTGACAATGTGCCCGCGCTGAACGGCCTTGATGTATTGGCCGCAAGCGATAATTCAATGTCGGACCTGTCGGACAGGTCAGACTTGTCCGACGCAAAAAGAAAGGAATTGACTATGACCGAAACCGAAAAAGCTCTGAGAGCTCTGCTGGGCAACGATGCCCTGGTGCTTTCGGACACCACCGACGCAGAGACCGCCGCCGCCATTGAAGCACTGGGGGCGGAACTGCAGCAGCTCCGCAGTGACAAAGCCGCCCTTGAGTTGTCCGCCGAAACCGCCCAGAAGACCGCACTGATCGACAAAGCCATCGCCGAGAACCGCGCCACAAATGCGGAGCGTGAAGGTTTGATGCAGTTGAGTGTCGCATGGCTCTCTGCCGAGCTTCCCAAACGGCCCGCTGCGGCAGTGCCGGTGCAGGAACTTCCTGAAGATGGGAAAAAGCGTGATGCCGGATTTCTGAGCCCTGAAGAAAAAGCCTTTGCCGAAAGTCAGGGACTGACCGAAGAAGAATACCTCAAAAGCAAAAAGGAGACACTCTGAAATGAGCAATATTTGCAATTCCAGCGCACTGGAGCGCTATGAGATCGCAACGGGTGCAACGATCTCCCACTACGGTTTGGTGGCCCTTGACGGCTCTGGAAAGGCCGTTGCTGCAAGCGATACCGCCGGACTGCGTGTCATCGGCGTGGCAGAAAAGGAAGTTGACGGCAAAATTGAAGTTGTCAGCGGCATTTTTGCCTTTGCCAATGACACTGATGATCCTCTGACCCGTGCCGATCGCGGCAAGGCAGCCTTTGTCAAAGATGCCCTCACTGTTGATGCCGCAGGCTCCGCCAACAAGGTCGTCGCCGGTATCGTTGTCGATGTTGTTGACGGTGATGTTTACCTTGACACCACTCCCGCAGCCCTTGCCGCTGCCAATGCACTTTCCAAATAACTCTGAAGAAAGGAAAATTTTATGGATCTGACAGCTGAAAATATGAGCAAACTCTTTGTTACTTTCAATGCCTATCTCCAGCGGGGACTGGGGAACAGTTGGCAGGAGTGGAAGAAATTCTGTACCGAGATCAACTCCGGCAGTGCCATTGAAAAGTACCCCATGACCATCATCAAAGGTGCTATGCGTGAATGGGTCGGCTCCCGTGTGATCAATGACATCGACGGCAAGACCCTTGATGTGACCAACCGCGACTTTGAACACACCGAGGGTGTGAACCGCAACGATATTGAAGATGACAATATCGGCTTTTACAGCTCCATTTTTACCGAAATGGGCATCTCTGCCGGTAATCTCTGGCCGGAACTGGTGGTCCAGGCCTTGACCGCCAACGGCAAATGGGCGGATGACGTGCCCTTCTTTTCCAGTTCCCGCAAAATTGGCAAAGCCAAGATCGACAATGTGGTCCCCGGTACTCTTACCGTTGATACCTATGAAACCGCCCGGGCTCAGATGATGGCTTTCCGCAAGGCAGACGGCACAGCTCTGGGCCTTGTTCCTGATACGCTGATGGTGGGCCCCACTCTTGAGGGCGTCGCCCGCCGGATCCTCAAGGCTGAGATGGTTTCCGAAAACGGAACTGCTGTGAGCAACATCCACAAGGATGAGTGCGAAGTACTTCTCAACCCCTATCTGACCGGCGAACACGCCAATAAGTGGTTCCTGATGAACACTCGGCGGGGCATCAAGCCTGTGGTCGTTCAGAAACGGAAAGTCGGTACTCTGCAGCGGTGGGACAAAGACGCTGACCCCTGTGTCAAGGATCACAACCGCAACGAATACGGACTGCACTATCGCGGTGCGGCGGCTCTTGTGGCTCCCCAGCTGATCATTGCCGGGAATCTGTGATGTACGCTTCTGTCAAAGATCTTAAGCTCCGTCTGGGACCTGTGTATGCCGACCTTTATGCAGAGAGTTTTGAAGCCGAAACTCCTGACAACACGGTCCCTGAATCAGATCTTGCCGCTGCTGGTGCTGAGATCGACGGTATGATCGCAGTCCGCTACGCCTTACCGGTAACGGCAGCAGCATCGGCACAGCTCTTGAAAAACTGGTGCATCACATTGGCAGAGGAACTTGCCTGGGCCCGAAGCGGAAAAGAAGAGACTCCCGCCAATGTGAAAGAACGTGTTGAACAGGTGCGGAAAAATCTGCAGCGTGTGGCTGACGGTGCTATGCTGCTCCCCGGGGCTCTCCAATCCGGTGACGCAGGCGGCGGTTCCGTTGTTGCAGTGGAAGGCGATCCCCCGGTTTTCGGGCGGAAAAAGATGAAAGGTTATTGAAAAATGCCTAAAAGCCGCCTCTTTGACATAGCTTCAGAAACTGCAGCTGCTCTTAAAAAACTGGAGTGCTTCAAAAACATCACTGTCGCCCCCGTTTCATCGGGGGCGCAGCTTTTTGATACCCTTGAAAGTATGACAAGATTTCCCTGCGCCCTTATCGCCATTGCCGGAGCTGATTACGATGAAGAAGGCCTTGAACGGAATCTCCGGATCCTTATCGTAGTCGCCGACCGCTACCGGCGCAGCAGCGCCGACAAAGCTTCAGGCATCTGGACTCTGGTGGAAAAAGTTCAGGATCTTGCCATAGAACAGAACCTCACCCCCTGCGGGATCCCGGTAACGCCGGTCAACTTCGATCCCCTTGACTCAGGGGACGAAAACATAACCGCCTTTGCCTTCACTCTTGAGGGGGCAGAGGCATAAAGAGAAAGGATTTTTTATGGGAATGAAAACAAAAGGTGTTGCCACCTTGAACCCGGGAGCCCCCGATCAGTCCTGGGGAAAATGCCGCAATCTTGAAATCACCGACGAAGCCGAAAAGGAAACCATCCCCAATGGGGACGGCGATACCGTTGGGATCATTTATTCAGATGTCCGTAAAAAAGTGTCGGGTGAATTTATCCCCCTTGCAGACCAACCCAACAGCCCTGTTGAATCTGAGGATATTGTGGGAAAAACCCTTGCCGTCACACTTCACGGCACGACGAATACCATCAATGTGATCGTGGATACGGCAACAAAATCTTATGAAGCAGGGAAGGCGTCCAAATTCAAGTTTGACGGGTATGTCTATCCGAATTTGGAGTCCGACACCGCCACGGAACAAGGTGGTGATTGATGACTTCCAAAACAAAACTTGAAAAAGCCGCCCTTGCTGCAGATCAGGCACGGGATGAGGCCGCAGTCGGGGGCGAATTCGCCGAAGAATACCGTATTTTTGAAGGCATAAAACTCTATTATCCCACAGTGGCACACCGTTGGGTGCTGATGAAACTCGGGGGCGAGGCCTTCAAAAAACTTGACAACTTTGACAAGGCAGCCGTTATGGCTTATGTATTGAGTCACCCGATGCCCGAAAATCTGGGGCGTCTTGCCGCAGAACTCAGGCATGGTGCAGCCATTGATGCAGCACTCCGATGGATCGCCAAAGAAAATGTGCCCCCTGAGATCGTGGGCGTTGTCAGAGATCTGATGACTCATCCCTATGCCTCAGGTGAAAACAGCGACCCTACGAACCCGGCTCCATTGAATTCTACTGGTGGAGCCGGATCATCCACGGCCTTGCCGTAAATTATCATTGGAGCGAAAAAGAGATCCTGGGATTACGCTGGGATCGTGCCATAGCTTATCTCGACGAAATCGCTATCGATGCCGGACGGCACCCTGTCAGAAAAGAACCGGTATTGGCTGCTGAGAGATACTATGACAAACTGCTCTTGAAAGATTTGAAGGAGAAAAATCGTGGGAACAGCTCTTGATATTCTCATTACCGCCGATGTCGCAGAGGCCGTCAACAACATCAATATCGTTGCCGACGCTGCAGCGGAAGCGGTACAGACAGTCGAGGCACTGCCGCCAATGCCCGATCAGACCATAACGGTCGATGCCGACACTGCACAGGCTGTATCTGACCTGTCTGATGTGTCCGACAAGTCCGACATACCTGACAAAAAGTTTTCAGTTTACGCCAGTGTCAAACCGGCTCTCACTGACCTGGGCAAAGTTGCCCGCCTTATAGCAAAAAATGCTGCGGCAGGTGCCAAGTGGGCTGCGACACAGGCGGCAAATGCTCTCAAGTGGGCTGTCACCGGGAGTTCTGCTGCCCTTGCAGCGGGGGGAGTTGCCCTGACCAAATACGGAAGTTCCGCAGAAAATACCCGCCTTGCCTTCAGAACTATGCTTGGCTCTATGGCTGACGGCGATGCTATGATGGCAAAACTTGACCGGTTTTCCAATTCCACGCCTTACTCCGGAGATCAGGTCAATCAGGCTGCAAAGACTCTTCTGGCTTTCGGTGTCGCCGCTGGCGATGTTGAAAACACTTTGCGCAAAGTGGGGGACGTGGCAGCTGGATCGGGCAAAGACTTCAACGAACTTTCCGCCATTTACGGCAAAGTTTTTGCAAAAGGCGTTATGGACACCGAAGCTATGAACCAGATGGTTGAAGCCGGTATTCCCATCGTTAAAACCCTTGGAACTATGTTCGGCAAGTCAGGTCAAGAGATCTATGCCATGGCAGAAAAAGGCGAAATAACCGCCGCCGCTGTGGATCGTGCTTTTGCACAAATGTCCGGTTCAGGCGGAGTCTTTTCCGGAATGATGCAGAAACAGTCCGAAACCGTTTCAGGGATGTGGGGCGCCATCACCGGACAGATCGCATACGCGGCAAGCAATATCGGCGAAGCACTGCTTCCGGTCCTGAAAGTCGTCCTCGGTTACTTTCAGTCCTGGGCGGACAAGATCGCAGAAATGTCCGCTGACGGATCTCTTATCCGCTGGTTCGGCAAGATCGCTGTTTCTGGCGTGACTGCTGTAGGAGAGTTGATCAAATGGTCTGTCACTTTAGCCAACCACTTTGCCGCAGCATTCAAAACCATTGCCGCCTGGGGAAAACTTCTCTGGAATGGACTGAAAACCGGTCTGATGGCAGTTGTGACTTTGATGGTCGCCGAATTTGAATATATCGTCAATGTGGCTCTGGCAGCTTATAACGCTGTCGTCCGCTTCTTCGGCGGCAAAGGCAAAGAGATCAACTGGACCTGGACAAAGGCCTCAGCCGGTGTCACGGCTGACACAGCAAGGGAAACCGCCAAAAATTACCGGGAAGCCACTGACAGAAGATTTTTTGCGGAAGCGATGACAAAGAATCAATCCTTTGATGCCGCTGTCAACAAAGCCGTCAGCAGTATCAATAACAGGCTCTCTGCCGCCGTAGATCAGGCAGCTGAAAACCAGCGTAAGCGTACTGCTGACATTGATAAAAAGCTCCAATCGGGCACGATTCCTGATGAAGCAAAGCGCACAGGCGGCGCAGCACAAAATAACGCTGAGCGTGTTGATGTCGATCAGCTTGCCCGTGTCGGCTTGTATAACTTTTCAAACAACAATGTCCGATCACTGGATATCGAAAGGAACAATCTGATCCGGAAACTTTTGAAAAAGGATCCAGTGAAGCTGGAAATCGTGGAGGTATAAATGAAATTACGAGGCACCGTTTCCCGGACTCCCCTGCCGGGGTATCCCAAACTGCAGAATCAGGACGGGAGTTTGGAACTTCAAGTCAATTATCATCTCAACAGTGACGAGATCTCAACTCTTCCGGAAGAAGGCGAGGACTTTCTGGATGAAAGATTCCCCCAGTTTTACGGACTTGGGCTGCGCTTGACCAGATTGAATCTGATACCGAAAAATGGATATTCGATCTGGCTTCTTGAGTTGACATATTCAACCCCCTCAAACAGTTCCGGGGAAAATCCGGAACTTGATGAGATTGTTGAGTACGATACTGATGAATACGAAGAACCTTTGCGCTCCTGCGAAGATTACCGGACCTGTTGGGATCATGTTCTTTTGCAGAACAATAAAAGCAAAGAAAGCATCAATCAATCCTGGTGGCAAAATGCCACGACAACCGTTATCCCGGACGAAGCCAAAGACCAGGTGAAATGGGCAAAGCCGGATGATGGCGTGCCGGAAGGATGGCATGTTGTCTATGCAGAGACAATGCCCGGTGTCACCGGGCGTTTGACAGGCGCAGGTGTCGTTACAGTGACAGTCAGGTCTTCAAGAAAAAGTGCCCTCACTCGGGCAATGAAATCCGACTATACCCGGCAGACACCGCCTGATTCCTTCGATCTGTCTGGAGAGTGGCTCAGGTGTGGGTCCAACATCCGCAAAGATGGCAAAAAATGGGTTTTAACTGTCAAATACAGAAATGCGAAAAAAATTGAAAGGCGCTTGTACAAATGAAACCATCTCTTCCTCCCAAAGTAAGTACCGCCATTGACAGAATCTCGGCAGAGACTTGGAACAGGATCATTGACTGTCTCGCTTATGCTATGAACCATCCCCGTGGGGACGGCATTACTGTTTTTAATCGTCTGGGGGATCTGCTGACCACCAATTCAAGATCAAACGGCAGCGGGGGAAATTCCCTTGTCGGACTATTTCACGTTGACAACAACGGCGACGGCACCTTGACCGTCGGCGGTGGATATGTAAATCGCAATGGTCTTGGACTCTTTTGGTGGGAAGGCGGAGTAAAAATTAACGCTTCTGCCGGGACTCTCTGTATCTGTACCGAACCGAAAGATAAACTCGGAAACTGGACAGAAGTAACTCCAAAGATAATGAATGAGCCAAACCCTTGTGCTTATCCTGTCGCCGAAATTACCGTCAACGGCAAGCAAGTCACTGTTGAGCAATATCCGGTAGCTGTCGCACTGATCGTTTATTCCGGGCGTTGTCCTATTGCGGAGCTGTAATAATGCGTGAAGTATATTACGGGGAAAAGCCGGACAAAGAATCTCCGTCACCCGATTGGGAAGGCAGCGGCGGCGGAAGCAGTGGAAGTGGCAACAGCGGTGGCAGCGGTGGATACGATTGGGGATGGGGCGGAGGAGGAGACAGCGGAAGCCCGGAGTCCCCGGAATGGGGCGGTGAGAAAGATGATTTTGCTCCCCAGCGGGACGAAGAGAAACTCCGCCTGACAGCCGGAGGGCAGCTGATGGTTGACCGGAGTGGGAAACTGCTCATGTGCCGTCAACTGTGTAAGCCGATCCCCCCTCTTGTAATCTATCTGAAACGGGAGTCCAATGTTGAAGAAGAGATAGAAAAGAGCCATACCCGCTGTATTCAGTGCAATCTGTTTTACACACAACGGCGCTCACTGCTGAATGACAAAGAGAAAACACTTGTCTACGATTTCTGGCCCATTGACCGTTCTCCGGGCAAAGCCCATTACCGGGGCAGTTTTCCTCTGCCTGATCCGGGAGAGATGCTGACGGTCAAACTGATGTGGCAGAAAGGACATCACGACATCAACGATTTATCAAAAATGAAGATCATCCTTTTCGGAGTTGACTCCGGATGGAAAACTGTTTCCCGCAGTTCCTGGCGCACCGTTGCCACGGTCCAAGTGGATGAAGCTCACCATATAACGGTCAACAGCATTACCGGGACTCTTGCCGGGAACAAAGAAAAATAACAGAAGGTTTACACATTTATGCAAACGATCAGCGCGCTTTTGAAGATCACCGGGGGAGCTGGCACCTGGTCGACGCAATACAACAAACGCAGCAGCACTCCTGAAATAATGGTTGGTGTAGCAGGGCGTTTACGCTTTGACTTGCGTACATCTGCAATCGGTACAGACGGAATCTTACTGCCATATCCGGCTGCCGAACTTCAAAGTGATGCGTTTTATTTTGCCTTGGACATTGACTTCCTTCAGGAAACTTCTCCGAAGCTGCTTATCTCAGACCATGTAACTTTAACAACAACGGACAAAGGAGAAACATATCTCGATGCCGTCTTGCCCAATACGGCTGCTCCAGAAATCCTAAAATGTCTGGCATCAAAGAAAACGCTGTCTCTCCACGGCGAAATAGGCGGCTACTCCGGCAGTAACAATGCCGCTTGTGCTAATTGGGCCGTAGGATTTGAACTTACTCTGCGGAATCGTGTCTATATCGGCGGCAACGTCCCTCCGGCAGTATCTTCTGATCCGGAGTATCTGACCGCGGCTCAGGTCAAAGCCCTTATCGCCGAGGCGACCCGATCAACAACGCCGGGTCCTCCGGGACCGGAAGGTCCTCCGGGGAAAGAGGGAGCGACCGGTCCGGCAGGTCAGACCGGTCCGGCAGGTCAGACAGGTGCCGACGGCAAAAGTGCCTACCAGATCGCCGTTGACAACGGCTTTACGGGCACCGTCACCCAGTGGCTTGAAGAGCTCAAAGGCGAGCCCGGCACCGGACTGCAGGTCAACGCCACAGGCGAAATGGCAGAGCTCCACGCCTATGATGATGAGAAGGCAGGGTTCGTCTTTGCCTGTTCCGTGGTGGATGACACTGCCAAGACCACCACAAAATATTATTACGTCAAAGCCTCTGATCTTGAAGGCGACTGGTGCGAACCGCCTTTGATCGACACCACTTACTTGCATACACCTGAGATCCGGCCGCTGGATCCGGTGCCATTCAAGTTTGAACCCAAAGAGTACCTGCAATTTTCTCTTAAAAGCTACGCCAACGCCTGGCTGGCGGCTGTCACCATCGACACGTCAGAAGGGGAACTTCAGCTCCATCCCGGCACCACCGGCATCAAGCGGGTGCTGCGGGACAAAGATGGTATGCTCAAAATCTGGTTCGGCGCTGCGGTGCCTGCCTGCGAAACAGGGAAACTCTACTTCACCCAGTTCCTGGGACTTGCCGATACAGGAAACAAGCCGGATGTTGTTCCCCCGACTCCGGAACCTGATCCGGATGCTCACCTGATCTATTACGGTTACATCACAGATCCGTCATTGACCAGTGTTACCCAGATCACGGCAGCCCACCTTGAGCGACTGACCTCTGTCACTGCTTCAGAATTGGGCAAGACCTCTCTGGGCGTCGTCCCCGCAGGCTCCTGGCCCGTGGTGGTGGTCCCTGAAGGCTTCGCTGCGTACAAAGATGACGGTCTGGGCGGGCTTGCCCCCTTTGCACTTGACAACGGTATGACCGGCACCGGTGCAAACGGTATCGCTCTTGAAGGCATCGGCAGAATCTACGGCGAGTTCAAGCTGGCCGATGCAGAGATCTTTTTCTATGTCAGACAGGTCTGACCTGTCCGACTTGTCAGACAAACAAGGAGAAAAAACATGTCAACCATTGAGACTTCCGGCGCCCTGCGTCCAGGAACCGCTGATACCCCGCTTGACCAGCGTACACGTGTCAACTCCACAGCCGATATAAACAACATCGAATTGCCTTATCTGGGGATGCTCGTTTACTGCATCGCCACCGGCAAATATTACAAGATCACCAAACTCAAATCCAAACAGCTGGGCGCCCTGACCGTCCCCGATGCCGCCGTCGGAGCCTATGAAGAGGTGGACTCCATCATTTTCCGGAGTGTCCGGGAAGATCCGCAGATGTTGACTTTTCTTGAGACGCTGATAACAGAGAAGTTTAACGAGCTGTATACAGCCAGCACATTGACTATCGCCGAGAACCGGCTGGCTGCGTTTATTGATACGGACTCTGTCATCTCAGATGAGGACAGTATCAGTATCGAAGTCTGGCATGACAGCACAAAACTTTCTGCTGATATCATCGGATTCGACGGCTTGGAGTTGACACAAACTATCAATTACCAGGCAATTCCTTATCGTATTGCCATTGATTTGGGTTCTGAGTATTCAGGGATGGTGACAGTCCAGTACAAAAAAGGTGATACTTTTCTTGCCGCAGACATCATCGCTCTCTCTTCCAAGCCCCGCTACTTTTCCCGTCCGGAAGGCGATGGGCAGTGGTCTCTCTATATCAACGGAGTCGCTGCATCCGCCGAATATTACGACGGCAGCACCTGGATAGCCTTTCCCGAAAAAGGACTCCCCGGCGAATTGGCAGGAGCCCCGATCCGGACAGTAGATGTTGTCCACGGACAGCCCGCCTGGTGGTTCAATAATGATACCGGCATCGCCGGTATTAAATTCCTGTATGCAATTTAAAATGGAAACGCCAAATGAAAAAACTTCTTTTCTTTTTTGCTTTTTTTGCAACGTGTATGCTCATAGCCTGTGCTTCATGGGCCCCGGGCTTGCCTTTAGCAAGTATCTATAAAACAGCAGTTCCTTATGTATCTGCCGTCAACGGCAAGCCTGTCGCCAGTTGCGACATAGACAAAATGTACATATACCATGACCCTGAGAGCGACGAGTCTGTTATGAGCGGGAGAGATCCTGCGTACATGACGGGATACACAATCCTTGACATAGTATATACATTCAGTTTCAGATACGCAGAAACTCCACGGGTCGCCTTTCCTCTTACCGTTGAAGTCGCAACTGCTCTTGATAGTGATGCACCCGGAAATATCGGTTCCAGACAACTTTGGATTGGCAACAGGCTGGCTCACTTCTATGATATTGATTCTATGCCTGATGTTGCATCCTTATCAGCATTAGCGATAGAATATTCCCTCGATGGAACAAGCTGGCAACGTGCCGCGATACGCTACTTTAATCGTTCTGACCAAAAATTTGCCCGAGGGCTTGTCTTTGGCGATGGGCTTCTTCCCCTTTCACTTGCTGAGGGAAGTGAAGTTCAGCTCAGGTTATTATGTTTTCATCCCGGATGGGGATTTGCGACAGTGAAAGGATGTATGGCAACTCCTGAGAATTACTTCATGACATTCAATCAGGCACTGGCACACTTAGATACTTATCAGATGTGCTCAGTTTTTCAATTTTCGGTTAAAGCATCCGGAGTGATGCGGCCGGGGAGATCAAAATGATAAAAATGTTTTTTTTCACTCTTTTACTTTGTGTTCTATGCGGGGCGGAAGAACTTCCGTCAGTACCTCTTGCCCAAATACAACTGCCTGAGATCAAGCTACCGGCGATACAGCTGCCTGAAATCAACTGTGATACAGCCATTGCTGTTGCCAAAGTCCCCGTAGCCACTGTGTCTGTAACCAATGTCGCCGATATGGCAGCAGTCAAAGCAGTGCGGGAGGAAAAGGCCAAGCTCTTCCGTGACCAGCGAGGGCTCATCTGCGACCGTACTGCATTCTCAGGCAACGCTGCCTTTGACGCCTGGCTTGAGATTTACCGAAGTCACACGCCATACGCCGGTCATCTTGTGCCACTCAGAAAAGGTTTGAGGATGGTGGCAGAATTACACCATCCCGCCGATGAAACGATCTTGAATGACAACCTCAAGTTTTACCGCAGCAATGGCTATGATGCTGTTCTCATCACCTTTGATGGCTCTGAAGAGCCTTATCATCTGACCGAGCTGGCAGACAAAGTGACAGCGGCAGGATTCAAAATCTGGTACGCCTTCGGGGGAGCTGAAGATTTGGCGCTTTCAGTTTTTATTCATCCTTACAGGCTGCGTCGTTTGATTGGAGTACTTGCCCCCAGAGCCGAAGGGACACTGCTCAACTGGCGCAGAACAAGTCAGCACTTATTGCTGCCAGACGCTGCGTTTACTGATTTTTTCATTCAGGAAGGGCGTAAATCCAATCCGCAACTGCAGGTCGTCGGGGAAAGTTACTATGGCGTCAACGCCCAAAGCGATCATAAATTTGCCGTAGCCTCTCATGTCCCGGTCAATGCTTCTGGAGTTCTGCTTGTCAATGTCGGCTATGCCTTTTATCTTCCGGAAAAGGTTTTTGAGCGGCTTTTTCCAGAGTTGGCGCCAATTCCCAGATTGGTTTTAGTACTTGGGGATACACCTTATTATGCGACAAGAAATTGTAATAATATGAATTTTATGCAGAACTTGCAGATTAAAAAGGCTGTTGAAAACAGATACCTGAAAGCAGGAGCTGCCGGAACCGTAACATTTCACGGCGACGGTTCCAACGGACTGTATAATAAATTTCACACCGATAATATCGGCCGCACCGGCCGCAACTAAAGAAAAGAAAGGTATACACAAGATGAAGAAAATTCTCTCCATCGTCGGGATCGCAGTTCTTGCGATCGGGATCAACGCTGCTGAATTCGACTCCAAGACATTGTTTGCCAATTACAAGGCGGGAAATTTTGATTCCGTTATCACCACTGTCGAAGCTGGCAAGACGGCAATCAAGGCGGGCTCGCCTTACGTTCGCCGGGCTGCTGCTTTTTATTACGTGGCAGCAAAAGTCAAAAAAGGTATGCTCAAATCTTCCGCCCAAGCTCTGACGGAATTCAATCATCTGTATGGTGAATTCGGGGGGGCAGATGACACAACTTTGGAGTCAGTCAATATCTATCAGCTCTTCAATGACGATCATAAAGCTGTTGAAATTGCCCGAAAAAGCAGCCGTCGGATCACTCAATTCCGGGGGTGCGTAAGTCTTGCAAGACTGAAGCGTTACGAGGAGGCAGCCGACTGGGCAATCACCATTTCTTACGGTCCCTCATACCGCAGCGCCGTCACTTGGGCATGCCTTGCCAAAGTTCCCGTCAAAGTGTTAAACTACTCTCTTGCAGCAATCAACGCAGGCGCCCTCACCGATCCTGTGGAGGTCAAAAAGGTGGTGAATTACATCCTCAACAGCAACTTTACGGGAACCACCGTCACCGATGCTCAGATCAAGTCTTTTCTCCAGACGGTCAACCGTCGTTGCAGTCGCTTCCTGACGCCGGGAGTTCCCACCGTCTGGGATGAGGTTATTCAGCTGGTGCGGCAGACTCTTGAGGCATATTAAGATGGCAAAAGTTGATATCATCAAACGGGGCAAAGACACCTGGCTTCGCACTTTGGAAGATATCCACTTTGATCTTGCCGGGATTGAATACACGATCCCCGCAGGTTTCGAATGCGACGGAGCTTCAATTCCCCGTGCTTTCTGGCGGATCATCGGACCGCCGATTGATTACGAGTACGTCGATGAAGCAATCATCCACGACTGGATATATCGTTTTCAGCCTGTGGAGCGCTATGCCGCCGACCGTGACTTTTTCAACCGGCTCAACAAACCTGGGATGAAAATTCGCCGTTACCTTATATATATATCGGTTGTGTTATTCGGATGGATTTCCTGGAACAGAAACAAGAGGTTTTCAAAATGAAAAACAGTTTGCTCACTTTGATGGGGCTGACGCTTGTTCTGACAGTTGGCTGCAGCTCCATATCAGAACAAGTTACCGCAGCAGCAAGCGGCAAAAACCTTGCTCTTGACGGATACGTTATGTACGGTTCAATTAAAACCGCCGACAGTGAAACAGGAACTCCCACTGGAAAGCTGCTTATCGGGCGTCTCAGCTACAAGAGCCGCAAAGTAGGGATTCCGACAGACCAGAAGGTCCCGACCACAGGGACCTTCAAAAGCACCTGGAATAAGAGTCTTTTCGGCACCGAGGAACACATCATTGAATACGACTTCACCGCAGGCAGCGACGCCGAAGCTGCTGCCGCCCGTGAAGCCCTCGAAGCCAAAGTCCAACAAGCACTCGCCGTCAAATCTGTGAAATACTAATCCCTATCAAAACCAATCCCCCGCCAGCTCACGCTTCCGGGGGATTTTTTTAATCACTTTGCACAAATTCCATGTGCAAACAAAATTACACAAGCTGCCCAAACCAGCTTTTACAATATAGTGTGTGACTAAACCTTTTTGTTTGGTCATACTTGAGGTTGTGAGAGATTTACTTTGATCTGCGGAGTTGGGGTAAAGAGGCGCCAGCGCCTCTCTCCCCCAAGCCCCCTCTCTTGCGACCTGTCCGGCGTGTTGTTGTGGTGCAATGGTGATACTGGTTTTGGAGAGGTTTGGGGCTTCGACAAGTGTGGTACAAGGCTTCATCTCAATTACAGCGCCCCCCGTCGACAGCCTGCGGCTGATCTCAGGGGGGGGCTTAGATGCTCAGGTTTCACTCCATTCGCC
>JAZONY010000046.1:0-6539 GCA_045654705.1 Victivallaceae bacterium
CATAACGCAGATCCTCACCGGGAACGGGGGCGTTGGGATTGCTCCGTCTGCCGCCGCCGAAAAGGTCTTCGAAATTGAATCCGCCTCCGCCGCCGAAACCGCCGCCGCCGAAAAAGGCGTTGAAAATATCCTGAGCGTTGGCACCGCCGCCGGCACCGGCACCGCCGGAACTGGTATAGGCTTCGTGTCCGAACTGGTCGTAACGGGCGCGTTTTTCGGGATTGCTCAGGACCTCATAAGCCGCTGAGATCTCTTTGAACTTCTCTTCTGCCGCCTTATCCCCCGGATTTTTGTCGGGATGATATTTGATGGCAAGTTTCCGGTAGGCTTTCTTTATATCATCGGCTGAAGCGTTTTTGGCAACGCCCAGCTGTTCATAGTAATCCATAGGTCAGATTTACTCCTCTTTTTTTGCGCTTTCTTCTTCAGCTTTCTCTTTGGGGGCGCCGGAGGAAACCACCACACGGGCGGGACGGAGGACCTTATCCCCCAGTTTGAAGCCGCAGTTCCACTGTTTGGAAACCACGCCTTCCTCGATTTCCTCTGAACACTCATGTGCCACGGCATCATGGAGTGCGGGATCAAATTTTTCGCCTTTGGCATCAAAGGGTTTCAGATTCAGATCTTCAAAAGCCTTGCGGTACTGGGCGATGATCATCATCAGCCCCTGACGGATCGCCTCGATATTGTCGCTCTGGGCGGCGGCAGTTTCTGCCATGGAAAGGAAGTCATAGACCGCAAAGAAGGGCTGGACAGTATCTTCGATAGCAAAGCGCCGGGCATCGGCAAGTTCCTTGACCATGCGTTTGCGGTAGTTCTGATACTCCGCCTGAAGATAGATATATTTTTCTTTCAGAAGAGCCATTTCCTCCTCGGGAGTGAGTTTTTTCTCTTCCTTTTTCTCTTCTTTATTTTCCTCTGCAGCTTCGGCAGTCACCTTTTCATTTTCGGCAGCATTTTCCTCCCGGCACTCCTCAGAAGCGCAGGATTCCTCATCAGCGGGCTGAAAATTCGGATTGTTTTTTTCTTTATCGTCTTGCATAGGTATATATAAACTCCTTATAAAATTTCCATTCAAATAGATAATATACACCCACAAAGGCAGAATTTCAAATTTTGATTTCCCCCTCTCCCCACCCGCCACACCGGAAGTGGTTTGCACATTTACTTGAAAACACTCCTTTTTTGAAAAAATGATAAGTTTGCGGTGGAAAAACAATGTTTTTCAGGGTATTTTATACTGTGCAAAGATAATTTCTCACTTTTGAAATCAGGAAATGGAGTATGAAAAACATTGTCCGTAAAATCTTCTCACGGGAAAATCCGGGAAGTATCGCCTTTTTCAGTACGCTTCTTGCAACCTTGGGGAGTTGGAGTCTTGGTGCCTGGATGACTTTGGGTGGAGTGTTGATCGACTTTTCCGGGGACCGGAAGATTTCGATCTGTTTTCTGCTGATTGCAGGGGGACTTGCTTTGACGGCGTTGGTGTGCAATCTTGGATTTTTTTATACAAAGGTTCCAGAGAAATTCAGGCAATGGTTCCCGATATGCTGTATTCTGTTGTTTTTTGCCGTTGCCGGCAGCGGATACTTTTTCGGTGTGGAAACACTCTTTTACACTTTTATCGGGGTGTTTTTCTGGCTTCTTCCTCTTGCCGTTTTTCGCAAAGAATGGCATTGGGTCGTCCCCGGGTGTGTCTGCTGGACCCTTTTTCTTCTGGGAAGCTGCAGCTTTTTTGAAATGGTGCAGAGTTTCTATAAGTGGATCAACCTGGAGTTTACCGATATCTCGCCAGTTACAGCCTATGGGGCATTCGCCGGATTCTGCGCCATTTGGGCAGCATTGTTCTTCCTTGCAAACCTTTACGCAGGAGAGGACAGTTGGAAAAAGATACTTTCGCCTCTCAATGTCACTATTCTTATTGTATTTCTCATTTCATGGACGGTCATGAGCGGAATGGCTCTTTACGAAGAAACAGCATTCCAGAGAAACATTGTCCGCTCCGGTCAATTTTTCGGATTCCCCTTAGATGCGGCGGGTCTGCGTGCAGTTTACCTTGAAAATGCACCTTGCGATCCGTTTTTCTGGGAAAAATTTCAGAAACATCTTCTTGAATTCAAACAACAAACAGCACTCCGCGGAGAGGAGATTTTTATAAAAAAACCTCAAAAGGATATTGAAAAAAAAGATTTGAAGTCATGGAAAAACAGCTTGGAAAAATCCTCCCTGATTAAAGAGTTGGAAAAAAATTTCCCTTCTCAACTCCCCTCGGCGCCGAGAATGTATCGAAAATATCATTTACGGACACTGATTTTGGATGAAATATTTCTGCTCCATGATTTTTCCCGTATTCAAGTGTGGCGCCTGAAGTTTGCCATTCAAAACAATGATATGAAAACTGCCCTTGAAGCATTGGAAAGAATCAATCAAAGCATTGATCTCCTTGAAAAAGATCATTTTTCCATAACCCATGGGCATATCCATAAATTGCTGATTGAAAAGAAAAACGCATTGGAATTACTCCTTGAAAGCGGAAAAATGCCTCAGCATGAGCTGGAACATCAGCTCAATATACTTTCCGGAAAAATTAAAAATCTTGCATTCGTAGAACGTTTTGCTCTCGCCGGAGAAACGGTAGATGAAATTGAGTTCCGGGAAGGCTTCTGGCAAGGCGGAATACAGATAACAGCAGCCCCTCTGCCAGCCATAAAAAATTTCAGGTGGTTCGTCCCTCAACTCTGGTATATTTTCAGACACAGCAGCAACATATTTATCAGGGAATGGCAAAAAAATTCTTTCAGTGAAATCAACAATCAAATCCCCTCAGCTCAATATCTCTTTGCAGAAAGGTGCGCCTACTGGAAGAAAATTCCCCGCCGGTATACAGAATTAAAAAAACAGTACCTTCAACTTGAAGCACTTCTCCAATCGGAGAAGCACAAACGCAACAACGGCACATATCCCGCCGCACCGCTGTCCCGGCGTTGATTCCCCTGGTGTTCAAAGGGATTTTTCAAGTTTTTTTGAATGCGGCAGACGGATGATGGCGTTGAGGTAATCGGTGTCCTTTGCAAGACTCCTTTTCTGTTCAGGACCAGCACTCCATATCGCCACGGCATTGATCTGACGCACTTGGCGTTCCATATATTTGCTTTCCGGGTCATAGACGAATTCAGTTATGTCAATAAGTCCCTTGTGGTAATTCAATTTTTTACCCGTAAAAGGGTCTGTGGGGAACCAGACTGGCACATTGTCAGGATATTTTCCTTTTGCTCTTTTTTCCAGCTCAAGTTTCAACTGTGTTTCAAGGAGCAAAAGGCGGAGATTTGCCAACTTGAAACGATTTCCGTAAAGAGAGAAATACAAAAGCTGCGGAATCACATACTTTGTTCCCGAATTTGTTAAATTTACGGCAGCTGCGGCATACGAATTTGCCTGAAAGGAAGATGCTGAAGACGAACGAACCTGATTACAAAAATATTTCAATGGCGGGAAGAAAAATTTTGCTTTTTCAGCAACAACATACAACATATCCAAACTCATAATCGTATCTCCGAAAATACATCTTCGTTCAAATTCCGGTAACTTTTTCCGCTCAGTTTCAAAAGATCGCAAATATTTTTCAAGATCATTCTCTTTGAGCAAACCGGAAGTCAATAATTTTTCCATACCCCAAAGTTGAAATATTGTGTATGTAAAAGCCTTATCGTGCAGGCAGAAAAAGGAACTGTTCTGCATAATATTTTTGTATTTACCCAATCGTTCAAAAGCCTCAGTTGCTTGAGTAAGATTTTTCTCTTCAAGGGCAAAATGCAGTAACCACAGTTGTATTTTTGCAAAATCGACGGCGATATCCAATTCGTCCAAATGTACATCATAAACTCTTCCGCTCCTGTAATCTCTATCCGGCAGGGGAACTGAACCGGAAAAAAGCCTGGTCAGGCCGTCTACTTCAGGTGATGAAAGAAATGTATTCTTCCACTCCTGCCTGATTGCGCCGTAAAACTGACCGTTAGGAGCTGAATGGGAGGCTCTGAAATTTTGTTTGACTTTGCGATCATACTGCTCATGAAAATTACGCACTTTGGTCCAAAAGCGTAAACCATCGTTCATTTTATTCCCATAATAGAGGTTGTATAACCCTTTTGCATCAGCAGAAGAACCAAAATATTGTTCAAACAAAATTATGTTTTTTTCTGCGTTGCGTTCTGAAGAGCAAGCCCCGATATATGAAATACCATAGGCAGCTGCGACCACCGCAAATAAAAAAAATACTGCAGGTGTAAAAAACTGCCTTAATGGCCTTTTTTCTGTTGCGGCATATAACTTGGCATTAAAAACAAAGGCGGTGAAAACAGCTGGATAACACCATAAGAGCCAGGAAAATTCTTTGGGCTGTAATACCTGTTTTATTTGAAGCCAATCAAAATAGTCTGACAATATAGTACAGCATATCACAATTCCGACTGTGGTGATGGAGTAAAAAATACTCCCCGGAATGACCCAGTGCCACTCTTTATGGAACACTGCAAGGGGCAGGATCCAAAAAAATACTGCTGCAAATGTATAACTGGCGATTTCCAGACCGAAAAAGAATCCGCTGCCTCCGACTGCACAAGCCAATACGGAGCTGCCGACAAGGAACCATTTTTTGAATTTGTCAGGGACCTTTGTGTAAAAAAAGGCAAGGTTGCACAGCAGAGCCGTTAAAGCCAATACCGCTGCAATCAGCAGAAACCAGATAGAGATCTTCCAATCTTCTCTAAAATCGATCAATATGCCGCCTGAGGTCATCCATGCGGCGACGCTCCACGTTCCGCAAACGGCAAGAAGCATGGTGAAAAAGGCAACGATTCCTGCGTTTTCCTGTAAAAAGAGTTTGTTAATGAAGTTTTTCATAATTCCTGCAAAAAAAATCTCTGTCTGACCGGACTTCCCCCCACTCCCGGCGTTGATTGTGGGGGGAGGATCACTCACATCCTGAGCTGTGAGTGATCCCCTTTGATTCAGGATTGACTGACAGTGCCTGTGATGGTGATGCCTGAGGCGTCGCAGTGGAGTTCGGTCCCGGGGGCGGGAACGCCGTCGGGAAAATAAACCAATGCGGCGGCACTTTCAAGAGTGGGCGAAAAAGCACTTGAGGTGACGACACCTTTTTCATGTTCTTCACTGTCAAAGAGTTTCACACCGGCAAAGGGGAGCCTGCGCCCCTCAAAAAGCAGTGTGCCGATCCGGGATTCAAGTTCACATCCTTTTTTGGGGATCAAAAGTTCCGGCGTACTGATCACGCCCTCTTCGATGCGCAGAGACTCCTGAGCCGCAAGTCCGGCGGGCCAGGGGATGTCGGTTTCGAGGAAAAGATCCCAGATCTGATCGGCGCAGTCGGCGTTGAAACTGATTTCAAAGCCCTCTTCGCCGAAGTCGTCAAAGTAAGAGACGATGGCACGGAGTCCGTCGATCTCAAGGAGTTTGATCTCCCCCGGCGCAGGAAGCATGTCGGCGCTGACCTGACACTTTTCCAGGACTTCAAGGGTGCGGGGACCTGCAACAGCGATGGTGCAGAGATATTCAGAAAGGTCGGTGTACTCCAGCTTTTCCTTTGCAAAAAGAGCAACTGCCCGGTCAACGCTGCCGAAAGGGACCGTGAGGAAAAAGTCATCCTCAGCCATCATCCCCGCACGGCAGGGGGCAAGGGCATTGCCTTCACTGTCAACGAGAAAGGTTCTGCAACATTTGCCGGGGGCAAAGGCGCCCTCACCTGCGAAAAAGTACTTCTCAAGGGCTTTCCCCGCCCCCTCAAAGGCGATGCGGAACCTGCCGTCGGCGCAGAAGTCAAAAAGAGCCGCCTTTTCACGGCAGTAAAGGTGTTCGTCCTGAGCGCCCTCAGAGAAGTTCAGGGGCAAATTCCAGCCGGAACGGGGAACCATTTTGGCGCCCATTTCCTGATGAAACTCTCTGAGGGGAGTATTTTTCAGTTCAGCCATGATCAGAGCTTGGAGCCGAAAAGTTCTTTAGCCGCTTTGAGACGCGCCACGGCGGTCGCCATGCCTTCGGGATGACGGAAGACCGCTGTACCGGCAACCATGATATCAGCACCGTAAGCGGCACACTCTTTCACGGTGTTTTCATCCACGCCGCCGTCGACCTGCAGTCTGACATTGAGACCTCTGCGGTCGATCTCTTTGCGGAACGCCGCCACTTTGGGCATCTGGTGAGCCATGAAACTCTGTCCGCCGAAACCGGGTTCGACGGTCATGACCAGCACCATGTCGATCTTGTCAAGGTAGGGGAAGACCGCTTCGGCAGGGGTGGCGGGCTTCATGGAAATACCCACCTGTGCCCCCAGTCCGTGGATGGCGGCGATGGTGGCGTCGATATCGTCGGCGCACTCGATGTGAAAAGTTTCAAGGTCGGCACCTGCTTCACGGAACATCCGGGCGTAACGCAGGGGGTGTTCGATCATCAAATGAACGTCAAAGAAAAGTTTGCTGTTCTTGCGCAGGGGTTTGATGACAGGAGCGCCGAAAGAGATATTGGGA
>JAZONY010000047.1:0-6940 GCA_045654705.1 Victivallaceae bacterium
CCTTGTTTCCGGCGTTGCCATGCAGATGAAAGGCGCCAAAGTCACCGTGGTTTCCGCCAATGCCAAAGTCGCCGGTAAGAACGCCGAAGGCTTTGTGGTCACCGCCGACGGCAAAGAATATGTGGGCAAAAAGCTCATCATCGCTTCCGGTTCCGTGGCAGCTGTGCCCCCCATCCCCGGTCTGAAAGAGTCTGTTGCCGCAGGCATCAGCCTCACCAACCGTGAGATCCTCGACCTGAAGGAAGTGCCCAAAAAGCTCATCGTTCTGGGCGGCGGCGTCATCGGACTTGAAATGGCTTCCTACTTCAACTCCATCGGTACCGAAGTCACCGTGGTCGAAATGATGGACCGCATCGGCGGCCCCACCGACCCCGAAATTTCCGAATGTCTCAAAGGTCTCTACGAGAAAAAGGGCGTGAAGTTCATGCTCAAGACCAAAGCTGTCGCCGTCAACGGCGGCAAGCTCACCATCGAAAACAAAGACGGCAAAGCCGAGATCGAAGCGGATAAGATCCTGGTGGCTGTGGGACGCCGTCCCAACACCGCCGATATGGGTTACGAGAATATCGGACTCTATATGGAACGGGGCGCCATCAAAACCGATGAAGAGATGAAAACCAACGTCGCCGGTGTTTTCGCCGTGGGCGACGTCAACGGCAAATCCATGCTGGCGCACACCGCCTACCGTGAAGCCGAAGTCGCCGTCAACATCATCGCCGGCGAAAAGGACCGCATGGAATACAACGCCATCCCCGCTGTCATCTACACCAACCCCGAAGTTTCAAGCGTGGGCGAAACTGAAGAGACCGCCAAAGCCAAAGGTCTCAAGTTCAAAGTGGTGAAGCTGCCTTTGCAGTTCGCCGGACGCTACATCGCCGAAAACGAGGGCGGCAACGGATTCCTCAAGATGATCTTCGACCCCGACAAAGTTCTCATCGGCGCCTCTGTCATCGGCAATCCCAGCTCTGAAATGATCTTCGGTATGGCCATCGCCATCACCCGCAAGCTCAACTGCAACGACATGGCAAAGGTGGTCTTCCCCCATCCGACCGTGGGTGAGATCTTCCGTGAAGCACTCATCATGCAGATTTGATGTGAAACAGTAACAAGTCAAAGACTTTTAATCAAAAAATAAGGAAAAAAGAAAATGCCTAAAAGTCAGTACATTGACCCCAAGCAGGTCAGAAAAGCCGGTGAAGTGATCCTCGGCAAGATCGAGATGAACCAGTACAAAAAGACCTTCGCTGAAGAAAAGAAACTTTTCAGCAAGGAAGATATGATGGGCATCTACAACGACATGCAGTACATCCGTGAGTTCGAGACCATGCTTTTCCAGGTCCGTACCCAGAAGCACTACAACGGCGTTGACTACCTCTACACCGGTCCTGCCCACCTCTACGTCGGTCAGGAAGCTGAAGCCGTCGGTATGGCTTGGAATCTGACCAAAGATGACGTCATCTTCGGCAGCCACCGCAGCCACGGTGAAGTGCTTGCCAAAGGCTTCAACGCCATCCGCAATCTCCCCGAAAACGAACTCATGGAGATCATGAAGACCTTCCTCGGCGGCGACCTGCTCAAAGTCGTGGAAAAAGAGAACAAATCCGGCAACGTCCGTGATCTGGCTCTGGACTTCCTGCTCTACGGCTTCATGGCTGAACTTTTCGGCCGTGCCAACGGTTTCACCCGTGGTCTGGGCAACTCCATGCACGTCTTCTTCCTGCCCTTCGGCATCTATCCCAACAACGCCATCGTCGGCGGTTCCGCCGGTATCTCCGTGGGTGCCGCCCTCTACAAGAAGGTCAACCGCAAGCCCGGTATGGTGGTCTGCAACGTGGGTGACGGCTCCATGGGCCGCGGCCCCGTCTGGGAAGCTCTCAACTTTGCTTCCATGGACCAGTACTTCAAACTCTGGGACAAAGATTTCCAGGGCGGTCTGCCCCTGATCTTCCACTGCATCAACAACGGTTACGGCATGGGCGGTCAGACCCGCGGCGAAACCATGGCTTATGACATCGCCGCCCGTATCGGTGCCGGTGTCCGTCCCGACAATCTCCACGCCGAGCGTGTGGACGGATACAATCCCTTTGCCGTCATCGACGCTTTCAAACGCAAACGCGAGATCATCGAAAAGCGTCAGGGCCCCGTCCTTCTGGAAACCGTCACCTACCGTTATGTGGGCCACAGTGCCACCGACAGCTCCAGCTACCGTACTCAGGAAGAGATCGAAGCCTGGCGCGCCGTTGACTCCATCCAGGCTTTCCGCGACAAGATGGTCAAGAACAAAGTCGAATCCGACAGCAAGTTCGACGAATTCAACGAATCCATCAAGGAACGCATCACCCGCATCATGAAGCTGGCTATCGACGAAAAGATCTCCCCCAGAATCGATCCTGCCAACGAACCCGATGCCATGCGCAAATACATGCTTTCCAACGAGCATGTCGAGAAGTTCGACGAGCGCAAGCCCGATGTCAATATGCCTCTGGAAGAGAACCCCAATCTCCAGAAGATCAAAGCCAAAAAGCGTTTCGCTTTCGACGAAAACGGCAAGCCCGTCAGCAAGCTGGTGGCTTTCAACACCCGTGACGCTCTCTTTGAAGCGATCATCAACAAGTTCTACACCGATCCCACCCTCATCGCCTTCGGTGAAGACAACCGTGACTGGGGCGGCGCCTACGGTGTCTACCGCGGTCTGACTGAAGCGATCCCCTACCACCGCTTCTTCAACGCTCCCATCTCTGAAAGTGCCATCGTCGCCTGCGCCTGCGGTTACGCTCTCTGCGGCGGACGTGCCATCCCCGAACTCATGTACTGCGACTTCCTCGGCTGCGCCGGTGACGAAGTTTTCAACCAGCTTTCCAAGTGGCAGGCCATGTCTGCGGGCGTTCTCAAGATGCCCGTTGTCCTGCGTGTTTCCGTCGGTGCCAAATACGGCGCCCAGCACGCTCAGGACTGGACCAGTCTCTGCACCCACATCCCCGGTCTCAAAGTCTGCTTCCCTGCCACTCCCTACGATGCCAAGGGTCTTATGAACGCTGCTCTCAGCGGCACCGACCCCGTCATCTTCTTCGAGAGCCAGAAGCTCTACGACACCGGTGAAATGTTCCACGAAGGCGGCGTCCCCGAAGGCTACTATGAAGTCGCCCTCGGCGAACCCGATGTCAAACGGACCGGTGCCGACCTCACCATCGTTTCCATCGGTGCCACCCTCTACCCCGCCATGGATGCCGCCAAACAGCTCTCTGAGAAATACGGCATCGAGTGCGAAGTCATCGACGCCCGTACTCTGGTTCCCTTCAACTACGAAATCGTTGTTGAATCCGTCAAGAAGACCGGCAAAGTGCTGCTGATTTCCGACGCCTGCGAACGTACCAGCTTCCTGAGCGATCTCTCTGCCAACATCACCCGTCTGGCTTTCGATTATCTGGATGCTCCCCCCGTCGTCGTCGGCGCTCCCAACAGCATCTCTCCCTGCCCCGAACTGGAGCAGTTCTACTATCCCCAGGCCTCTTGGATCCTGGATGCCATCCATCAGGCCATCCAGCCTCTCGAAGGCTACACCCCTGCCATGAACTTCACCAAGATGGAAAAGATCCGTCTTGCAAAGCAGGGTATCTGATCTGTGGTCCTCAACAACAGATGAGAAAAAGCCGGAAAAGGGTGAAACTCCCTTTTCCGGTTTTTGTGCGTTAAATGAAATGAACTAATTATCAGGAATTTACTCTTATGAAAACCACTGCTGTCCGCCTTTACGGCAAAGAAGATCTGCGCCTTGAGACCTTTGAACTCCCCGCCATCAAGGAAGATGAGATCCTTGCGAAAATCGTTTCCGACAGTATCTGCATGTCCAGCTTCAAAGCTGCCGAACAGGGTGCTGCCCACAAGCGTGTCCCCGATGATGTCGCCGAAAACCCCATCATCATCGGCCACGAATTCTGCGGCGAGATCGTCGAAGTCGGCGCAAAATGGCAGGATCAGTTCAAGGTCGGCGACAAATTCGCCATCCAGCCCGCCATCAACTATCAGGGTTCTCTTGCCGCTCCCGGTTACTCCTACAAATACATCGGCGGCGATGCCACCTATATCGTCATCCCCCAGGAGGTCATGGCAACGGGAAATCTGCTCCCCTACTCCGGCGAAGCCTTCTTCTACGGCTCTGTCGCTGAACCCATGTCCTGCATCGTCGGGGCATTCCACGCCAACTACCACACCACCAACGGCAGCTATCAGCACCGCATGGGCATTGTGGAAGGCGGTAAAATGGCGATCCTCGCCGGTGTCGGTCCCATGGGACTGGGTGCCATCGACTACGCCATCCACGGTCCCCGCCGTCCCGGACTGCTGGTCGTCACCGATATCGACGACGCCCGTCTGGCACGCGCTCAGAAGCTCTACACCGTCGAAGATGCCGCCGCTCACGGCGTGAAGCTGGTCTTCCTCAACACCGGTTCCGGTGATGCCGTGGAAAACCTGCGCGCCCTCACTGACGGCACCGGTTACGATGATGTTTTCTGCATGGCTCCTGTGAAACCCGTTGTGGAGCAGGGCGACCAGATCCTCGGCCGTGACGGATGTCTCAACTTCTTCGCAGGCCCCATCGACACCAAGTTCTCCGCCATGTTCAACTTCTACAACGTCCACTACGGCTCCACCCACATCGTGGGTACTTCCGGCGGCAACACCGACGATATGCGGGAATCCCTCAAGCTCATGGAACAGGGCAAGATCAATCCCGCCGCCATGATCACCCACGTCGGCGGTATCGATGCTGTGATCCCCACCACCTTGAACCTGCCCAAGATCCCCGGCGGCAAGAAGCTCATCTACACCGGTATCAACATGGAACTTACCGCTATCGCTGATTTCCGTGCCAAAGCCGCTGAGTCCGAACTCTTTGCCAAGCTCGCCGACATCACCGATGCCCACAACGGTCTCTGGTGCGCCGAAGCGGAAAAGGCTCTTCTTGCCCACTTCGGTCAGAACTGAAAAGAAAGAACTATCATGGATCTGCAAATCATCACTGAACTCTCACGGCTTTACGGCGGTGAAGAATTTGTCCTCCAGGGGGGCGGCAACACCTCTTTCAAGGATGATAAATTCCTCTACATCAAGCCCAGCGGCATCTCTCTTGCCGATATGAAGCCTGAGCTTTTCGTCAAGCTGGACCGCTCCATCGTCCGCCAGAGTCTTGAACTCACCGCCATTCCCGACGTCAACGAACAGGAACGCCGCGTCGCTGCGCTCCTCACCTATGCCGCTCTGGAACCTGCCGGTGCCAGACCCTCTGTGGAATCCCCCATCCACGAGCTGATGCCCTACAAATTCGTCGTCCACACCCACCCCACTCTCGTCAACGCCATGACCTGCGGAAAAAATGGTAAAGCCGTCTGCAACCGGCTTTTCCCCGAAGCCGTCTGGATGGACTATTGCAGTGCCGGTCTCTCTGTGGGTGCAGAATTCAAAAAGGCTTGCGATTCTCTGGAAAAGGCGCCTCATGTGGCGTTCCTCGGCAACCACGGCGTTTTCGTCGGTGCCGACACCGCTGAAGAGATCAAGGCTCTCTACGATAACATCATGTCAAAGCTCGCCGCCTTTGTCACTGAACAGGGCATCCCCCTCAAACAGGAGTTCGCCCCCTGCGACATGGACACCGTCTTTGAATTCGCTCCCATTCTCCGCGGACTCCTCGGCAAAGTCGCAACCGTCACCGCAGGCGGTGCCTTCAAGGTCCCCGAAGGCGGTCTGACACCCCACCATGTCATCTACGGCGGAAACACCGCTCTCGTTTCCGATGCCCCCGATGCCGCCGCCATCGAAGCCTACAAAGCCGCCAACAACGGACTGGCTCCCCAGGTCATCGAGATCCCCGGCAAAGTGGTTTTCGGTACCGGTATCAACAAGAACGCCGCTGACCGCGCCCTCAAATTTGCGGAAAACGGCGCCGAAATCGCACGCCTTGCCGCCGCTTTCGGCGGTCCCCGCTTCTTCAACGCCGAGGAACGCGCCTTTATCGAACAGTGCTGCCCCGTCAATCCCGGTCCCGGCAAGCCCCTCAGAGGCAAAGTCGCCGTCGTCACCGGAGGTGCCCAGGGCTTCGGTCTCGGTATCGCTCAGTACCTCGCCGCTCAAGGCGCTGATATCGTCATCGCCGATATGAACGTGGAGGGCGCAAAAGCCGCCGCCGCCACTCTGGGCCCCAACTGCTCAGGTATGGCGGTCAACGTTTCCGATGAGGAATCCGTCGCAGCTCTCACCCGTGAGATCGTCAAGGTCTACGGCGGTGCCGATATCCTCGTCGCCAACGCAGGCGTCGTCCGGGCAGGTTCCGTCAAGTCCTTCGAAATGAAGGACTGGAAATTTGTCACCGATGTCAACTATATCGGCTACTTCCTCTGCTGCAAACACTTTGCCGCACTCATGGCACGGCAGAACGCTGTTTCAGGCATGTGGACCGATATCGTTCAGGTCAACTCCAAGAGCGGCCTCGTCGGATCCAAGAATAACGGTGCCTACGCCGGAAGCAAATTCGGCTCCATCGGTCTTACCCAGAGCTTCGCCCTGGAACTGGTCACCGACCGCGTCAAGGTCAACTCCATCTGCCCCGGAAACTTTTTCGACGGCCCCCTGTGGAGCGATCCTGTCAAAGGTCTCTTCGTCCAGTACCTGAACTCCGGTAAGGTCCCCGGCGCAAAAACCACCGCCGATGTCAAGAAACATTACGAAAGTTTGATCCCCATGCACCGCGGATGTACCCCCGAAGATGTGGCAAAAGCCATCTGCTACGTCGTCGAACAACAGTACGAAACCGGTCAGGCCGTCCCCGTCACCGGCGGCCAAGTCATGCTTTCATAAAAAGGTGGGTTGAGGGAGGTTGGGGGGGGGGGAAGGCCTTTTGGGGGAAGGTGTTTTTTTCGTGTCCCCTCCCACCCCCCCCCCCCCT
>JAZONY010000048.1:0-20973 GCA_045654705.1 Victivallaceae bacterium
AACCTTCTTTGGCGATACGGTTTTCGGCAATACCGCCGAATCCGATGATCGCGTATTTGACTTTAGCCATGACAGACCTCTTTTTCTTACTTCATGTAGGCTTCGGCGACTTTCTTGAAGGCGTCGATCATGGCCTGCATGTGGCACTCATCATAGGTCGGATGGGTGAAGAAGCTGATGGTACGGTCAGTCATCCAGTTGGCCATCTTGCAGTTGAACTTGGTGTAGTCGATGTTGCGGCTGCGGGGATCGTTGAAGGGGTAGCCGACAGTACCGAAGCCCTTGCGGTCGGTGTAGGCCTGTTCCTTGTACATTTCGGGCCACAGGACGCTGTAAACAGGCACGCCTTCGGCGGCGATGGCAGCGATGAGCTGCTTGGTGTCGATGCCCTCTTTGAGTTTGTCAGTGTCGATGACGAAGGGAGCCCACCAGAAGGAGTTCTGACGTTCTTCGGTATCGACGGGGCAGTATTTGATCAGGGGGTGATCTTTGAGCTGGGCGATGAGCATCTTACCGTTGCGGATACGGTTGGGCAGGTTCCAGCTGTCGAAGCGTTCAAGTTCGCCGAGACCGATCTGGGACTGCATTTCGGTCATACGGAAGTTGAAGCCCACGCGGCGGTGGGTGTAAAGCTGTTTGCCTTCCATTTCAAGAAGGTTGAGTTTGGCTTTGACGTCGTAGCCGTGGTCACGGAAAGAACGGCATTCCCAGGCGAGATCTTCGTTGCTGGTGACGACCATACCGCCTTCGCCGCCGGTGGTGAAGTGTTTGCTCTGGCAGAAGCTGAAGCAGCCGACGTCACCGATGGTACCGGCTTTTTTGCCTTTGTAGACACCGCCGAAGCACTGGGCGCAGTCTTCAACCACATAGAGGTTGTGTTTCTTGGCGATAGCCATGATGGGATCCATATCAGCGACCATACCGTAGCGGTGGACGACGACGATGGCTTTGGTGCGTTCGGTGATGGCTTCTTCGATGAGATCGGGGTTGATCAGGTGGTCGGTTCCGCAGTCGACGAAGACGGGGAGAGCACCGGCCTGCAGAGCGCAGAAGCTGGAAGCGATGAAGCTGTAAGAGGTACAGATGACTTCGTCACCGGGGCCGACGCCGAGACCGGCGAGAGCGGTGTGCAGGGCGCAGGTACCGTTGGCAACGCTGATGGCGTAGTCGGCGCCGATCCATTTTGCCCACTGTTTTTCGAATTCCATACCGACTTTACCGGTCCAGTAGTTCACCTTGCCGCTTTTGAGGATATCAACCACTTTGTCATAGGTTTCGGGGTTGAACTGGGGCCACATGGGGAAGGAACCATTGTAGACCTTTTCGCCGCCGTTGATGGCGAGAGCTGCAACTTTGTCAGCCATTTTTCATTCTCCTTAATTAAGGGTTTGATTTTTAACCAGTTTGAACTGGTAGACAATACGTTTTTTTTCAATATTTTCGCCTCTGAGCTGATCCAACAGCAGAGAGACCGCCATGCCCGCATATTCGCCGATGGACTGTTCAAAAAGGATCATTCTTTCGGAAGGATACTTTTCCCCCAGTTCCTTGTGGACGATACTTGCGATGCGGGGCATATAAGTGATCTTCGGATACTGTCTGCGGATCAATTCAGAAAGCAGACCGCTCACCACGGTATCGTCATCGCTGATGATGCCGTCGGGTCTTTTTGAAGCAGGAAGCTCAAGCAGATTTTTGGCGATGGCGGCGCCGCCGGAGTAGGACATGCCCACCAGTCCGGGGAGTCCGCAGCCTGAACGCAGAGCGAGCTGCTGCTGAGAGATGGCAAGCTGGACGATATGGGAACACCCCTCACGCCTGAGCAGTCCGGCAGCTTCATTCAGGAACCGGGTGACCTCGATGACCACGCCGAAGTGGATAAAGTGCTGATCATCGTCCCCGATGAAGCAGCATGGTATCCCCAAACGTGTGATCTGATTGAGGGAGGTGTCAGAAAAAGGACACAGAGTCAGAACGCCGTCGCAGCGATGTTCAGAAAGGGTCTGTCCCAGACCGGGAAACTCCTCGATACCGGGTCTTTCGCTTCTTGCCCCTGCCCTGCGGTAAAAGGTAAGGCAGCGGCAATTTTGTTCATTGAGAAATTTCTGGATAAAAGCGGCAAGTGTGGCGGCATAAGCGCTGCCCTCAAGTTCGCGGACAGCGACAGCGATGGTTCTTCCGGCGAGGAGTCCGCCTGCGGGATTTTTGACAAAGATGCCGACTTTATCTCTCACTTCGAGGACCCCGGCCTCACAAAGCAGTCCCACGGCGCCTGCGATGGTCTGGCTTCCCAGCCCCAATTCGTTCCGGAGCGCCGTATAGGTAGGCAAACGATCCCCCGACTGCAAATTGCGGTCGTGGATCAAAGTCACCAGAGCATCCCTGGCAAACTCCACCTTCCGTGGCAGAAACTGTTTATAACGTGTCATGACCTGTTCTTTTTATCCTGTATACTGTTTTCTGTATACGCTCTGTACAAAATATATCACCATAAAGAGGTAAAGTCAAACTCTTTTTTAGAAAAAAGGTGCAAAAAACAGCTTTTCAAATCTTCCGGTCTTTGACCGCAGGAGGTGAAATCTCCTGAAAGATGGCTTCAGTAACTTTTTCGACAGTAACCTGCATAAGGCATGAAAAACGTCCCTCTGTCAAAGCATGACACTTTTCAAAGCAGTGCCGACATGGTGTATCTGCATTGATAAAGATATTTGACGGACAGCAAGGATCCGGATTATACGCTCCATAATGCCAATTTCCCCCGATACAAAAACATTTTTTTCCAAGTATTGCTGCTACATGAATCGTACCGGTATCATTAGAGATAACAAACTCCGCTTCTTTGACATTGCTGAAAAGCTGTCTTAACGTTGACTTGCCGCAAAGATTGATTATTTTATCCCTGAAACAGCTGTGCGCCAACAGCTTTTCGGCAGCTTTACTGTCACTGAAGCTGCCGCTTATAATGACAGAAAATGCGGGATATTTCTCCAATATACGGTCAATAACTGCGGCGAACCTTTCGGCAGGCCATTGCCGGCTGACAGCAAAAGAACCCGGGACAACAAGAATATAGGGACGTTCAGAAACTTGGCACTGCGGAAATTCTCCCAAGTGATTGATATTGCCTCTTTGGGCATATATTGTCTCTTCCATGGCAAAAGAAAGTAATCGTGCCTCATTTTCCCGTACTGTACATGCCTTATCATAGTCCAGAAGAAAATCGTAAAAGAAGTTGAAAAAATTAGCCCGGTATTCTCTGACGGCATCAGCAACGGACCATACATTCATCGTCTCAATGCCATAACGTTGTTTTCCGCGAGGCAGCAAGGCAAGATAGTCACTTTCTCCGGAACGGCTGAGAGAGGGAAGCAGAATAACTTTTTGAGCCCAATAGCAAGTGATCTTCCGGTATTCTCTGATCCGATTCCAGATTCCGGAACTCAGATCCGAGTAATCGCAAACGACCAGCTTGTCAATGTATGTACACTGCCGAAGCAGTTCATAACCGCTTGAAGAGGTGACAACCGTTACCGTTTGAGATCTCTTGTGTACGATTGCAGCAACCTGCTCTATCAGAGATAAAGAAATCAGAATATCCCCTAAATGATCGTTGCGGATGATCAGTACGCCCACAGTTTTATGTTTGAAATGCCAAGTCAATATACGCAAGAGAATAAATTTTACCGTTTGGATCACAGTAATCCTGCAATTTTTCCCCATGGGTCCTTTTCGCAACCATTTGAACGAAGAAAAAATATTTTCTAAAAAAAACATTTATAAAAATTTCTTTTTGAACGGAGCTCTTTTGAACTTATTCTTCATTGAGTTTCCATTTACTGTAGCGGAAACTCAATGCGATACACTGTTTCTGAACTGATAAGGAAAATACGGATTTTCAATAACTTCCGGATGAAAGAAATACCATGTCTGGGCGTTACAGTATTTGCAGCACTCCGGTATATTCTGCATATCGACAAGAGACTTTCTGATTTTTGCGGCCTTTGGGGAAGCATAAAGTTCCCAAAGAGAAGATCCTTTGATATTGCCGATACAAAAATCCTCAAGTCCCGCATAGTCCATATTTACCGAACAACAGAGGTTTACCCTTCCGGAGTAGTCCACATAAATATGTTTAGCCGGGACAAAACAGGGGATGGTCCGTCTTAACTCCAATTTTCCTACAGAGCCGCCCCAGTTGTGTCCCTTTTCATTGAACTCGGAAAGACGAAAAAATATTTTTGTGCCGCCAAGAGGAAGAAATCCGTTTTCTCCGTCGAGCTCAAATCGTACTCCCGGAAAGCGATCCAAAAATTTCCGGATCTTCCCCATCCGTTCTTCCGGAGTCAGTGAAAACTCTTCCGGGACCAAGTGCAGAGTAATAAGCAGAGTTTGCACACCAGCCGCAGCGATCCTTTTCAGATACTCCTCTGTCAAACAGTCGCCATTCGTATTGATGACCAGATGACTTTCCGGCAAAAAATCCTTTACTGCCTTGACACGGCTGAAAAATACTTCTTCATCAAACAAAGGTTCATTAAAGCCGTTGAACTCGATATACTGGTCATAGCGGATCGCAGCAAGTTCTTGCAGACATTTCAGAAAAAGTGTTTCGGGCAATAGTTTTTTTTGCTTTCTTGCGTGCGGGATTTTACTGTTTGGACAATACAAACAGGAACGGTTGCAGTAAGATGAGATTTCCAAATGAACGATGCTTACATACTTTTTTAACAACTGAGGCCCAGCGGAAACCGTTTCCGAATACAACTCGGGTGAGTCGAGGTGTTTCAGCCACAATAAAGCCCCGTTTTTGTTTTTTCTTTTTTGGGGTAACAGTAAACTGAGAAGCTTCATTTGAAAACGGAACGTTATGAGAGAACGGAACGCAATGCGAATAAAGTTTTTTAATTTTGCTTTTTTTTTCATCCAACCAGGCATTGAACACCTCACTGACTCGTCAATATTTTAAACAGCTGAATTCAAAACTCATCGAAATAAGCCAAACTTCCCCGCCTTCCCTGAGAAAGTGCTGATACACGGCTTAACAAAAAAAACAAAGCCCCCCTTCCTCAAGTCTTTGAGGCAAGAGCATGAATCCTTTTCTTCCAGAACTCTGCATCATCTTTCATCCATGCGTGGCATCCGAAAGGCAGTTTTTTGAAAAACCGTTCCGGAGCACCATCAAGAGAAAAGCATGCAGCTTCATCAATGCCGGGCATTGTCAAACCGTCATCGGTGAACTGTCTGCCGAGAAAATAAAAGACCATATCTTCACTGTTGTATTTTTCGCGACGGATCTGCTCCAGATAATGCCTTCTGGAATTGGGCAAAAGTCCGCACATTTTCAGGAGTGGGACAAGACTGCGGAAATAGTTTCCGCAGACAATGTGGTTCAGAAAAAACTCCTTCAGCAGCTCCGGAGGAAACATTTTCTTATGTTCCCCCTCCAAGACCCGCAGCATGGCACTGATGCGCCGCAAAGAAAAACCGCCGTTCCCGACAATGACTTTTTCACGATGGCCCCACTTCAAAACGAAGGGAGCGCCGATGTAATCGTATCCTTTTTCGCACCATTGATCCAGTTCATCGCAGAACACCCAGGCGTCGAGCTGATAGATCAGCATATACTCATACGCTTGAAAACGCCGGTAAAACTCAGGAGTCAGCAAAAGCCAGCTGTAAGTAGAAACGCTGGCAAAAAACTTATCCTCAAAACGCTCCACACTGCACCGGGGCAGGATCTCCTGATACGCAGAACAATCAAGGGAGTCCGGGGCAGCCAATACGATTTTCCGTCTGTCACCAAATATTTCGGCACACTGCAAAAGAGAGGCTCTTTCCTCTTTGCTCATTTCACAGCGGTAGCATGGTATGACGATTACGGCTTTCATCGGAATTTCTCAATTAAAATACGGATTATAAACTCTTGATTAATATAACTCAGGATCAATGTAATTGCAAGGAAAAGAAATAAAAAACCGGAAGCGGGAAACTTCCGGTTTGTGACGTGCTTTCAGCGCATCAGATGATGGCTTTTTCGGTCTCGCCGTCGAAGAAGTGGGCGTTGGGCATCAGGAGTGCGAACTCGATGTCCTGACCGACGCTCAGACGACGGTGGGGGTCGATACGGGCGATGAAGCTGGTGGTGGCGCAGGTCAGGTAAACGTAGGTCTCGGAACCCATGGGCTCGATGACTTCAACTTTTGCCTTGACTTTGGGCATTTCAGGATTGCGCTCGGCAGCTTCGTTGCCGATGTCTTCGGGACGGATACCGAAGGTGACAGGCTTGTTGCAGAAGGGTTCCATTTTTTCCTTCCAGGCATCGGGCACGGCGCACTCGAAACCGGGGGAAACAAAGGTCAGCTTGCCTTCCTTGTTGACCAGATTACCTTCGAAGAAGTTCATGGGAGGAGTTCCGATGAAGCCGGCAACAAACTTGTTGCAGGGCTTGTCGTAAAGCTCGATGGGAGCTGCAACCTGCTGAATCACACCGTCTTTCATAACGCAGATACGGTCGCCCATGGTCATAGCTTCAGTCTGGTCGTGGGTAACGTAGATCATAGTGGTCTCAAGCTGCTGGTGGAGCTTGGAGATCTCAGTACGCATCTGAACACGCATCTTGGCGTCAAGGTTGGAAAGAGGTTCGTCAAAGAGGAACGCTTTGGGCTTACGCACGATGGCACGACCCACAGCAACACGCTGACGCTGACCGCCGGAAAGCTGTTTGGGACGACGGTTCAGGTAATCTTCAAGTCCGAGGATCTTGGCAGCTTCCATAACGCGCTTGTCGATCTCTTCCTTGGAGTATTTGCGCAGTTTCAGACCGAAAGCCATGTTGTCATAAACGGTCATATGGGGATACAGAGCGTAGTTCTGGAACACCATAGCGATGTCACGGTCTTTGGGAGCCACGTCGTTGACCACGCGGTCGCCGATGCGGACTTCACCTTTGGTGATCTCTTCCAGACCTGCGATCATACGCAGAGTGGTGGATTTTCCGCAGCCGGAGGGACCGACGAAGACCATGAACTCACGGTCCTTGATGTCCAGACAGAAGTCGCGGACTGCTTCAACTTTTCCTTCGTACACTTTGTACACATGCTCAAGAAATACTTCAGCCATTTTTCAATTCCTTAAAATTTGCTGACTGCGATCCTCAACGCCGGAACGGCCACTGACGACCCGCGGTGTTTGCGGAAAGGACAAACTTCAATCCTTCCCCCGCCTCCGGGCACGCGACGATCAATTATAATAATATACTCTTTCAAAGGACAAAATACAAGTCCTTTCAGAATTTTTTTCACCGTTTGCTGTCCAGCAGATACTGCCGGTAGCCGAAACTGTTGGAAACATTGAGGTTGAGCTTGATTTACTTAAGGTCTGCGGAGTCGGGGAAAGACAACCGCCAGCGGTTTTCTTCCACGAACCCCATCTTTTCCGACCTGTGTGGCGTGTTGTTGTGGTGCAACGGTGATACTGTTTTTGAGGAGGTTTGGGGCTTCGACCACTGTGGTACAAGGCTTCATCTCAATTACAGCGCCCCCCGTCGACAGCCTGCGGCTGCTCTCAGGGGAGCTTAGATGCTCAGGTTTCACTCCATTCGCCCCGACATGACTCGGAGCGAGCCCTGCGGGATACCGCAGGGGCTTATTCCGCTCCAACCTTGCGCGCTCGGTGCGAAGCACCTTCGCTGGCTCACGGCTTCGACCACTGTTTATATTTGTTTCAGCTAGCGGGCGCTTTTGCCACTGGTCAATACAAGCGACCTGTATCAAAACAACGAAAACGCCCGCAGACTGTCAACCGGCTCGAGGGTGTAAAAAACCCCCGTGGCGTTGAACACGGGGGTAACGGTTGTTCCGGTCTTTGGACCAAACATTATCGCAAAATAAGTTTTTGCATATCCGGCTTTTTTCTGCCTTGAAACAGGGTTATTTTATTCTGGCATCGGCAAAGTCCATGAGGACCTTCCAGTTTTCGGGGGTGAAGTTGTGTTCGCCCTCACGCAGATAGTAGCCGATTTCATTGCCGACAAGTTTGCCGCAGGGGGGGAAGTGGGTGGTCCCGGTCCCGGAACCGCCGCTCAGCCGCCATGCGGGACTTGCTGCAACTGCCGCTTCAAATTCGCCCCGGGGATCGGCGTATTCATCAAGTGAACCGCTTGCCACATAGAGCAGACGGGGGGCGATCGCCGCCATGAGCATGTGCTGGTCGATGGGGAATTCAGTGTCATGCTGAACGTATTCCTTGAAGTCGGCACGGACCCAGTGGGGATTCCAGAAGTGGATCCACTCGAAACTTTCGCCGTAGAAACGGTGGCAGAGCTTGGCACCGCAGGTCCCGGAACAGTTGGAAACGGTCAGAGCGATACGCTGATCCACTGCACCTGCCCACAAAGCGGTCTTGCCCAGACGGGAGTGTCCGTGGACCATCATCTTGGAGCTGTCGATCTCAGGGAGAGTTTCCAGATAATCCAGCGCCCGCTGGATACCCCACACCCAGGCACTGATCGCACCGGTGTCACGCTGGGGGGAGTTCCATGCTTCGGGGGTATAGAAAAGGCGCATGATACTCTTTTCAAATCCCGCAGGGATATCGGGATAGATGTCAAAGTAGCACATGGTCGCAGTGGCATAGCCCCGTTTCAGCACATTTTCCACATCCCAGCGTCCGGCGAACGTCCCTCTTCCGGATTCATCGCAGCGGTTGTCCGCCTGACGCAGGGAACCGGGATTGACAGGTGCATAACGCTCAAAGGGATGGAACTTCACATCGGGATCGGTGGAAACGGTGTGGTTGCCCTTGAAGTTCAAACCGAAAAAGAGGGGAACTTTGCCTTCGGCTCCGGCGGGGAGGAATATGAGCAGGTGCATGACACGCTCAAGACCTTTGTGACGGCAGATGATATCGACTTCGCGGCGGATCCCCAATCCTCCGAAAGCACTGCCTTCGTCAGTCACTTTGAAAAGGACCTCTTCGCAGCGGGGGGGGACAGGACCGTACATATACTTTTCAAAAGCCGCGACCAGACGGGGGCGGATCCGGGTCTGGAATTCGGTTCCGGTGGTGTGTCCGTCAATGGGCAGGGGGGGCAGCTCGACCACAGGGACCTGTGCCTCATCGGTATTCATCCGGTCTGCCCGCTCCTGGATCTCGGGCGGGAAATTTTCATTGGCAAAACGTTTTTCCATGATTCACATACCTTATTTATTTGTAGGACTTCAGTTTACTTCTCTATCAAGATAACACACAATGGAGTTTTTTTCAACCTGAATAAATTAAATATTGATAAAAATTTTTCAAAGGACTTGAAAATTCATTTTTCCTGCACTATATTATGTAAATTTAATTTCAACCATTTTTACAGGAGAAGTCATTATGTCCGGTCACAGTAAATGGGCAAATATCAAAAACAAGAAAGCTGCTGCCGATAAAGTCCGCGGTAAAGCGTTTTCCCGTATCGGTAAGGAAATCATGGTCGCCGCCAAGATGGGCGGTGCCGATCCCAACTCCAACCCCAAGCTGCGTTCTGCTCTCGCCGCCGCCAAGGCTGTGAACATGCCCAACGTCAACATCGACCGTGCCATTAAAAAAGGTATGGGCGAACTCGGAGATGTCACCTTTGAAGAAATCGTCTACGAAGGCTATGCCGCTGGCGGTGTCGCCGTTATCGTCGAATGTCTGACCGATAACCGCAACCGCTCCATCAGCGATGTCCGTATGACCTTTGACCGCAACGGCGGAAACCTTGCCGGTTCCGGTGCTGTTGCCCGTATGTTCCAGCGTCAGGCTCACTTCGTCATCACCGGCGAATGGGCTGACGAAGACAAACTTATGGAAATCACCCTCGATGCCGGTGCCGATGATATCCAGGTCGAAGACGGCGTCGCCGAAATCTGGGCTGCCCCCGAAAACTTCGAAGCTCTCGCCAAGGCTTTTGAAGAAAACCAGGTCCCCACCGAAGAGGCCGGTATCGTCCGTAAGCCTGATCTGGTGGTCGAAATCACCGATGCCAACGTCGCCCGTCAGGTCATGCGCCTGGTGGACCGCATGGAAGAACTCGATGACGTGCAGCAGGTCACTGCCAACTATGAACTCGCCGATGCCATCGCCGAAGAACTGGCTGCGGAAGAGTAATTGACTGTTCGTGATCCCATGAGAGGATCAATAAAATGATACAGGCGGCAAATGCTTTCAAACGCTGAAAGTTCTGCCGCCTGTTTTTGATTTGATGCGTTGTTTAATTCAGGAGATTCTATTATGTCACAATGGTTCGACCGCTGCCGCAAATATACCATCACCGATGCCGAAACAGGCTTTGAAATCAATTTCGCCGGAATGGATTTCAAGGATGCCGATCTTGAAAAGATGGCTCCCCTTTTCGCCAAAGCCAACGCCGGGATCGCCGCTATCGAAAGAGGCGAGATCAAAAACCCCGACGAAAAACGTAAAGTGACCCACTTCACCGACCGTATCAGCTATTGCAGCTCCGACCTTTACAAAGCTGTGGAGGATTTCGCCGCAAAGGTCCGTGCAGGTGTCATCACCGGCTCAACGGGCCGTCCTTTCACCGCTGTCGCCGTCAACGGTATCGGCGGTTCAGCTCTGGGTCCCCAGCTGCTCCAGTTCGCCGTCAACGGTCCCTACTGGAACGAACTTTCTGCTGAAAAACGCAAAAATGCCCTGAAGATCTACTTCCTCGACAATACCGACTCCGCGGAGTTTGAAGATCTCTGTGAGGTCATGGATCCTGAAACCACCCTGCACCTTGTGGTTTCAAAATCCGGCGGCACTCAGGAAACCAAAAACAACATGATCGCCATGGAGCGTTTCTACGCCGCTCAAAACCTCGATTTCGGCCGTCACGCCGTGGCTGTCACCATGAAAGGCAGCAAACTTGACCAGTATGCCGCAGAGAAAAAATTCCTCGCCTCCTTTGAAATGGCGGACTCCATCGGCGGCCGTACCAGTGAAAGTGCCATCGTGGGTCATGTTCCCGCAGCTCTGACCGGTATCGACTTCAAATCCTTCATCGCAGGTTTCCTCCGGATGGATGAACTCACCCGCAATACCGACGGCTTCAAAAATCCCGCCATGATGCTCAGCGCCATGTGGTACATCGCAGGCTCCGGCAAGGGGGACCGCAACATGGTCATCGTGCCTTACAGCGACCGTCTGGTGCTGCTTTCACGCTATCTTCAGCAGCTGGTCATGGAAAGCCTCGGCAAGGAACTCGACCTTGAAGGCAAGGTGTGTCATCAGGGACTCAACGTTTTCGGCAACAAAGGCGGTACCGATGCCCACGCCTTTATCCAGCAGCTCAACGACGGCAGGGATGATTTCTTTGCCACCTTCATTGAGATCCTTGAGGATGCCCGCAAGATCGATCTGGGCGAAGGCAAGGTCATGGGGGACTATCTCCACGGTTTCTGCGCCGGTCTTACCGAAGCACTCCGCAGCAAGGGCCGCCAGACCATTTCCATCAAGCTCCCCCGCCTCACCGTCTTTGAGCTGGGTATGATCATCGCCCTTTATGAGCGTGCCGTGGCAGTCTACGCTGAATACATCAACATCAATGCGTTCCACCAGCCCGGGGTCCAGGCGTACAAACTCGCCGCCACAGGCGAACTGGAAATCAAAAGCAAGCTCGATGCCGCTCTCAAAACCATGGCCGGTTTCAGCGGCAATGCCGGTGAGATCGCTCAGGCGGCGGGACTCCCCGAAGCCGGAGCAGCCGTCGAAGGCTGGCTCAGACGCATGGCTGCCAACGGCGATGTTGCCGCTGAATACAAAAACGGCCTCTGGGTCTACACCGTCAGATGATCCATCATGGCTGCGGATGTCATACTTGATGTAAGAGAGCTTGAATGTGCCTATGGCAATGTCAAGGTACTTTCGGGCATCTCTTTTCAGCTGGCTTCCGGTTCCGTCCTCGGCATTGCCGGGGAAAACGGCGCCGGAAAATCCACGCTGGTCAAAAGCATCTGCGGTCTGCTCAAAGCCGCCGCAGGTTCCATTGAATGTACCGTGCCTGTGGCGGCGATCCATCAGGAGTTCAATCTGGCGCCTGACCTGACCGTGGCTGAAAATATCTTCCTCGGCAAAGAAATCGCCCGGAGCGGTTTCCTCTGCCGGAAAGATATGGCGCAACGGGCAAAAGAACTGTTGGATTCTCTTAAAGTTGCCATTTCGCCGGATCTGCCTGTTTCCTCCCTGACCGTTGCGGAAAAACAGATGGTCGAGATCGCCAAAGCTGTGGCAAGCGCCTCCGGAGTCCTCATCATGGATGAGCCGACAACAGTTCTCAACGCCGGGGAAACGGCAAACCTTTTCCAGCTGGTCCGCACCCTCACAGCCCGGGGGACGGCGGTCATTTATATCTCGCACAAACTGGAAGAGGTCCTCGATTTCTGCGACCATGTCATGGTCCTGCGGGATGGTGAAATGCAGGGGATCTTCCCCTCGGAAGAGCTGACTCCCCGGAGCCTTGCCGAAAAAATGGTGGGCAGAGAACTCAACAGACTTTTCCCCCCGAAACTGCCGGAAGTGTGCGGAAAACCCAAACTTGAAGTTTCACACCTCTGCGCCCCCGGCGTCAACGATCTTTCTTTTGAACTCCACGCCGGGGAAATTCTCGGGGTCGCCGGTCTCAACGGCTCCGGACGCACAGAACTTGCCGAAGCCCTTTTCGGTCTGCGTAAAAAAAGCTCCGGGACGCTCCGCATCAACGGAAAAATCTGCAAGATCGATTCTGCCGCCGATGCTCTGAAACAGAAAATGGCGTTCCTCACCGAAGACCGTCAGGGCAGCGGATTGATCCTTGAGTTTTCAATCGCCCAGAACATGACTCTCGGGGCTTTGAGTTCTTACAGTTCAAAAGGATTCCTCAGCTTCAAAAAAATTCTGGAAAAAGCCGGCAAATATATTGCTTCTTTTGCTTTGAAATGCACGTCCCCTCTTCAGAAAGTCAAAGATCTGAGCGGAGGCAATCAGCAGAAAGCCGCCATTGCCAAGTGTCTCGATACCGCCCCTGAGATCTTTATTTTCGACGAACCGACCCGGGGCGTGGATGTGGGGGCAAGGCGTGAAATCTATGATTTCGTCCACGATCTTGCGGAGAAAGGTGCGGCATGTCTGCTTATTTCCTCTGATCTGGAGGAACTTCTGGGGCTGTGCAGCAAAATCATGGTCATCCGCAACGGTTCCGTCGCCGGATTTGTTTCAGGTGACGAACTGACCGAACAACATATCATCCGCAAAGCTGCGGGGGTGGAACAATGAAAAAATTTATTGAATCTTACGCTTCATGGATCGCACTCTTTCTTTTGCTGATCCTCTGCGCGGCGACCTGTGAATCCTTCAGGATCCCCGCCAACTACGCCGTTATGCTCAAACAGGCATGTTACACCGGTATCATCGCCGTGGGTATGACCTTTGTCATCGGAGCCGGCGGCATCGACCTTTCCGTAGGTTCCCTCTTCGCCCTGTCGGGGGTGGCAGCTTTCAAACTTGCCCCTCTCTGCGCCTCCTCTCCTGCGGGGCAGCTTGTCTGCATCATCGCCATTGCCCTTGCCGCAGGTGCCGCAGGAGGCGCCCTCAACGGAGCTTTGGCGGGCTTTGCAAAGCTCCCTCCTTTCATCGTGACTCTGGGGACCATGTCGATTTTCCGCTCCCTTGCCCTTTATTTCGGTGATGCGGGGCGTGTCAATCTGACCGTGCCGTTTCTGGGAACCATCGACAGTACCTGCACATTGTGGTTCTTTCTCATCACCGGTGCCGCAGGAGCTTTGATCCTGAGCCGTACTGTTTTCGGCGTTCAGCTCCGTGCCACAGGCTCCAATGAAAAGGTTGCCCGTTTTTCAGGCATCAACACCGGCTTGATCCGCTTCAAGAGTTACCTGATCACAGGTATTCTCTGCGCTTTTGCCGCGCTTCTCTGGGGCGGCAGACTGGGGGGCATCAGTTCCGCCAACGACGGTACCGGCTACGAACTGGATGCCATCGCCGCCGTTATCGTAGGCGGCAGCAGCATGTCAGGGGGCAAAGCCGCTGTCACAGGAACTGTTGCAGGGATCCTGATCCTCACGGTGATTTCCAACGCCCTTGTGGCATGGGGCATTTCCCCCCGGCTCCAGGAGTGTGTCAAAGGTGCCGTCATCATCATTGCCGTTTTATCCCAATATCGCAAAGAAAGGTAAAAGATCATGGGAAAATTATTGATTCCGTTTTTGCTGTGCGCCGCATTGTTCTGCGGTTGCGGAAAAAGTGAGAAAAAACTCAAGATCGGCATCTCTGTCCCCGCTGCGACTCACGGCTGGACAGGCGGCGTGGTCTGGCACGCCGAACAGGCGAAAAAACGCCTCGAAGCTGCCAATAAAGATGTGGCTGTCACCGTGGCGACCAGCGGCAGCGGCGCAGCTCAGGTCAACGCCATCGAACAGCTGATGATGCAGAATCCCGATGCTCTGGTCATCCTGAGTCAGGAGCCTGAACCGCTGGACAATGTGTGCAAACTTGCCAAACAGCGGGGCATCTATCTGGTGGTTGTTTCCAACCCCCTGCCCTCCAAAGCGGAAGATGTTTTTGTCAACGGCGACAACACAAGTCTCGGTGAAGCCGCCGCCGCCGCCATGGGTGAAGCCCTGAAAGGTCAGGGGGATATCCTCGTTATGGAAGGTGTCCTCTGCCCCATCAACACCGAGCGTGTCAACGGCTTCAAAAAGGTGCTGAAAGCCCGGTTCCCCAAGATCCGGATCCTGGACTCCCAGCCCACGGACTGGAACACGGAAAAAGGTCTGAAACTCATGGAAAAATATCTCCAGAAATACGCCAGAGTCGATGGTGTCTGGGCGGGTGATGATGATGTTCTCATCGGTGCGCTCAAAGCCTACAAAGAATCCAAACGCAAAGATGTCAAAGTTTTCGTGGGCGGCGGCGGTGCCAAGGCCATTGTGAAGCTGGTCAAAGAGAAAGATCCTCTGGTCAAAGCCACTGTCACCTATCCCCCCCGCATGATCGAAACCGGTGCCGATCTTGCCCTTGCAGGATTGCGGAACAACAAAAAGAATCCCGGTCCCCGTGAAGTGGTGGTCAAATCCGAAGTCGTCACCTCTGCCAACGCAGATCAGCACTACTTCCCCGACTCCCTCTACTGAAGCACCAAATAACAAAGGGCTTTCTGAAATTACCTCAGAAAGCCCTTTTTGTTGACATGTCTCAACGCTTTTTCTTCTTTTTTGGGGGCGCAAGACGGGGATTGGTGTCGTGCTTCCAGGAGCGTTGTTTCAAGGTGGTGCTGCGGCAGCGGGTACAGCCGGAAACAGCGGAAAAATCGCTGCGTTTGACTGTTCCCCGGTGGTCGCTTTTGCGCAAGCCGATAAGTTCCTCCCGCTCATTGTAGCAGTAATCGGTCCACTTGCCGTCCGCCGCCTTGCGCCTGACGATCTTGCGGATGGGGCAGCAGAAATATTTGTACTTATCCAGATGACAGGGCTTGACAAGGGTATAACGGATGATCGTGTCTTTGGCAAGCAGAGTCTCTTTGGTGATCCTTTCTTTCGGTGGAGGGGGAGCTGCCTGAAGCACGCCGCCTGCCATAGCACAACTGAATAAAATCAGTAAAGTCTTTTTCATTTTCACTCCTCTCTGGCGGCGGATTTGACCAGCGCCACATTTTCACTGAGACAGAAAGTGGTTTTCCGGAGCATTTCTTCAGAAAGTTCAGGCATCACTTTCAGAGGATGACTGGAGTAGATATTGACCTCCAATCCGCCCTCAGCATCTTTTTTCCAATGGATATGCACCCTGCCCTGAGCTGTGGGGATCGCGGCATCGGCATGATCCACAAATTCCCAGGCGGGATCGAAATAAATAACGGCATGGGCAGGCTCCGCAAGGCGCACGCCGACGATCTCGCGGATGAGAAAGACATTGGGAACAAACACCCCGCCCCCGTTGAAACGGGTGCTTATGATGTTCCCCGTCACCGGGTCGCGCCACACTCCTTTTTCAAGGTCCAGCCGTCTGCCCCAGTAATTCCTGATATAACGGAACCCCCACTCCTTCTGACCGAGGGCGAAAAGCATTTCCGCAAAGAGGTAATGGAAATAGGGGGATTCAGCTTCAACAGTACGGCAGGAAGCCGTATCAAAATCGAAAAAGGTTTTGACAAAGTTTTCAAAGCACTCCGGCGTTTTGATACCTGCAAGAAGAGGGAAGAAGTTACCGGCAAGAGAAAACTCCATTTTCCCCTCCCCTTCCCTCACAGGAGCATCGCAGAAAAGTCCGGTCTCACTGTCAAAGAAGTTCTCAGCCAGAGCCTCTGAAACACGCCGCATATAACGGCGGCACTCACGGGCATCAAAGGGACGCCCCCCAAGATCGTAGATCTCAGCTGCCGTCATCATAAAGCGGCAGAAAAGAGCGTTGAAAACAACCTCCTGACGGCAGGAACTCAGGGGATCGCTCCCGGGGGTCCCGCAAGGCTCCTCCCACTTCACTTCCATCAGTGATTTTTCATCATCAAGCAGAGAAAGCAGATAGCGTTTCGCCCCGTCCAGACGGGGAAGCATATTGTTCAGCTCCACAAGATTCCCTGAAAAGCGGTAGTTGTAAAGAAGCCAGGCGGGGAAGAAGAACATGTGGAAAAATGCCGCATCATACCCTTTCCCCCCGGAAAGTGCCGGTATCGCACCATTCTCAAGCTGTCCCCCCGCCAGCTGCCGCAGACGGGAGGCGATGTAAACGGTATCGCCGAAAACAGATGCCACATTGACCGACTCAAGGAATGAATCCAGCAGATAGAGGTCATGAGCCCTGCATCCGTCGGCGGGGGAAAGCGCCACACAGGAGCGGCTGATCCCGTCTCTGCCGGTCTGCCACACATCGTTCCAGAAAGGATCGGAACAGCTGAAAGTACATTCACGGTTGAAATTGCGGCTCAACTCATCCAGCACGACACCCTTCAAAACCGCCTGTTCCCGGCACTTGCGGAAAAAAACCAATACACAGCCGCAATCGGCGGGGAACATGGCTGAAATCTCATTTTCCCCCTCGCGGCAGATGGCACTGACCACCTCTCTGTCGCCGCCGTTGACGCCCCGGGGCAAAAATGAAGTTCCGTCAGCTTCGGTGCCGATGATCATATCGACGATATCTCCGGCAGAAGCCGTAAGAGTAAGGCGGGGGGAACCGTAACGCATACGGGGGAGCTGGAACAGAGCCATTTCCCCCTCTCTGAAAGAGTCATCGGAAGGTTCCATTTGAGAAATTTCAGCTTCTTTCAGCCAGTCAACGATATCCGCCACGCTCTCATCGGTCACAGGAAGAAGTGAAGCTCCTTTGAGCTGCTCCACATTGACTGCGGAGCTGCACTCGGCGTACTTCAATTTTTCTATGGGCGCAACGCACCAGCCGGGGGCAGCCGTTTCGAGCATATCGCTTAAAAACACCATATCTTCCGGTGCTTTTGCGGCACAGAACATGATCCCCATGGTGTTGTGCCGGAACTTTGAAAAAAGCAGGATCCGGTTGAAGCCTCTGTTCAAGAGCAACTCCACCTCTTCCCCCGAAGCGCAGGATGCGTTGAAAAGCTCCTTTTTGTTGCAGAAAAGTCTGAAAGGATCATCGGCGTAAAGTTTCACTTTGAAACGGGTCGTGCTTTCGCAATAGACATAAGAAACAGCCGCTCCGGTCTTCCCCGCAGGAAGGGATGAAAAATTACAGCAGGAAAAGAAAGGACGCTCTGCCACATTTCCCCGTTTCACCTCCTTGAGTTCAAGAACTTCCGCACCTGACGCCGCAGGAGGCACAGGGTGAAGCTCCATCACCGCCCCCGGTTCCCCCGGCTGCACCAGAAGATCGGGCTTTTCCCATCCCTCATCGTTTGCGGAACCGGGATCGTTCCAATCCGGGGGAAGCAGGCGCAGATCGGTGAAAGTTGCAAGGCGTCCCTCAGGGTTGACCCGGGGACGGGGCAGAAAGAAATTTTCAAGAGCCATCAGCTGCCAGGAGTCATCGCTCTGAAGCAGAGTTTTACTGCCGCACTGCAGCTGACACCAGAGCCCCGGCACACGGGAGTGATCCCCGTTTCCGCCGTCGGGAGCGTTATGGACAACAAAAGAGATGAGATTGTTGCCGGGAACCAGATAAAATCCGATCTCATGGGCATCGATATAGCTTGTCCCCAGATTCTGATGTGTCCGGGGGCCGGAACCGGCAAAACGCCCGTTGACAAAAAGCTGATAAAAAGTATTGGCACTGACCAGAAGAACAAAATCGTCGCTGCTCTCACCGGTCAGAGAAAATTTCCGTCTTGCCAATATACCGGTATCCTGTTTATCTCTCAAACGCTCCAGAAAGATCCACTGTCCCGAAATGTTTTCCGGAAATTGCACATTGCTCATAACCTTGTCTTCCCTTCAAAAGTGATTTTCCTGCGGACAGACAGCCGGGGACCGTCTTGACTAACAATACTCCTGAAAAACCCTTTTTTCAACCCTGAAAAGAAAAATTTTGCCTAAATTTTGCATTTTTTTTGATTTTTCGTTTGGATTATTCCCATTTCGGAGTTATGTTAATAAAGAAGATTAAATAAGAAAAGAGAAACAAATGGGTGTAAACAAGTGGAAAATCAACGCGGGAAATCTTGAGGAAGAAACCAGAGGACTGCAGCGGAGCTTTGATCTCCCCCGTCCCATAGCCCTCATTTTTGCCGCGCGCGGCATCGGTGCGGATCAGGTCGCAAGTTTCCTGAATCCGCGACTCGCAAATTTGAGCGACCCCTACCGTTTCCCTGGAATAAGGGATGCGGCAGCCAGGTTGTGGAAAGCTGTTGCCAATCGGGAACCGATCCTGATTCACGGAGACTACGACACTGACGGTATCACCGCCAGTGCGCTTCTTGCGTGGGTCTTGAGCAGCAACGGCGCAATCGTCAACTCTTTCATCCCCCACCGCTTCGACGACGGCTACGGATTCACCCCGGAGTCTCTGGACAAAGCCCTTGAATCCTTCGGGGTCTGCGGCGTCCTCGTCACTGTGGACTGCGGTATCACCAGCTGCGATGCCGTGGCACGGGCAAGGGAAATGGGGATCGATGTGATCGTAACGGACCACCATGAAGCCGGAGCAACGCTCCCGGATGCCCTGGCGGTCATCAATCCCAAGGTCTATCCTGAGCTTGCGGATCTGCAGCTTCTTTCAGGGGCGGGTGCGGCTTTCAAGCTCTCGCACGCCTTTGTCAAGTACGGCAGAGAAAACAATCTGGGCGGTTTCACCACCCGTCTGGAAGAGGTCCTCGACTATGTGGCTCTGGGAACAGTTGCCGATATCGTCCCTCTTCTGGGCGAAAACCGCATCATGGTCAAATACGGTATCGAAGCACTTCAACGGCAGCTCCGTCCCGGCGTGCGCGCCCTGATCGAAAGCTCCAAGCTCCGCTCCGAACTCACCCCTGCGGACATCACCTTCCGTCTGGCACCCCGTATCAATGCGGCGGGCAGAGTGGGGGATGCCAATGTGGCACTGAAACTGCTTCAATCCGGTCAGATCGTCGAAGCCTATGCCTGCGCATCACAGCTTGAACGCTTCAACCGTGACCGCCAGCAGAAAGAGCAGGAGATCTATCAGGAGGCAAGGGAACAGATCGAAAGACATCTTGCATGGATGAGCCCCTGCGCACTCCTCGTCGCCGGAAGAGACTGGCATCAGGGGGTCATCGGTATCGTCGCCTCCCGTCTGGCACGGGAATACAACCGTCCCACCATCGTGCTGACGGTCCAGGGCGATGTCGCCTACGGTTCAGGCCGCAGTATCGCCAATTTGAATCTGGTCGAAGTGCTGTCAAAGAGCGCCCATCTCCTTGAGCGTTACGGCGGACACCCCATGGCTGTGGGCGTGGGACTCAAAACTGAGAAGATCGCCAACTTCTTTGACTCCATGAACAAAGAGATCAGCCGCCAGATCGACACCAGCGACCTTGAAAGCTCCATCTCTTATGACGGTGAGATCTCTCTGACAGAGCTGACGCCTGAATTCTTTGAATATCTGGGGAAACTTTCTCCTTTCGGTCACAGCAACCCCCGGCCGGTGTTCCGCTTCAACGACGTTCAGATCGTGAAGTGCAGCGCCACCTGCGGCGGAAGCCACACCAGAGGTATCATGCGTCAGGGGAATGTCTCCATCGACTTCATCGCGTTCAATCAGAATGTGAACAACTTCACTTCCGACAGCTGCGATGTTCTGGCGACACCCCAGCTCAACACCCATCAGGGCATCGAACAGCCCCAGTTGAGCATCGTGGATATCCACTGTTGCTGACAGAAATGTCTTGAATTGAAGAGCTGCTTTTCTCTCTTGTTGAGTTGAAAAAGCAGCTTTTTTTACGGATTCAGGAGAAATATTTGCAAATTTTCTGTAAATAGTTGTTCTTTTAGGTTGTTTTTTTCTGTAACAGGTGCTATATTATAATACAATCGGTTTTGTTAATAATTGAACAAATGTGGTGTCATCATGGGCAATCTCAAGAAAAAACGGCGGAGAAAGATCGCCAAGCACAAGCGCAAGAAGCAGCTCAAGTCCTTGCGGCACAAGAACAAGAAATAAGTTTCGCCACAAGTTTTTCCGCACGGCGGAAAGAAAACCTCTCTTACAGAGAGAGCGGCGGAACTTGTTTCCCACTCTTGGAGGCGTCCGTTTTGCGGTTGGGATCTCAAAGATCCACTTCCGGTCAACGGGCGCTTTAATTTTTTAAATAAGGAAACGATGAAAATGATCAGACAAATCTTTCTTGCTCTCGGGGCATTGACGGCTTTTCACCTTGCAGCGGGATCAGGCATAGCTTCTGATGCCGCCTCCTGCCCTGCCCCGGCAGCTGAAGCTCCCGCTCCGGACATGCGTACAAAGCTCCTTGCCCATTTCATCTCAGCCCTGACGGAAGAAGATCCGGATCAGCAGTGCCTCAAACTGAACGACGTC
>JAZONY010000049.1:0-19066 GCA_045654705.1 Victivallaceae bacterium
CAAAGCCGTGCTTCACTCAATCAGCGTTCACGCTGATTGTGCTTCTGGTTGTTATTGCCATCATCGCCATTCTTGCGGCGATGCTGCTGCCTGCTTTGCAGCGTTCAAGGGAAACGGCAAAGAGTGTCAACTGCCTCAACACGGTCCTGAATATCCAGAAAGGCGCCGCCTTCTACACTCAGGACCATGCCGACCGCATCATCGAACACTGGCGGCAGGAGGAAAACAACTGGAAAGATTACTGGATCGGCAAGTTGATCTGGAACGGCTATATCTATAATATCCAGCCCAAGATGGCTCTTTCAAGGTCGTGGCCTTTGCTGAAAACTAAGGTCATCTGTCCTTCGGCTCAGGCTGCAGGTTCAAAAATCGGGTACAAAGGCGGTCTCGGCAGCGGTTTGGGGACCAGCAACGCCCTGAGCATCTGGATCGCCAACAAAAAGCTCAACAGCTGGCGTTGTTCCCCCTCCCAGGTCCCCTATCTGGTCAGCAACGCCGAATACGGTATCTATGCAGGGTCCACATGGGACAAACGGACCTTTCTCCATAACGGCGCAGGTCCCTACATCTTTCTTGACGGCAGCGCGCGCAGTGTGAAACGAGCCAATTCCCATGTGCAGCAGCAGAATTTCTGGTATCACGGACAATATTCATGGAGGTGAAAATGAAAGTCCTTACATTTCTTTTGGTGTTGTTTCTCGCTGCCGCTCTTTCAGCAGGGGGGGTGCGTATCGTTGCCGCCGACAAAGAGGCGGGGGCGTTCCTCAAATCCAAGCTGACGCAGATCTTGGGGCAGAAGGATTTTTCCAGGGGGAGTTTGACCCTTTATGTGGGCAAGGGGGCTTTCAGCAAACATCTTGACCTGACGACCCGGAAACTGGGGGAATACGGCTACCGCATCTGGAGCAAAGAGGGCAAAAGTGTGGTCATCGCAGGCGCCACCCCCACGGGAACTTTGTTTGCCGCCGGAGACTTTCTGAAACGGTTTGCCGGATGGCGGTACTTCTACCCCGGCAAGACCGGTGAAGTTCTGCCGCAGCTCAAAACCATTGAACTCCCCGGAACTCTGGATATCTGTGAAGTTCCCACCATTCTTCACTACAACTCAAGCGGCGGCAGCCGGGACTTTGTTTTTTCCCGCACGCAGAAACGCTTTATCCATTACGCCACCAATCACGCCATGGACAAGGTGGTCCCCCCAGCCAAATACGGCAAAAGTCATCCTGAATACTACCCTGTCCGCAACGGCAAACGGATCGATGTGACCAAATACACCCGTGCCATGGGGTGGAATCCCTGTATTTCCAATCCGGATATGAAAAAACTGCTTTCCCACTATCTCGGAGGATTGAAAAAAAAGCACGTCAACAACATGACCCTTTCTGTGAATGACGGGGGCGGCGACTGTCAGTGTGCCGACTGTACGGCTCTCTTTGAAAAGTACGGCAACCAGTATGCTGAATTTTACAAAGCGTGCAGCGATGAGATCGGGAAAAAGTACCCCGGCAAACTGGGGGTTTTCATCGCCTACGGCATCCGGAGCAATCAGGCTCCCCGGAACATCAAACTGGGCCCCCACATCATGGCGGTCATCTGCGGTGCCCGTCCGGGGATCTACGACACGGAGCTTGCGGCGTGGAAAAATGCCGGAGCGGAAAATATCGGTATCTATGACTACAACTATACCTTCGGTCATGGCTATATGGTTCCCCGGTTCTATCCCCGTGACCTTGCCGCCAACTGGCGCAAAGCGGCGCAGTACGGGCTCAAGGCTCTGATCCTTGAAGTTTACACCAACTCCGCCATTCTGGATGCACCCCGGCTTTATGTTATGGATGAACTGGGGTGGAACCTCAATGCCGATGTGGAAAAGATCCTGCAGGATTACTATGTGACCATGTTCGGTGCAGAAGCCGCCGTTGAGGTGACGCGTTTCTACGACCGTCTGGAAGAGATCTTCTGCCGGAAGAAGTTCCCCAGTTACTACCATGACCGGCGCAAAGCGATCCAGTTCGACAACTACACCCTTGAAGATCTGGAGTTTCTCAAAAATGCCCTGGAGAAGGGGTTGAAGTGTACTCTTACTCCGCTCCAGCGTCAGCGGCTTTGGCTTCTGCGGAAAAGTTTTGAGCTGTCAAGTCTCTGCATCGAAGTCGCCGTCCGGGGCAGGGAGGTGGAAAAACTCAAAGGTTCTCCGCAGGAGATCGCAGCTTACATCGCTTCCGGATACAAGGCCCTTGAAAAACTGGAAAATTTCACCTTGACTCCCGAAGAGGAAAAAGAGATCTTCATCGCTCCCCGACGCAAAAAAGCAAACGCCCTTACCGGACTTGCCCAGTTCAAGGCGTTTCACATTCCCGGACTGCTCCGCCCCATTCTGGACCACGGCGCGCTCAGTGCCTTTGAACGCATCGCCCGGGAGCTTGGCAGCAGGAAAGCTGTGAAATTCTTTGAAGCATACAAACACCTGCCCCCTGCCCAATGCCTGTTGGAAATGCCGGAGGTGAAAAAGGTCAATATGCTCCCCAATCCCGGATTTGAGCTTGATGTGAGTTCAAAAGAACCGGACCGCAAAGGTGCCGTTGACTGGGAAAAATTCCCGGCTCCCTATATCAGCACCTGGACTGCTGTCAATGCGGTGTTCAAACATGAAAACAAGGTGAAACACTCTGGGGCGTATTCGGGCATGATCGGCAAAAGTGAAGGCAGTTCCTGCTTTGTGGGCAGGGCGAAACTGATTCTGAAACCGGGGGCGTGGTATTGCTTCAAGGTGTGGGTCAGATACGACAACAACAAAAACACCGCCCCGGGAGGCAGCGCCACGGTGCGTTTCTATCACAACGGCAAAAGCGTGGGCGCACCTGTTACTGCGGCGGCGATCCGTTTCACCCGTGAATCTCAGGGGAAATGGCATTGCTACACCCGTTATTTCCGTGCGCCTGATGTCAAAGGGGGCGTGCTTTCGGGACAATGGCTCTGCGGCATCGACTCCCAGGATGAGGACACCCCCATCTACTTCGACGATCTGGAGCTTTACCGGATCTCAAAGTGAAGATCAGAAACCTTTGCAGAAATCGCTGAAGCGTTCCATGGAGCGTTTCAGCACATCTTCGGAACAGGCGTATGAAAAACGCACAAAATTATCCGCACCGAAACCGCATCCGGGGGCGGCGGCGATATGGGCTTCTTCCATAAGTCTGTCGCAGAACGCCATGCTGGGCATCTTTGCGAAACTGATGTCCGCAAAGACGTAAAAGGCTCCTGAGGGACGGATGAAGCGCACCCGGGGGATCTCTGAAAGAAGTCCGCAGAAAAGATCCCGGCGTTTGGCAAAGGAGTCCTTCATCATGCGGCACACCTCATCGCCCTCCTGCAAGGCTTTCAAGGCTCCGAACTGGGCAAAGGTGGTGACGTTGGCGGCAAGGTGGGTCTGTAAAGCGTCGATTTTGGCAGAGAGCCACTTGGGCGCCGTCAGGAATCCCACACGCCACCCCGTCATGGCGTAACTTTTACTGAATGAATCAATGGTGATGACACGGGCGTTGATCTCAGGCGAGAGTGAACCGATGCTGATATGGGGGCGTTCAGGATCAAAGGCAAGTTTCTCGTAAACCTCGTCGGAAAGGATGAGGAAGTTCTTTTCCACCGCCCAACGCCCCAGCATTTCCAGAGCTTCACGGCGGTAGACGGCTCCCGTGGGGTTGGAAGGGGAACACAAGACCACCATGCGCGTCTTTTCGCTGACGAAACGAGCAAGGTCGCTTTCGGTCAGCTCGAAGTTGTTTTCAGGCAGAGTCGGCACAAGGACCGCTTTGGCTCCGGAAGCGTTGATGAGGTGAAGATGACTGACCCAGTAAGGCACGGGCAGGATCACTTCATCGCCGGGACCGCAGGCGGCGGCAATGGCGGCACCGCATCCGAATTTGCCGCCGGGGGTGACGATGACCTGACCGGGGGAGGTTTCCACGCCGTCGGCAAGGAATTTTGCGGCGCAAGCCTCACGGAGTTCCCCGATCCCTGCGGGAACGGTGTACTTGGTTTCACCCCGCATCATGGCATCGGCACAGGCTTCTTTGATGAATGGGGGGGTGTCGAAATCGGGTTCCCCCACAGAGAGGGTAAAGACTTCGATGCCCTGTTTCTGCAATTCGATACTTTTGATGAGTGAGCCTAATGTTTCCGAAGGGGGCATCGCCCCGAAAAGACCGGTGGTGATCTCAAGATTTTTCATACTGTACCTCAATATTGTTTTCCGCTTTCTAATATAACATCCTCCGCTGAAAAATCAATAGCAAGAATTTTTCCTGTTTTTCTTTTTTTTGTCTTGAATTTATCTCCTTTATCATGTAAAGTATTCAATGATTCACAATGGAGGTCAAAAAATGAAAAAAATCTTTATCATCATGGCATCGGCGTTTCTGCTGGTGTCTGCCGGAGCTGCTGAAAAAATCATCGCAGCAGCAAAAGAGACGGTGCTTTCCACGGAAACCCGGAAAGGTCCCATCATCAACAAAGCCTTTTATGTTTCCACGCTTGCCAAAAACTACCGGGGCAAAAAGGTGGTGTTCCGCATGGATGTCCTCAGAAAAACGGGGAACAGTGCATTGGGCATTACGTTCCGCTGTTCCACCTCGCCCGGCAACCAGCTGCGGGTGGCGAAGCCTTTCAAGATCGATTACAGCAAAAACGGTGTGAAAAAGGCAATTGAGATCGTTCTCGACATTCCCGATCTGGACAATATCGCCCATTTCAATATGCACGCAGCATTCCGCCGCATGGGAACGGAAAAGTGTGTCTGGGAATTGAGCAATATCCGCTTTGTGGAGTATGATCCCGGCAAGGTCGTTCCCGCAAAAGCGCCCGCACTCCCCGAAGGATTCTCTGTGGGAACCGCCGCCGCCATGGTGAAAAAGCCCCTCGAACTGGTGAAAAACGGCAAAATCAACTTTGTTATCGTCACCGCCGATAAGCCTGACCATATTGCCCGCTACGGCGCAAAAGAGCTTCAGGAACACTTCAAACTCGCCTGCGGCACAGCTCCTGTCATCCTCAAGGAGTCTCAGTACAAGTCCGGTCCTGCCATTATGGTGGGCGAAAGTGCCATTGCCCGGAAATACGGTATCGCCCCTGAATTCATCGCCCCTGAAAATCTGGTGGTGGTGCGTCTGGATGATGTGATCATTCTTTCGGGGGGCGACAACGCTTCCATACCTGCTTCCATGGTTTCCGGCAGGGCATTTGTTCCCGTGGGGACCTTGTACGCCGTTTACGAATTTCTGGAAAAAAATGTGGGGTTCCGCTGGTACTGGCCCGGAAAGAACGGTACATATATCCCTCAGATCAAAAATCTGACCGTCAACAAACTTTACACCACCTCACGCCCTCAGTACGACACCCGCAAGACCTTTTACTCCATTGTCAAAAACGATCCTGACGTTTCCCTCCTTGATTGCGAAAAGTGGTACCGGCGCAACCGTTTCGGCGGTTCCGTAGGTGATCCTGTGGCGAACCACTCCTTCAACGACTGGATCCGGCGTTTCGCCAAGACCAAGCCCGAATATCTGGCACTTCAGGCGGACGGCAGCCGCAAGGTCAACTTTGAACCCGGCGGCGGACATGTCTGCATGAGCCATCCTGAAGTTTTCACCCAGACCGTTGCGGACAAACTGGAAGAATTCAAACGCAGCAAATTCACCAGTTTCGCCAAGGTGATGCCCGGTGACAGCAACGGACTCTTTTACTGCAAATGCGCTCCCTGCCAGAAAAAGGTCCGCCCCGACATGGGGGATCAGGGACTTTACTCCAACGTGGTGTGGAGCTATGTGAACCGTGTCGCCGCCGAAGTGGCGAAGAAAGCTCCCGGCAAAAGCATCGTCTGCTGCGCCTACGGCGGATATCTGCGGAAACCTGAGTTCCCCCTTATGCCCAACGTGGCTGTGACCTTGTGCTACTACCCCGTCCCCCGGGGCAACCTCGCCTATAAGGATATGTGGAAGAAGCTCCTTGACGAATGGGGCTCCACCGGTGCCAAACTTTACGTCTGGGAGTACTGGAACGGCTCACGGTACGGCAGAGGAACTTACGGCACCCCCGCCGTCTTCCCCCGTCAGCTCAAAGAGATCTACGCCATGGATGCCGGACGCATCAACGGCAGAGCCATCGAAATGTGCGATGTCGACACCCACGGCAAAAGTGTCCACGGGTGGTCGGACTGGCTTTATGACATCCAGAATCTTTACGCCGCAGGAAAACTCATGTGGAACCCCGGCGAAGATATCGACACACTGCTGGATGAGTATTACACCAAATTTTTCGGACCTGCCGCCGCCCCCATCCGCAAGTTCCACGATGAAATGGAGCTGGCATGGGTCCGCAAAGGTCAGCAGCCCGGGAAGTGGGATTATCAGCGGGTGTGGAAAGAGCTTTATCCCCCCGCCTTTGTGGATAAGATGATGGCACTCCTCGAAGAAGCTGTGAAAATGGCGGGCAACAGAGAGCCTTATGCGTTCCGTACCCGGAAACTCCTTGAAGCCTACAAGCCCTTTGACCGCAACTCCCGGATGTTCCGGGGGGGCAAGGGCAAGACCAATCCTTTCAAAGTGACCGTCCCCCGCATCCCAGGGGAACCCAAAGCTGCCGACTGGGCGAAGGGCGCTTTGCTCAAGGATTTCACCGACAGCTACAATGTCTATCAGCAGGATTCTGAAACCTCCATGCGTCTGCTCCACGACGGTAAGAAACTCTATATCAAGGCGGAGTGCCGTATCCCCGTGGGGGTGGCAAGCGTGAACTGGCCCCCGGCTTCAACAGGCAAGAGGGACGGAATGCTCTGGAACTACGAAAGTCTGGAGTTCTTCCTGGCACGGGGCAATGAAAGTTACCAGTTCATCCTCGCTCCCGACAACTGCCTGCTGGATGCTTTCAACATCATGCCCGCCAAGAAAAACGCTATGAAGTGGGACAGCCAAAAGGTGAAGTTTTCCACCGTCAAACGGGGGATCTACTGGGAAGGATTCCTGACCATTTCCCTTGACGAAATGAAATTTTCCGATACCCGGAGCAAGGAGAACGAATACCGGTTCAACGCTTACCGCAACTGCCGGTACTTCATGCCCGGAGAACCCGAAAAGTGGGAACAGAGCTGCTATCTGCCCACCTACGGCGGGTTCCACAATATTGAACGCTTCGGAACTCTTGTCCTCGGCAAATAAAAACACCCCCAACAACAAGACTGTTGCAGAACACTTCGTTTTGCAGCAGTTTTTTTCTTTAATTTCAAAAAGAATCATTTGCAAAAGAGTGGTTCAGGCGTTAAGTTATCATACAGCAACCTGCGATTTAAGGATGAAACAATGAAAAAGTCTGCAATTTTTTTGGAAGATAAATGGTACGATATCCCCTTTGAGGGAGGAATGATCCCCGGAACAACGCTCCACGCCCGGTGGCTCTGTGAACATGAGGGGGGCTTTGAACTGCGGAAACTTGCTCTCACCAACAAGGGTGAAAAGAGTGTCAAACTGGGGAGCTGTCATTTGTTTGAAACTTCTGAGATCTCTGATTTTACTGCACAAAGCAAACTTTTCCTCGACTCAGGGGGCGGCTGGCCCACAGGCGTCATCGGCACGACGGAGCATTTCGCCACTCCCCGTTACGCCTGGGAGTACTGGCTCCCCGTCTATCAGCCCGCCGAAGAACGGCTCTGGGCGGCGGAGATCATGGGCGTTGACCCTGAGGAACTCCCCAAAGGTGTTCCCGGCGCCAACTACTCTTTCGGCGGCATGTCGGCTGTCCGGTACAATGCGGAAAAATCTCAGGTCTTTGCCTTCACCGCCCCTTTGCGCCGCTGCAACAGCTGTATTTACATCCTGACCGACGGCGAAACAGGTACTTTGCGCCGTCTGGCGTTTTCGTGTCACTTCTGCAACTTTGAACTGCGCCCCGGCAAAAGGATCGAATCCGAAGAGATGGCGACAGGAACCTTTGACAACGCCCAGAGAGGACTTGAAGCGTGGGCGGATATGTCGGTCAAACGCAGCAATATCCGGCTGCGCCACGAAGATATTGCCGTCGGATGGCTTTCATGGTACGGCTACCGGTTGACCATCAGTGCCGACGAGATCAACCGCATTGCCGACTTCATCAACGCCACCTATCCGGGATTCGGGTTCAAATACATGCAGATCGATCTGGGGTACAGCGAAGAAAATGTCCCCGGCAGGTGGCAGAAACCCAATGAGAGATTCCCCGGAGGATTGGAGAAATTCGCCGAAGATATGCGCGAAAGAAACTTCATCCCCGGTATCTGGTGCAGTATGTACAATGTGGAAAAAGGAACCGTTTCAGCCGGTGAAACCGCTTTTGAAGGCAAATGGTTCTGGGAGCCTTACGCCCCCACGACCATCCTCGACCCCACACATCCTGCGGTGAAAGAGTATGTGTCTGAGACTTTGCGTTACTTCAAGTCTCTGGGTATCAAATATTTCAAGATCGACTTCCTCAACCGCACCGGACGGGTGGACGACTTTTATTCCCCATACGACAAAGGAACCGTTCAGGGAGCAGAGACCTATCGCAAAAGTCTAAAAAATCTTCTTGACGAACTGGAGTCCGACGACTTTCTCTATGCCTGTTCCGATTTGACCATGCACTCAACGGGGCTGTGTTCGACCACCATGAGTGCCTGCGACATCGGCAACACGGGGATCAGGAAAGACCCGGCACTGCTTGAATTTTTCAAAGAGCAGTTCACATCCACCATGAGCCGCTATTTTGTTCAGAACAAAGTGGTGCAGCTGACGGCGGACTCCATCAATATCGCCCCTCCGGCAGACCTTGAAGAGGCCCGTATCAGAACCCTTTTCGTGGGCATGTCAGGAGGACAGATCTTTCTGGGGGACAAATTTCAGGAAGCCTCCCCCGAAGTCCTCGACCTTGTGCGCCGTGTCCTTCCGCCCCGGGGCAAGGCGGCTGTTCCCGTGGATCTTTTTGCCAAAAGAACGCCTGAAATATTCCTCGATGAGACTCCGGAGCGCAAGATTTATCTTTTCTTCAACTTTGAGGAAGAGCGCACCATGGAACTTCAGCTTCCCGACGACCGGGAGTACCACGTCTGGAACTTCTTTGAAGAGCGTTACGAAGGACGCTGCAAAAATGTGTTCCGCCCTGCGCTCCCCCGGGTGTCGGCGCGGGTCTATGCCTTTACCCCCGTGGAAGAAACTCCTCAGGTCATCGGGACCACCTTTCACTACACCTGCGGCGCCGTTGAGCTTGACAGAGTGCGTGTCGAAAACGGCAAGCTGAAAGGAACGTTCACCCGTCCCGCCGGGGATAAGGGAAAAATCGTCATCATTGACAGGGAAAAGAAGCTCCGCACCCTTGAACTCACCGGCACAGGCTCCCCCCTCGACTGGGAGTTCTGACAACTGTAAACAACAGCGCCCCCTCTGATACATTGGGGGCGCTTATTGTTATTCAGCAGGTATTTCAGGCAGTTTCAGTATTTTTTTCTTTCTTGCTCTGCCTGATGATGAGTGCCATGCCGCCCAGAATGAGGACGAAGGCGAGAATGAAAGGCAGGGTGATCTTTTCCTCAAGGAAGAGAACTGAAAAGAGTGTGGCACTGAATGCGCTCAGGTAGCCGAATGACCCCAGCACGCCCGGTTCGACATACTTCTGGGCGATGCTCCAGAGCCAGACGGCGACGCCGCCTGAGATGCCTGCCAGATAGAGTAGTCCCAGATACACTTTCCACGGCAGATCAAAGGTGATGTCGCAGAAAAAGAGGACGGGCGTCATCAGAACAAGTCCGCAGAAACGGTAGATCACCGTGCAGAAAGCGCCGTTGTATCTTGAAGAGGCATCCCCCCCGAAAACTGTGAAAAGCGCCCAGAAAACCCCCGACAGAAGCGCCAGCATGTCACCGCCCAGAGTGGAAATCCCCGAGGTGAAAGCATCGCTCCCGCGGCTCAAGGCGGCGATGATGATGCCCGCAAGCCCCAGAAGAACACCTGTGATCTTGCGCCCCGACAGCACCTCTTTTGCAAAGAGAAATGAGATCAGCAGCGTGAAAACCGGTGAAGTGTTGGCAAAAAGCGAAGTCCTTGCCGCCGTGGTGTATTTGGCAGCGGCAAAACACAAAGCGCCTTCAAGGACCAGTGCCAATCCGAGAAAGAGGAACATTTTCCAATCCTTTTTCCACTCCCTGCGGAACTTGCCCCAGCTGCCCTCTTGGGTTGTAAAGGTGAAAGGGAGCATGACAACGATACAGAAAAGAGTTCTGAGCCATGAACTCCACCACTCATCGAGATTTTCCACTCCGCTCCGGTTGAAAATAAGGCGGAACACCGGATAGTTGCTCGCCCAGCACATGGTGGCGGCAAAGGCACATCCGAGTCCAATTAAACGTTTGTTTTTCATAATAAATCCTTTTTAATCTTTATCATTTGTTTAATATATCACATGAAACGTATTTCCGTCAAATGGTTTTTCCTTATTTGGTGGAAATATTCTCAAAGAGTGCTATATTATTCCTGTAAATCATTTTTCATTACAATTTGAAGGAGTTTTATTCATGTGTGTCTGGACCGCTTACGCAGGTACAAAAGAAGCCGCTTCCGTCGTTCTTGAGAATCTGAAAAAAACCGAAGGCTTCTGGGCTGGATATTATACCGGTATCGCCTCTTGCAGCAAAGGAGAACTTTTTCTGAAAAAATGCTGCGGTCATACCGACATCTGGGAAAAGAGATTCAGCGTGAAAGATGTGCCGGGAAATATGGCCATTGCTCACAGCCGCACCGCTTCAGGCGGGCTTGACAACCGCGCCCAGCCCCATATCGGCTGCGACGGCATGGTGGCGCTCCACTCCCAGGGTTCGGTGGGCGTTTTCACTGAGGAACGGCGTCAGTACACCGATGTCCTCCTTGAGCTTTACAACGAAGGCCGCCGCCCCCGCAGCGGAGGTCCTGCCGAAAACGGGATGAAAGAACTGCCCGGACTGACCACGCCCGACGGCAGACAGATCTCCGCCGCCGACGTTGAGACCAACGCCATCGAAAGCGCCTACAAAAAGCACCACGACATTGTGCGGTCCTTGCGTGAAGCGGCTCTGCCGCTGCCGGGGGAACACTGTTCCATCTGCCTTTTTGCGGACCGTCCGGGGGTGATCGGCTTTATCAACATGAACCAGCGCATCTGTTACAGCTTTGCTCCTGACGGCGTCTACATGGGGACCACCATGGAGTCGCTCCCCGGAATGGGTATGGAGATCCCCGGCGACTCGGTGGGCTATGTGACGGCATGGGGTGAACTTTGTGTTGAGCGTCTCGGGGGACACCTGATCGACACCGCAATCCCCGACGGACTTCATCAGGCAGCTCTTGACTATCTCAGAGCCAATCCCCGTTCACATCTGGCGCACGTCTGCGACAAAGCCCTGCGCCCCCTTTTCGGAGAAAGAAAGCTGGATTATCACGCCGTCGCCTTTTACCGGGTCTTTGAAGAACTCCACAAAGCAGGCCTCATCACTTACGAAGCAGAGGAGTGTTTCAACCCCGCCACTCAGGCCCCCGGCAGAAGATTTCTCTGGTCCTGCAAATGAAAAAAGTTCTGAAACAACTCTTATTTCTTTTTCTCCTCCTTACTTCCCTGCTCCTCGGTGCAGGGGAGTTCCGCATTGCCGCCACGGCGGATCTTCACGGCAATCTGCACAACCTTGCCTGCCTTGCCCCCCGGATACGGCAGAGCGATCCCGATATCCTCGTGGATGCCGGAGACCTGACCGGCGGCAATCTGCTTGCGGAACTCGACGGGGGCAGAGCCATGATCGGGGCGTTGAATCTTCTGAAATACAACTTCCGGGTGCCGGGGAACCACGACTTTGACATGGCACAAAAGGATTTTGCCGGTCAGTGCCGGGCGTTCAAGGGGGTGACACTGGGGGGCGACTGGCGTTGGGGAGAGTGTGCCGGAGTCCCTTACAGCATCGTTTCCAAAGGGAAGTTCCGGGTGGGCATCATCGGACTCACCGAACCCAATATCCAACGCCGTCATCTGGACTGGGAGGGCGCACCCCGGTTTTATCCGTGGGAGCGTGTCCTGCAGCTGACCCTTGAAGAACTGCGCCGTGAAAAGGTCAATTTCATCGTTCTCATCTGGCACAACGGCATTACGGCTGAACCTTTCGGTGTCCGCAGTTCCATGAGGTTTCTGGCGGGGGTGGATCTGGTCATCGGCGCCCACTCCCACAGGGAGCATCGCGGCAGCCGTGCCGGAAAGGTCAATTTCGTCCAGCCCGGTCCCCACGGAACTTCGGCGGCACTGGTGACGATCCATTTCAACGACAAAACATTGCAGACGGAAAATGTTTCCACTCTTCTCATCAGAGGCATCAAAGATCAGCCCGCAAGGGATATCAAAACTCTGGAACGCCGCTGCGAAAGTGAGTATGCCGGGAGAATTTACCAAACCGTCTGCCGCAAAGGGGATCTGACTCCACGGAACTTCCCCCGGCTCGGGGCGCAGGCACTCAAAGAAGCTGTCGGAACACAAGGGGCGGTCTTTGTCTCCCAGCTGGGGTACAAGACATTGGATTCCGCCCGGAGCTATAAAGATCTTTTCCGGCTCGTCCCCTATTGGAACAACCTCTGCCGGGTGACGCTTTCACGGGTGGAACTTTTTGAGCTTCTCTGGGATCTTCACAGGAACAATCAACGCTTCAGGCGCACCACCGGTGTCGCAGGATTTTCATGGAACCCCGGAAAGGGGAAGACAAGCGGCAGCCTCAAGGCGCCCGGAACCATTTCCATTGCCGTAAGCAGTTATCTTATGGTTTCCTCCCCGGTCCTGAAACGGATCCTCCCCGACAAAAGCCGCTGGTTCCGCCTTGAGATCACGGAGCGCGATGCTGTGGAAGCCTTCCTGCGCAAAAGAGTCACTCCCCGCAGTCCAAGGCAGGGAAAGTAAGGCGTCCCCCCTCAAATCTTGGGGTGAATTTGCTTTTGGGAGGGCAACTTTGCCTTGACAATGTTGATAATCCGGTTTATATTATCAGATTGTCACATAAAAATATACGGACTTTTTGAAAATGGGCAAAACAGTTAAAAGTATTATTTCTCATGCCAGCCGGTATGTCAAACGCAATCTCGGCGTGCATTTCCCCCGCATAGGTCTCCACTCCCAGTTCCAGATCTTCATTGAATTGACCACACGCTGCAATATGAGATGCTCCTACTGCAACTTGTGGGCAAATGATCACTCCAACGAAGTTAAGCCTGAGGAGTGGAAAGAGACTTTTGCGGAACTGCTGAAAATCACCGGAACTCCCAAAGTCAACTTTTCCGGCGGCGAACCTCTGCTTTGCCCTGTTCTTTTTGAGCTGCTGCAAATGTGTTCCGAAGCGGGGGCTTATCCCGGCTTTGTGACCAACGGCAGGCTCCTTAATGAAAAGAATATCGAGCGTCTGGCGCAGCTGGATATCGCCAATATCAATATCTCTCTTGACGATGACCGCGCCGAAGTCTTTGACCATGTCCGCAATGCCCCCGGCCATACGGAGCTGCTGCTCAAAAATATCGCCGCTTTGCAGAAGGCTTTGCAGGAACATAAATGCCACACTCAACTTTATCTGAAATCGGTCATCCATGCGGAAAACGCCGACCGCCTTGACCACATGGTCAAACTGGCAGCCGACCACAGCTGCATGATTTCGTTCCAGCCCCTTTCGGCGCCTTTCGGCAAGGTTGCCAAGCGGGATTGGTATGTGACGGAACCTCTGTGGCCCACCGGCGAAAAGCTCGCCCAGCTCCACAGAATGATCGACAAGCTCCAGCGCATGAAAGAGGAAAACGCCCCCATTGCCAACTCCATGGAAGAGCTGAAACAGTGGCACACCTACTTCGATGCCCCCGCCGGATTCGACAAACACATGGATAACTCCCCCTGCCTCATCGGATACAGCAATTTGTATATTTTCTCTGACGGCAAGGTGAAATATTGTCCCACAAGACCTGAGATCGGCAATATCAAAGAGCAGAAGATCCGTGATATCCTGATGAGCAAAAAGTCCGAGGATGAAGTGGTGAAAATGCGCAAATGCCCGGGGCGTTCATGTGTCAAGACCTGTATGACCCAGAAAAGTCTCGGAGAGCTTGTTTCGACCTTTATCAAACTGGCAAAACACCAGTAAAAACTTCTGTTTTGTTTTCCCCACCCGGTGCGATATCTGCCGCAACCGGGTTTTTTTATTCATTCCGTGACACGGCGCAGGACTAAAGCGGTCCTGCTGGGCAGATAGACACTGAGTTTTGTGCCGCTTGGATGTTTGATGGTCCAGTAGCGGTGGGGGAACTCCACATTGCCGAAACCGTCGAACTCTTTACAGTCGGTACAGAGGACCGATTCATATTCCCCCGGCAGGGCTTCAAAGGTGTAGCCCGCACAGGAACACTCCGGATGGAAGTTGAAGAGGAACCAATAGCTGTTGCGTTCAAAGATCAGCACCTTGGCTTCTCTGTCGATACGGGCGCATTGGCAGGCGGCATCAAAAAATCCCTCACGGTTCACAAGTTCCAGCATGGCACGGTCGAACTTCAACAACGCGCTGAACCTCAATGTGGGATCTTCGCTCAAGCTCCACTGGCGGCGGGCGTGTTTGCATGACCAGTTGTTGCCCTCTCTGGGGAAATCGATCCACTCGGGGTGTCCGAACTCATTGCCCATGAAGTTGAGATATCCTGAGTTCGCCGTTGCCGCCGTGGCAAGGCGCATCATCTTGTGGAGCGCCACCGCCCGGTCGATGACCGGATTGTTGGAGTTCCGGTGCATGGCAAAGTAGACCTCATGTCCCGTCATGGCGAAAAGTGCGGTTTTCCCTCCCACCAGAGCCTGATCGTGACACTCCACATAGCTGATGGTGCGTTCATCCCGGCGGTGGTTGGTGAGTTCGTGGTAGAGGTGAAAGAGGTCCCACTCCTCATCCCGCAGGTCGAGGAACTTGAACCAGGTATCAGTGACGCCCATCGCCATACGGTAACTGAATCCGGCACCGCCCTCCTCAAGGGGGGCGGCAAGACCGGGCATACCGCTGACATCTTCGGCGATGGTGACGGCATCGGGGCGCACTTCACGGATGACCTTGTTGGCAAGGGTGAGATAGGCGAGGGCATCCTCATCGACATTGGAGCTGAAATACTCCTCAAGTGTGGCAAAAGAACGCCCGATACCGTGGTCAAAGTAAAGCATACTGGTCACGCCGTCGAAACGGAACCCGTCGATATTGTACTCCTCAAGAAGAAAACGGCAGTTGGAAAGGAGCAGATGAAGCACTTCCGTTTTGGAGTAGTCGAAACACAGTGAATCCCAGGTGGGGTGGATCCCCCTGATGCCTTCATGGAAATAGGTCCCTGTGCTGCCGTCGATGCGTGCCAGCCCTTCGGCTTCGTTGCGGACGGCGTGAGAGTGGACAAGGTCGATGATGACCCGCAGTCCCATGCCGTGTGCGGCATCCACCAGCTCCTTGAACTCCTCCGGCGTCCCGAAACGGTCGGCAATGGCGAAAAAGTTCGCCACATGATAGCCGAAACTTGCGTAGTAAGGATGATTCACCACCGCCATAAGCTGCAGCGTGTTGTAGTTTCCGGCGGCGATTTTGGGCAGTATCTTTTCCCGGAACTCATTGAATGTGCCGATTTTTTCCTCTTCCTGCGCCATGCCGGTATGGGCTTCGTAGATGAGGGGGGCTTCAGGAGGGGGCGGCACGGGATTTTTGAAAACGTAAGGGGTTTCCGGAGTCCACACCTCTGCGGTGAAAAGTTTGCTCTTCTCATCCTGAACCACTTTGCGGGTGAAAGCGGGGATGCGGAGTCCTGAACCTCCCGGCCACTCCACCAGCATGGCGTAACGCATACCGTGGCGCAGGGCATCGGCGGGGAGGTGGAGTTCTTTGACACCGTGGTCCAGATTTTCCAGACGGAAACACTCTTTGATTTCCCAGTTGGAAAAATCCCCCACAAGGGTTATGGAAGTGGCGTTGGGTGCCCATTCACGGAAGACCCATCCTGTTTCCGTGGCGTGGAGTCCGAAATATTCATGGCCTGAGGCGAAGTCGCTGATGGAGATCCTGCTGCCTGTGAGCTTCTGCAAAAGCTGCTCCGTGCGGGCGCGCCGGGCGGCGAGCTGCGGGGCAAAAGGTTCAAGAGCGGGGTCGGTTCCGAAAGGGATCGGATGATTGCGGCAAATATTCTTTTTCATAGACCACCTCAGATTGTCAGTTGGATTCCCTGAAATTACCTCACTACTATTATAACACACAGCAGAGAAAAAGTCAAGTCATTTTCCCCCGTAAGTTGAATTTTTCTTTTTTCGTGCTATATTAATTACTGTAAAAAGATTTTATGATTCTGAAACAGGGAGTTTTTTACTATGCGCAAAAATTTCGGACCCCAAACCTGGCTTTATCCCATGCCGGTACTCATTATCGGCACTTACAACGAAGCAGGTGTCCCCAACGCCATGAATGCCGCATGGGGCGGGATCCACGACCACGACCAGATCGCTGTCTGTATCGATCCGCCCCACAAGACGGCGGAAAATTTGCAGAAGAAAGGCTTTTTCACCGTTAGTATCGGTGTCGCCGGAAAAGTGGTCGAGTGCGACTATGTGGGGATCGTTTCAGGGAATGATGCATCAGACAAGGTGGCAAAAGCTCACCTCACCGCCCGTAAAGGTGAGTTCGCCGATGCGCCTGTGTTTGAGGAGTTCCCCATGTGCCTTGAATGTAAATTGGTGAGTTTCGACCCCAAAACAGGATGCACTGTGGGGCAGATCCTCAATATCTCTGCGGATGAGAAAATTCTGGATGAAAAGGGCAGGATCACTCTTGATAAGTTTCAACCCCTTATCTATGATCCCGTAAACCATAACTATCATACTGTCGGCAATGCTGTCGGAAAGGCTTTTGCTGACGGGAAAAAAATTAAGTAAGAGGAGACCGAAGGATATGTTACTGAAAAGTGTTTTGGGAAATACTCCCGCCGGAAAGAGTTTCAGACCCGAAGGCTGGATGAAACGGCAGCTTGAGATCCAGGCGGCAGGCCTGGCCGGAAATCTTGACCGCATGTGGCGGGATGTGAAAGAAAGTGCCTGGATCGGCGGTACCGCCGAGGGCTGGGAACGGGTTCCCTACTGGCTGGACGGCTTCATTGATCTGGCATGGCTTCTGGATGACGAGGGTATGCAGCAGCGTGCCAAACGTTATATCGACAGTATTCTGGCTCAGCAGAAAGAGGATGGCTGGATTTGTCCCTGTCCGGAGGATAAACGGGGCGAATATGACATGTGGTCACTCTTCCTGATCGGCAAGGTGCTGGTGGTCTGGGAACACCGTACCGGTGATGAGCGTGTCTATCCTGCTTTGTACAGGGCATTCCGCCAGCTTTGCAGCCATTTGAAAGAGTTCCCGCTTTTCGACTGGGGCAAAGCACGCTGGTTCGAGGGAATGATCGGAACGGCTTTCCTGTATGAAAGATGCCGTGAACCCTGGCTGCTTGAACTTGTGGAAATGCTCCATGATCAGGGCATCGATCTGCCTGAAAAGGTGCGTTCATGGCGCTGGACCACCAAGGAAAAAGATTGGACCTTGGAAGCCCATGTGGTGAATCTCGCCATGCAGATCCACGGCGAATTTCTCTATCAGATCATGGTCGACGGCGATATCGCCAAAGGTGCCGAATGCGGCAGAGCTTTGCTGGAAACGCTCAATAAATACCACGGCACCGCCTACGGACACTTTACCGGCGACGAATGTCTTGCCGGGGACAGCCCCGTTCAGGGAACCGAACTCTGCGGTATCGTCGAATCCATGTTCTCAGCAGAACTGCTCCTCGCCGGCACCGGCGATACCCGCTGGGGAACCTATCTTGAAAATCTCGCTTACAACGCTCTGCCCGCCGGTTGCTCCGAAGATATGTGGACCCACCAGTACGATCAGCAGACCAACCAGATCGCCTGTGTCAAAAGCGAAAAGGCGGTGTGGTCGACCAACGGCGGCGACGCCAACAGGTTCGGACTCGAGCCCCATTACGGCTGCTGCACCGCCAACTTCGGGCAGGGATGGCCTAAACTTGCTGCCAACACCTTTTTGCTCAAAGATGATGTCGTCACCGTGGCGCTGCTGCTGCCCGGAAGTTTGAAGACGGCACTCAACGGCGCAGAAGTTCTTGTGAAGGATGAAACAGAGTATCCCTTCAAAGATAAAGGGGTGCTTACGGTGGAAGCTCCTGAAGCGGGCGCAGAATTCACCTTGAAGATCCGTATCCCCGATTTCGCCCGCCATGCCGTCATCGACGGCGTTACCGTGGAAGCAGGCTCCTATTGGGAGTGCCGCAAAGTGTGGAAGGGAACGCAGACCATAGCCTGGCAGCTTGTTCTTGAAACAGAACTCATCCAGCGTCCCAATGGGCTGAAAGCGGTCAGGAGAGGCGCGCTCCTTTATTCTCTCCCCATCGCTTCTCAAAAGGAGCGTGTGGAGTATGTGCGCAACGGCGTTGAACGCAAATTCCCCTATTGCGACTACGATATCGCACCCACTGAAAAATGGGGCTACGGATTTGCCGGTGAGAACTTCGTTTTTGAAGAGGGAACTATCGGCGAATATCCTTTCTCTGAAAGTGAGCCCCCCTGTCAGATCAATGCCGACATGCTGCCTGTTGAATGGGAAACGCTCCCCGAACTCAGCAATGTGGCTCAGCCTTTCCCGGAAAAGATCGTTCCTGCAGGCGAGGCCGTGCGGAAAAGATTGATCCCCTACGGATGCACCACGCTGCGCATGACTGAAATGCCCCTGGTGAAGTAAGTCCCGTAAAATAATCAACGCTCCCGGAAGCAGAAGCTCCCGGGAGCGTTTTTTTTGAAAGCGCTGTTCCCGACAAAGTGATGTGACCCCCAAAAGTTGGACGATTAATTTACGAAGAATGGGTCCGATATTCTACCGGACTCATTCCGTCCAATATTAAAGATACTCTTCCATTGTTAAAATAGCAAATGTATTCCTCCAATTTTTGCTCAAAATCAT
>JAZONY010000050.1:0-15627 GCA_045654705.1 Victivallaceae bacterium
GGGCTTATTCCGCTCCAACCTTGCGCGCTCGGTGCGAGGCACCTTCGCCGGCTCACGGCTTCGTCCACAGTTTATATTTGTTTCAGCTAGCGGGCACTTTTGCCACTGGTCAATACAAGCGGGCTGTGTCAAAACAACGAAAACGCCCGCAGACTGCCAACCGGCTCGAGGGTATAAAAAACCCCATGGCGTTGAACATGGGGGTAATGGTTGTTCCGGTCTGTGGACCAGACATTAAAGGTTTACTTTCCGTACTTTTCAAAGTAGGGCTTCAGGGATTCGCCCCAGACGGTGTATCCCTTGACGTTGCGGGGATGGAGAAGGTCGGGCATCATCTCTTTGGTCAGGATACCGTCGGCGGTGAGGAAGTTCTTGCGGATGTCGACCCAGATGATATCTTTGCCGTTGCAGAATTTGACGATCTCTGCGTTGACCTTTTCGTTTTCGATACGGCGGTAATTTTTGTAGTCCGCACCGCGGGGGAAGATGGCGTAAAGCAGAATCACCGCTTTGGGATAACGGGCACGGACCTTTTCAAGAATAAGCTTGATACCGGCAACAGTGGCACGGTAATCGTTGCGGTTGTTGGTTCCGATCATAACGGTCACGAGATTGGGGTTGATCAGTTCCAGAATACCGCTTTTTTCGATGATCCAGAGGGTGTTCTGGGTGCGGTCGCCGCCGCATCCCAGATTGAGGATGCCGTAGGGCGCAAGATATTTGTCGGCAGCCGGCTTTGCGGAGGGGCGTTCCCACTGGTGGGTGATGGAATCCCCCAGCATCAGGATCTTGATTTTATCTTTCTGGGCGGCGGCGATGACTTTCTTGGCAGCATGGCGCTTGGCATGGCGTTTGTACTGAACAGGGGTGACGGCAAGTTTAGTTGCTTCTTCAAGAGTCAGTTTTTTGGCAGCTTTTGCAGACTTTGCTTTGACGGGTTTGACAACCTTTGCGGGCTTGGCGGCTTTGGGAGCTTCAGCTTTGGCTGCGGGGGCGGCTTCTGCTGCCATGACGGGGGAAACACCGATCACAGCGGCAAGGGCAAAGGCGGAAAGAGAGGTAAGTTTCATGTTGTTTATTCCTTTATCTTGGTTGGAGACTTACGAATACTTTTAATATATCACCTGTTTTATTATTTTTCAAGAACTTTTCCGATGGGAAAGAGAGCCTCGTTCCAGCTTCATCAAGGGACCTGATCGAAAACCCGGACATGGTCCACTTCAAAGTAATCCGGCAGCACCGCTTCTTTCAGAATGGGGGCAGGGGTCCCTGCGGGATGTCCGGAAGGTGCGCTCAGGAATCCGGGGCCCCGGTAGCCGTGGCACTCCGTGGAAACCAGAATGAACTGCTCCACCTCTGAAACAGGACCGATGGCAGTACCGCCTTCTTTGATCTGATTTCCTCCCAGAGGCTCGACCTGCTTTTCTGCTGCCCGTTCCGGGGGAAGCACTTTTCCCCGCTCTTTGCCGTCAGCGTAAAAGACGTAGCTCTCAGGGGACCAGTCAACGCCGTAATAGTGCCATCCGTCGGCAGTTTCTTCGTGATCCCAGACGAAATGACCTGAACCTTCGTAGTTGCTGCCGTAACCGCCCCAGAGGTTGCCGCCGATCATCTTGCCGTCGATGTGCTGGCGGTAGTTTTCCATGATATCACACTCCACCCCGGCGAAGCGGGCGTCGGGATGGGAACCCACGCCGGGCGCCTGAAGCCAGAAAGCGGCGTGCCAGCCACGGTTTTTCGGCAGACGGCAGCGAATCTCATAGTAGCCGTAGCGGTGCATGAATTTGGGTTCCTCAAACTTGCCGAAGGGCCAGAAGCCGTTGGTATCTCTGGGGATGTCATAGGTCAGTGAACCGGTCTGCAAATGGGGGGAGTAATAATCATCCCCTTTTTTGATCATGTGCAAACGCAAATGGCTGTTGCCGTCAAGTTCCACGCCCTCAGTGGTAAAGGTTTTGAGTCTTTTTCCCCAGAAGTTCAAACGGAATCCCCATTTGGTTTCATCCAGTTCGGTTCCGTCAAATTCATCGTGCCACACCAGACGCCAGTTTTTCCCTTCGGGGAGGAAACTGTCAGCATGGTTTTCAAGAGCAAATTTTTTCATTCTTTTTCTCCGGTTGTCAGGTACACTTGAAGTAATATAGCTTGAGGATTTGAAAAAATCAAGTTGAAAAATCTCTTTTTAGCGTGTATCTTATAATATAGCTTATGTAAACAGTTTTGCTTTTCAAAGCAAGGTTCAAACGGAGTTTGATAAAAATGGAAAATACCGCCGCCAATGGCTTTTTGCCCCCTTTTCTGAAACTTGATCTGCCGGAAGTGATCTATGCGGTCCCCGGCATTGAGTGCAACATCTACTTTGAAAATGTTCTCGATACCGCCGTTTACAGCAATTATGTCTGCGAAGCCCGGTGTGAACGGGGGACCCAGGGGGAACACCGCTGGTTCTGGACTCCTGACAAAAAGGATGCCGGAGCTGCCTTCGATCTGGAATTGAGCGTGATCAACGATTATGGCAAACTTCTTTCCGGAAAATGCAAGGTCGTTGTCGCCGCAGAAGCCGTCGCTCCGGAACGGAACTTCACCCTCTCTCTGCTGGCGGATTCCGGCGTCGGATGCCACTATCCCGACCACATCCTGAAAGTGATGCGGGAGTACGGATTTGCCAACTATACCCCCGTCGGCAGCCACAGCAAAGCCGGAAAAACCGCCGGTGTCGGGGAGGCGATGCACGACGGTTACGGCGGATTCAGCTGGAAATGCTTCCTGAACCGCTGGTGTTACAGCGTGGAAGAACTGCCCGACGTGCAGAACGAGGCTGAAGCCGAACAGATGCGCGCCCTCGGCGTGGTGGATGTCCCCAAGTCCAACGCTTACAGACTGCGCAGCCCCCTGCTGAAACTTGAGGGTGGCAAGGTGGTGGCAGATTTGCCCGGATGGCTTCAGAAGATCAACGGAGGAAACGCTCCCGACTACATCGTCATCGAACTCGGGGGCAATGATATTTTCAAGGCCCGTCCGGAAGAGATCGACGAAAAGGTCGCTCAGGTCATGGAAAACGCTTCAAAGCTCCTTGCTGAACTGCGCAAGGTCGCCCCTCAAGCCCTCATCGGTGTTACGACCTGTCCCCTCGGCTGCGGACAGGATGGCTTCGGCAAAAACTACGATTGTATGCAATCGCGTTACCAGTACCGCCGGAACGCCCACCGTTACAACCGTGAATTGACTGAACTCATCCGCAAATTGGGTGATGAGCGTATCGTGATCGTGCCGATCCACCAGGCGATCGACCCTGTCGGCAGCTACGTCACAGTCGAAATCCCCGCCCACGCCCGTTCCTCACGGAGTGTCGTCCGCTTCAACAACGGACTGCACCCCACTTTAGAGGGCGGATATCAGCTCGGCGACGCCATTGCCAGCTGGCTGATGACCCGTGAAGGGCTCAGGAATAATTAAGACTCCCCACGGGGGATGAGCAAAAGTTTCAAGGCTCATCCCCCCGGAACAATTTCAACCGATACAGGCGTTACTTGAAAAGACCTTTGTTGCAGTCGCGGATGAATTCGTTGACGCATTTGATCAAGGCGAACTTTGCCGCCATGCGGTCGCAATACCAGGAACGGACCTTGTCATTGATCATACCTGAAATGGGAAGTCCGAAGCCGGAGGTGTAGTAACTTTCTCTGGCATGGTATTCTTTGAGGCGTTTGCCTTTTGTGTTATAGACGATCAATTTCACATCGTTTTCCCGTTCACGGGTGATCACCATGCCGAGGGTGCAGACCGAAACGATGAAAGCCGGGACATCCCGATACCACATTTCCGGCGCACTCCACATGAAACGGCCGTCGCCGATCCTGCCTTCGAGTTTCAGCTGGGGGGTGTTGCTTCTGATATTGGCTCCGGCGGACTCAAAAATATCTTTAACGATTGCCGGGAATTTGTCATCAAGCATCCGTTCATAGGTGGTGCCGGAATAAGATTCATCTCCCAGAAGCCAGCTGTCGGTCTTGAAGTTATAGGCGGTGAAATAAGAGCGGCCCACATGGTGCTGCTTTTCTCTTACGCTGTAAAGCTGAAAGCCCTCCAGATTCAGCTGGATATCGCCGGAGAATTTCTCTGTCAAGGCGGGGGCTTCCGGCTCATTGACGGACATGCATCCTGTCAGAACAAGCAAACATACACTTGCAGTTATCAACAATAAAGACTTCATTTTTCTTAAATTCCTTTTATGCCAGCATGACTTTGCCGGTATCCTCAAAAATAGTCTGACTGGCAAATTCGCCGCAGCCGCCGCCGGCATAGATCTGATCGTATTCATCGCAATTTCCGGCATATTCTATGGCAATTTTTCCTGTGAAGTAAATCGTAATGGAGCTGTTTTCATATCCATCAACCGAGAGACGCACACCGCCATCAAATGTTTCTTGCTGAATTATATCTTTAAGATATTTCTCTTCCTGTTCAAAAAACAGCCGGACACCGTTTCCCTCACCCGACAGCTGGTAGATGATATCATTGCCCCAAGTTGAGGGGGCGCCGTAAGCGAAGAGATCCTTTCCGCCGCCGCCGTGTATGACATCGTCACCGGCACCGCCGATAAAATAATCGTTGGAACCAGATCCGATCAGACAATCATCCCCCCGGTCGCCATAAAGGTAACAGGAGGTGTCTTTCCCTGCCCAGATCACATCATCACCGTCGCCGCCGTAAATTTTCATTTGATCGGCGGTATATTCAAATTTATCCGAGGTCAAATCAATGATATCATCGCCGCCGCCTGCATAAATGGAGGTGATGTGGGAAAGCCGTCCGGCTCTTTCTGAATCCGGGTATGCAGAATAGACATCATCAAGGAACAAGGCATCGCCGTTTTCTGAATCAGAAAGATAGAGCAGTGCATAGTCATCTTCTGCCCCTTTGAAAATGTCATTATAGCGGTTTTTGCCGCTCAATTCCACTTCTGTCCGGAGCTCACTTCCGCCATTCCAGTTTTCGGGAAGTCCTGCGTGGCGGGCGATAAAGGCATCGCCCCAGATTTTTGTGCTTTTTGCAATAAATACATCGGCAATCTCATCGCTTGCTCCGGCATCGAATAAAGAGGAACCGGTATTATTTTCTCCGACTGCGAAATTCCCGCCTTCGCGATATTCCGTTTCCAGTCCCGGAGCGGTGGACTGCCATTCATATTCGCCCTCTGTTGATGCGAAGATGGTCAAGGCGTTATTACCGGAGAAAATCTCTATGATGCCCTTTTCATCGCTCCGGGAAATATTCACCCAGTATCCAGTTGCGGCGGCAGGCTCGTGCCAGGAAAGTCCGACAGAACCATTGTCATTGGCGGCGGTCTGGAATGCGGAATCAACAACCAAACTCAAAGTTTTCTTGTTTTCATCATAGACCAGTTCGTAACGGAGATCGCCATAAGTAAAAGCGGCTTTGTCTTCGTCTTCAAAAGTCCCCAGCTTCTTCTCGCCGGCAGTAACGGTGATCGGGGGGCTGAAACCCCATTCCGTTACATTTTGCGCCAGCAGGTAAGAGCCTTCCGCCTGCTCAAGTGCCGCCTTTATGGAAAAGTGGAACGTGCCATTGATCCCGTCGAAATTATTGATGATGCCTTTTCTGTTTCCGGCAGAGATGGCGCTTATGTCAAAAATGAACTTTGCACCCGTCATAACTTTGACTTCGCCCTCTTTATGGATCGACAAAGAGCCTGTGGCGACGCTGCCATTCTCAAAAAGCCACTGTTGTTCTGCTCCGACGTTCCCGTTGGTGACGGTGTCTCCTTTATCAAAGGTTTGGTTCGGTGTATCATCGTTTTCTTCTGCTTCGGTGGCATAGCCGTCATTGAGATTCCACCAGATCGATCCATCCTCAGCTTGAAGGATACCTCCAACGCCTTCGATCTGCAATTTTTGCAGCAGAGTGTCCAGATTGCCTTGATTGAAAAGGATATATTTATCTGCTTCGGCATTGTTGGAATCAATGGTGATGGAAGTGATATTTTCAAATGTTTCAGCGGCATCGCCTGTAATTTCGAACAACACATCACTTGCCGCACCGGTCAGCGTTATGACGAGTTCCGTTTCAGCGAGCAAATTGCCGTGGATGGAAGAACCGGCAAATATGGTGACGGTATTGTCACCGTTGCCCAAGTCGATATCGCCGTAAACGGTGGAATTGCCGGAAACAGTCAAACTGTCGTGTCCGGCTTCAAGCTCGATATTTCCGATGACAAGGGTTTCGTCATCAAAAGTGACCTGGTCGTCACCGTCGGAACCTGCAATGGCAACTTTTTGCTGGATCTGTTCCAGAAGTTCATCCACGTTTCCTTCGTTCATTTGATCAAGGATAGCAGAATGTTCAAGCTGGGAGACACCCGCATAGATATTGGCATTGCTGGTGGAAACAGTCAACTGAACAGCTTCAGTAAAGTCAAAAGCGGCATAATTTCCTTTTTGGGCGGAATTGACTATGATATTGCCTTGAAAATTTGCAAACTCCGTCCGGCTGCCCTGTTCGCCGGAAAAAGCAACAACCGTGTTCCCGGCGTTTTCCTGTTCTTCGTTTTCGGCATCGCCGCTCTCTTCGTTTTCATTTACGGTTTCAACTTCTTCCCCGGCGGCATCATTTCCGCCTGCAAAAATGGTCATGTTGAATCCGGAAAGTGTGGTCTCATCTTTCAGTTTAAGAGCAAAGGGCAGTTCCAGAGCTTGACTTTGTTCCAGATCAAACTCGATAGTATTTGCTCCCTGCATTGCAGTCGCCTGCTGAATTACCCGGTATAAGGTTCCGCTGCCGAAAACTCTGTCGTCTGTAACGGTGAAAGTTTCCTGAGATTCCGGATCGATATCAATTACAAAACCGATAACGCCCTCATTCAGGAACTCTTCACGGGTATACCATCTGGTACTTTTTTTAGCTTCCTCTACGTTGTTTTCCGGACCCCAGCCGTAATTCAAATGAAACATATCTTTCTCGCGGTCATATCCATCCAGTACGATTGCATGACCGGGGATCGCGAATGCAACAGGTAATCCTTTTTCAATATTTTCGATCAGAATCTCAATGGCTTCATCGGTCAACCGAAAGCAGTTGGACTCTTTGACGTAAGTCCCCCATAATGAGCGTTCAGCTTCATCATCCATCGTGGAGAAGTATACGGCATCGGCACTATTAAATCCGCAGCGCAGGAACAACTCGTCGGAATAAACTGTACCGGTTCCCCAGACATTGGAATAAGCGGACTGGAGTATGACTCCGACAGAGAAATTCAATGCGGCAATGTAATTCGCGGCCTTAAGGGAATTTTCAGTGTAATCAGCGGCCTCAGGATTGGTCGGCGCAGGAACAAAATCGGTAAGTATTTTGTTGATTTCAGCAAAGGACAATGTGCCGCCTTCCTCACTTCCATCGGCAGAAATATAAACTGTCGCTGCGGGGATTTCGGCAAAACTGACATAAGCATCCTGATCTGTCAGCACATCCATATTGAGTTTATAGCCCGAATTGTTCAGAGAATTCAGCAAATGATAGTAAATGATTTGAGATGTTGCAGTCGCAACGCAGCCGGTCACGGAACGGGTGATGTTATTATCAGAAGAAATGATCCTGTCAATTGGTGCATACTGGTTGTACACGATACCGTAAGGCTGAGTTTCATTATTTCCTGAAATAACTTTTTCGTACTGTGTCCACAAAGTAGAAAGTAATTCTTTTGCGACAACCATAAGTGTTCTCCTTAAGTGTATTATATACTCATTTTTAAATAAAAATTTACTTATAAAATGCTGCGATCCGCACTTTTCCATTGGCACGCAAATCGTAGTAGAAAAAGTTCAGATCGAACATGTGGTAGACTCCTGCCCCCAACGCGCGGCTGTCGTATTTGCCGGGTTCAGCCGGTTCGACGATAAGTCCGCCCTTTGCCGGATCGATTTTTGCTGAAACGAAGGCTTTTTTATCTGTTGCTTTTCCACTCTTGAAGTCAAAAAAGCGACTGCCTTTATGTTCATCTTTTGTTGCGGCTTTGTCATCTGTGCGCCAATTGACCGGATTTATGCAGTAAGTGCCGGATTTCCCGGTAAAGGGGGAGTTGACCTTGCCCGGCGCCTGGGAGTTGTAGGTGATGATGACGCCGGTATCGTCGGCGCGTTGCGCTGTCCGCAAAAAGGGATACTTGGGAAAGGTTTTCGGCATATTGGGATAACCGATCAGGTAAGCTGCCACCAGTTTAGCATTGACTTTCGGATCGGCAAGTTCCGTTTTCATCATCTCAAGCAGTGCCATTGAGCCCTGACTGAACCCCAGCAGAATAAAGGGACGCCCTTTGTTGAGGTGTTTCATATAATACCGGAACGCTTCCCGGATGTCGTCGATCCCAAGCCGGATGAAGGTCTGCTTTTCCACGGGGAGCTTGATCTCTTTCAACGCTCTGCGGAACTCCGCCTGCCGGTAGTAGGGGGCAAACACCCGGCAGTATGGGGAAAATATTCCGGTATGCTGAACGGCGATCATCTGCGCTTTGGTTTGGAGCTTTTGATTATTCTGCCAAAGCATATAGGCATTGTTTTTATCCGAATAAATTGTGGGCAGGACATAAAAGAGATCGACTTCACACTCTTTTGAGATCTTTTCTTCGCAGATGACCCAGTTCCCCGGGAAACTGTAATTCAAACTTTTCCACCCTGCCGCATTGAAGGGCAGGAACAGGCAAATCAAACCGAAACACAAAAGCAATTTTTTCATAGCAAATCCTTACATAATCGGCATAATATAACATTAAATCCTCAAATTACAAATTGAATAAACAGGAACATTACAGAAATCATAAACAGAGTCCTGAATAATGACACCGGAATCAGAAAAAAACTTGACATTTCTTTTTTTTCTGCTATATCATGCAATGAATTACATAAGTGCAGCTGTCGCTGTCAATAACAGGAGATTATTATGATCAAGAAGAAACACGCTGTGATGATGGAGTATGTCATCATCGCCGTCCTTATCGCCGCCGCCGTCGTCGTTGCAGTCATCATGTTCGGCAAGACCGTCAGCAAGGAAATGAACGTCGCCACCGAAGCTATGGTCAACCCCAGCTCTGCCGCCAGCAGCCAGCAGGATGCCCGCAGCAAAGCAAGCGCCAACAAGGAAGCCGCCAAGAAACACGTTAATGCCATTCATGGTATGGACGAGGGCAAATAATCTTGCTTCTTGCATCATTCTTTGCTTAACACAGGGGCGGACTTTTCGTGTGGAGAAAGGTTCGCCTTTTGTCATTTAATATTCTGAGTGCAGCCGGATGAATACCCTTATACTGATAAAAACACTGCTTGCAGTTCCGTGGCTGATTTTTTTGTCAGTCAACGATATCAGGAAACATGAACTGCCCAATAAAATTCTTTTGGCAGGTTTTTTTGTTGCACTGCCCATTGCCCTTGCCATAGGGGTGGATTATCTGGCTTTGTCATTACTGACAGCTTTTCTTTCATCATTGTTTCTGCTTCTTCCCTTTTTTCTCCGTGCCGCCGGTGCCGGGGATGTGAAGATGCTTTTTGTTGCAGGATTTATTGCAGGTCCTGATAATACACTCAATCTGATACTCCTGACCTCCTTTGCCGGACTTCTTCTTGCCCTTTTTATGCTGCTGCTGAAAAAGGTCAATCCCGCCCGGATCAAACACTATTGCCGCTGTCTCTTTGACTTTACCTATGACCGGGCAGCGGGCAAAGCGGCTCTGCCTGCTGCCGATGATGAAGCCTGCCGGGTTCCTTTCGGCGTTGCCATTTCTGCCGGACTTTTCCTGAATTTGCTGGTGCAGTGCCTTTACATTTTCGGGGTCGGCAGATGAAAAAACAAACTTCTCTCATCAAAAATCAGAAGGGCGCAATATTGCTGGAGTTCGTTTTATGTTTCCCCATATTGTTCGTCCTTTTCCTTTTTGTGATGCAGCTTGCCCAGATCATGATCACCTGGCAGGTGGTCCACTATGCCGCCTATATGGGGGCGCGTTCATCCATGACGACCAATCTTCTTTACCGTCAATCCACAGCCGAAAAGGTTGTTAAAAGAGTGCTGGCAGTTGTTTCTGCTTCTCCGGATGATGAGAAAGGCAACTCCGGCGATAAAGATAAAAAAGAAAATAAACATGCCGATGATAAATACGCTAAGCTCGACGGCTGGGGGTATCTGCCTGCGACGAAATATCTTGAAAAACAGGTCGATGTGGATATTTCAAAAATCGATCTTATCCCCGGCGGCGTCCGGTGTACGGTCAAGTTCAAGATGTTTCTCCACGTTCCCGTTGCGGGAGCTCTCATCAGCTTTTTCGCCAAAGAAAATAAAACTGAAGAGGAGAAAAAAGAATTTGAGAAGCTTCTTGATGAGAAAGCGGGCCGCAATCCTGCACTTCTTGCCAAATACAGCAATGATCTGACAGTCAAACAGGGCGAAAAAAAGGATAACGGCAAAGGGGGCAGTGATGACATAAAATATCCTTATATCGTATTGACATCATCTTCCGTCATGTCCATTCCCTACTCAACCCTTAAATATCCTTTGATACAATGAACTACTCATACCGGAACATAACAGATGTTTTTGTAAGCAGAATCAAAGAACTGATCTGCGGCAATAAGGGGGCGGCGCTCGCCATTACCCTCGCCTTTGTTATGCCGGTTTATCTCATGGTCATCGGTATCTACGGTGTCGGAGAAATGGTCCGGAACAAGATCGAACTGCAAAACGCCGCCGATGCCGCCGCTTATTCCGCAGCAGTGGTGCAGGCGGATTATCTGAGCCGTATCGCCACGGTCAACAAAGCAATGGCGTGGAGTTACGTCGATTTGCAGAAGCGGTCATTGGATTTGGCAATGGCACTTTTTACCGTCCATGTTTTTGCTAAATTCAAATCTGACACCGCAATGGTCCAAGCAAAAAATTCGCCATGCCACATGCACGCTCCCGGTCTTCATTACAACTGCGGAACGACTGTTGCTGCTCCCAAGTCGACGTTGAAATGGGCGGGGACCGGCGTGGGCATACCGCTGGTCGCTGAAAAATTTAACGGTCAGGGAGCGTTTAATCGGACACTGCTTGTTCACCTCGGTGTCGAAGCTGCTGCCGAAGTTACAGGCAAAGGAGTTGTTGTCAACGGAATAAAAGTGTTGAGCCGCAGCAAGGCCATTGTTTCCATGATGGCGAAGTTGAACAAACTGAAAAACGAATACTCTGAAAAAATCAAATCGACCGCTTTGCAGGTGGCTGTCCTCAACATGGCTGAGTGCAAGGACGATTATATCATCAATATCAAATGCAATGACCTGCCCGCCATTTCGCTCCCCCCTACGGCAGACAATGAAAAGACCTTCATCGCCTGGGCGGACCCGGAGATGAAAGATTTCAACCCCAAAAAGGTTTTCGGCCCCGGGACGGATGACTGGATCGTCCGCAAAGCGATCCCTCTGGGCTTTTACCGTGTTTACAAGCAGACCAAAAATCACCTTTATGCCAAGTGGCAGTGGTTCTGGACAAGATGGTTCCATATCCCTTCTCCGATTCCTCCGGGAGGAATCCACATGCCGCCGTTTTTCCCCGGCGGAGATTATGACAAGGGGGAACGGGAATACTTCGGGTACTCCGTGCCTGAAATCATAAGAGGAATGCCCATCGGTCTTCTGGTTCCTCCGGCGCTCCCCCTGACTTTGCGCCCGGATTATTTCGGCAAAGCGGGGACCATCTCTGTTGCCATTGCCAGAAAGAGTGCCAATCCCTTTTCCATTTTCAGTTCCTGGGGGGGGCGCTCGTTGACCGCTTCCGGACTTCTTTCGGCATTCAATCCCAGTGTGGCAGGCGGCAGCCGTCCTGAATATATGTGCGCCATTGCCACCGCAAGGGCAGGATACAAGAGATACCAGAAGAACAAAAAGAAGAAGCTGGAAAACTCCTCTTATTGCATCGGATACACATACGCTTCCAAACAACAATCCTGGAATCTCGTCGAAACCGATTGGGATGCCGTTATGATCCCTGTCCGCAATGCCTGGGATCTCTGCGCCGGAGCAGGTGATGTGCAAGGTTTTACCGTGGCACAGGGCAACATCCTCAAAGAGATCATGCTGGATAAAAAAGGCTGGGTGAATAAAAAAGGCGAAAAGGTGGAGGAAAAGAATTTGCCCGATTGGGAAAAACTTGCTCCGCCCCCCGGACTTGTTCAGGATGAAAATGATAAAAAAAATAAAAACGATAAAGATAAACAGCAGCTCGATTGGGCGAAATTGAGAGATTATCTGGGGCATTGACAATGAAAGCAAAAAAAGAACGATTTTTTCTCTCTCAACGCGGCTCCGTCCTGATGGAGTTTATATTGGTGCTGCCGATTTACATGGTCGTCATCGGCGGCATATTGTGGATGGGCTTCAGATCCCTTGATGCCACCGGTCTGCGTACCGCTGACCGCTGGGGGGCGTGGATGGCAGGGAACCGCTTTTCGACCCGTGTCCCGGCAATGGCGGCGCTGCAAAGTGTCTTTCCCAGAACCTATATGATCCAGACTTCAGTCAACAGGGCCCTGGTCGGTCCTCACAGTTTTGTGCAGTTTATCGGTTCCAAAGCCTCCATCGCCATCACGAAACCTGAATATATCGAGAACTGGCTCGATATGCCGAAAAATATTCATGGGGATGACTCCTTCTTTTCCTTCAATCTGCCCGTTTCATTTATGAATTCCTCCCGTTACAAGAATAAGTACACCCATTTTGTGGTCATGCGGACAAAGAGTTCACGCACTTCCAAGCGGCACTGGCATCCGAGCCTTCTCTACAAGGATGACATCTGGGATATTGAAGACGCAAACAAAGACGATCTCCTGCCGAAAGAGTGGAAACTGGAGCTTATCACCAAAGCAAAACACAAAAATGATGACAAAAACGAGAAGAAAGAACCCGAAAAAGAGAAGTTTTATGAACGCTTCAGCGTTTATGAAAAGTGGAGCAAAGGTAGTTAATGAAAAAATTTCTGCTCTGTTTTTCCACATTCCTTCTGGTTTTCTGTTGCGGGATGATCTTTGTTGACATGCAGAACTCCAAACGGAACAGGAAAAGTAAAACATCTCAACTGACCGACAAAAAACCCCTGCCGGGAGCCGCCGCCGGAAACCGCAAAATTAAAAATCTGCCCCCCCTTTCTCTGCCTGCCGATGCAAATACAGAAAGCGGTTCTGAAAAAAGCTGGGAATACTCCGGCGATATCAAAAGCAATCTGGTTTCAGCAAGAGCCCGTCTGGTCAGCTCTTTCTGTCATCAGGGCTGGGTCCCTGCCAAAAAAATTTCCCTTGACCAATCTCTTGCGCCCCGGGAAATATTGACTTTTACAAAAAATAATCATGAACTTATCCTGATGCTCTGGAAGATTTCCGGCAATATGACCGGATTTGCCTACCGCAGGGAACTTCAGGAAGAATCAACCCAACAGGTGATACAATGAACAAAGATAATTCATTTCTTGTGCTTTTTCTTGCTCCCATCAGGTCCTATCTGGAAGATGACAAAGTCTCCGAAATCATGATCAACGGTCCCAATCAGATCTACATTGAAAGAGGCGGCAAGCTGGAGCTGATCCCCGAAACTTTTGCCAGCGAATCCCAGCTCAAAGCCGCCGCTGTCAATATCGCCAAATCCGTGGAACGCCAGCTGGATGAAATGCACCCCGATCTGGATGCACGCCTTCCCGACGGTTCCCGTGTCCACGCCACGATCCCCCCTGTCAGCCGCTGCGGAACGGTCATTTCCATACGAAAGTTCAAAAAAGAGATGCTGACTCTGGAAAAACTTGCTTCTTTCAACTCCATCCCCCCGGAAGGCGTTTTGCTTTTGAATGCCATTGTCAAACTGCACAAGAACACCATTGTTTCAGGAGGAACCTCCTCCGGTAAAACCTCGGTCCTCAATGCTGTCAGCGGACTTATTCCTGATAAAGAACGTATCCTTGTTCTGGAAGATGCCAGTGAATTGCAGCTCCAGCAGCAGCACTGTGTGTACTTTGAAACCCGCAAGCCGGATAAAAACGGCATGGGTGAGTTTTCTATCCGTGATCTGGTCATCGCCTCTCTGCGTCTGCGTCCTGACCGCCTTGTCATCGGCGAGATCCGCGGCGGCGAAGCTCTGGATTTATTGCAGGCGATGAATACCGGACACTCAGGTTCCATGTCCACCATCCACGCCAACTCACCTGTCGATGCTTTGAGCCGTATGGAAACCTGTTCAGTCATGAGCGGTATCGAATTGCCTTTGCAGGCGATCCGTATGCAGGTGGCTTCAGCCATCAACTGTGTGGTCCACACCATGCGCCTTGCCGACGGCTCACGCAAGATCGTGGAAATTGCCGAAGTCCTTCCCCTGGGCGCAAGAGGGGAATACCGCACCCAGACCCTTTTGAAGTGGCAGACCGACTCCATTGATGAAAACGGTAAGATTTCCGGCAGGTTCGTTCTCGGCGCCCGTCCCACCTTTGCGGAAACTGCCCGCATCATGCATATCGAATTGCCTGAATACAAATGAGTAAACAGCCGTTGCCATCCAGATTTTTTCCCAATGAAGAAATCGGTTCCATACGCCTGCTCAAAGTGCTGAGAGTCAGGAAAAACGGGGAAATATGGTGCGGCGCAGACCTTGAAAAAGGGGAACTGCGGGCCATCAAATTTCTCTATCCGGAACTTTTCCGGGAGGACCATTTCCGGGCTTTGACCCGCTTTTTGCAGGGTGTGTACTCCCCGGCAATCATCAAAGTATTCCGGAGTGGAACAACGGACAACGGCTTTCCCTGTATCCTCATGGAGTATGCTTCAAAAGGCTCTCTGCGCGCCTGTCTGAAACGCCGCAAGCGCCTGACTTTTGCCCAGAGCGTCTACCTCATGCGCCAGATGCTGAATGCCCTTTGCCTGCTCCACAGTTACGGTGTCGTCCACCGGGATATAAAGCCTGAAAACATATTGATCGCAGATGACGGTTCCTTGCGCCTGATCGACTTCGGCATCGCCCGTTTTTCGGAGGTGGAAGAGGAGAGGGGGAAAGTTTTCGGGACCCCACGCTATTGCGCCCCGGAACAGGCCGTCGAAAGTGCCAGAAGCGATTGCCGCAGCGATCTGTATTCTCTCGGGGCGGTCCTTTTTGAAGTTCTGAGCGGAACGCCTTTCAGAGAAGAGGATTCTTTCCTTGCCGCTGGAAGAAAAAAAGCGTGTCCCTGCAATTTTTTGAATGAGTTTTCCACGCCCCAGTTGACTGCGCTGATTGCAGAACTTCTTGAGTTTTCCCCCGCAGTTCGTCCCGACTCCCCCCTTGAGGTGCTGGAACGACTTGACGCCATGGGGCTTCCGGAAGCGGCATTGACAGATTAAAGATGGAACTTTCTTGAAAAAAGTTTCCAGCGTATAGAGTTTTCCGCAGTTTTCATCCACGTGTCAACAGAGAGTTTTGCCAGAAGCGAGATTTCACTGTCGCTGAGCCGCACCAGAACCGGCAGAGGATCAAGGTGAAGTTGAAGCAGTTTTTCTCTGGCTTTTTTCAGTTGGAGAATCCTTTTGAGTTCCCTGTACAGAAAATAGAGCGGCACAGTGAAAAACAGCCCCCCCCA
>JAZONY010000051.1:0-3848 GCA_045654705.1 Victivallaceae bacterium
ACAGGGACACTTGCGCCCATGCAGACGCAGCTGTGGATGGCGTCGAAACGAGGCATCACACCCAGAGTGTAGCAGCCGATATCGCCTGAGACGATGCAGTCGAGGTCACGGGGCGCCTCAAAGGTCTTGCGGTGGGGGCAGCCCACGCAGAGCTGGGGAGGCTTGCCGGGAACGGCGGGCGGTACAGGAGTGTTGTCGCCAGCCAACAGTTTGCGGACACGGGTGACATTGAGTTCGCCGAAACGGAACTCCTGATCTTTGCCTTCGACCTTGATGCCCATGGCGTTGATGTTGTCGGCAAGGAAGTTGTCGCCTTCGTCGATGACGATGCAGCGTTTGACGGAGGAAACGAAATCAGCAATAAGATCTTTGGGCAGGGGCCAGGTGAAGCCCAGTTTCAAGATAGAGGCTTCGGGGGCAGCTTCAAGAACATGCTGATAGGAGATGCCTGAGGTGATGATACCCAGTTCGGAACTGCCTTTGATGACCTTGTTCCAGGAGCCTTTTTCGTTGAGTTCGCTCATGGCTTCAAGATCTTTGCGCAGACGGCGGTGCGCCAGCTTGGCAAAGGCGGGGACCATGACGTTGGACTTGGGGTCTTTGGTGAACTCCGCTTTGCGGGGGGCAAGTCCCTGACCGTGGCGGTTCAGCACACATTTGGAGTGGCAGACACGGGTGGTCATGCGGAAAAGAACGGGGGAACGGAAGGTGTCGGCAAGACGGAAGGCTTCGATCAGGAAGTCGTAACACTCCTGAGAGTCCGCAGGCTCAAACATGGGGACACCGGCACTGACAGCGTAGCGGCGGTTGTCCTGCTCGTTCTGGCTGGAAGCCATGCCGGGGTCGTCGGCGCTGATGACCACCACGCCGCCGGGGGTGCCGGAGTAGGCGATGGTGAAGAAGGGGTCAGCTGCAACGTTCAAACCCACATGTTTCATAGTGACAAGGCTTCTGCCGTTGGCAAGAGCCGTACCGATACCTACTTCGAGGGCGCATTTTTCGTTGGGCGCCCATTCGGCTGTTCCGCCCAGACGGGCGAATTCATCAAGGATCTCTGAAGAGGGTGTGCCGGGATATCCGCACCCAAGATCCACATGGCAATCTATCGCCGCCAGAGCGACGGCCTCATTGCCGTTGACCAGCATTTTTTCTGACATGTAAAACCTCTTTTATATCTGAAATTATTGAAAAAAAACACAATCATTCATTTAATATAGCATACTTTTGAGATATTGCCAGTGAAATATTTCAGGGATGGCTTTTTTTCAGTGATTTTCAGTTGTTTTTGAAACGCTTTCTCAAGGCGTCAAGATGTTCTGATGCTTTCAGTGCCTCTTCCCGGGTCGGGGGGCAGGAACGGTATTCGGCACGGTAGAAAAGGTTGAAAAGTGCCGTACACTCTTCTGCGATATCGGGGCGCAGGGATGAGGCGTATTCCAGAAGCTCCTGATTGCCGCTACGGGGCATTTTTTTGAGTTCGAGCAGCACCAGCGCGGCGCGGCAGGCGGCGATGACTGCGGCTGCGGGAGTCCGGGCGTGTCTGCTCCGGCGGCAGAGCAGCAGGAATTTCAGGTACTTGCAGAAACGTTTGAAAAGAACGGAGACGCCGATGAGCAGAAGCACACTCAGAAGCAGCATCCCCGTCGCCGCAAGAAGCCGGGTCCAGGAGGAAACGATGTAGAGGGCAAAGTCGATGAGGGCACTCTGGGTTTTCCGGAAAAGCCGGATCGCTTTTTCACGCAGAGCGGAAAGGTCGAACCCCTTTTCCGCAGGTTTGACCCGGAGTGGCTGAGTTTTTTTCTCTCCGGCATGTTCTTTGTTCAGATTTTCTCTGAGTTTATCCCCTGCGGCGGCGATTTCGTTCAAGGTCTGCGCCACATTGCCGGACTCCTGTTTTTTGCGTTCCTCCTTGAGCCGGAGCTGCTGCATATATTCCAGGGCGGTGTCGGTCAGTTCAGGAGGGCGGATCCGCCACTCATCCCCGAAAGGATCACGCATCTTGCCCAGACCGGGGGGATAGGTCTCTGAAACGATCTCTGAGGGGGGCGTGGCATCAAAGGTGAGCCATCCGAATTCAGGGATATGGATCTGGGTCCAGGCGTGGGCGTGGTACTCGTAGATCTCAAAAAGCGAGGTGAGGGTGTTGTAGTTGCCGGGGGAAAATCCGGTTGCGACACGGGCGGGCAATCCGGCGCAGCGGGCGAGGATCGCCAGTGCCGAGGCGAAGTATTCGCAGTGGCCCTCACCGAGGTAAAAGAGAAAGTAGTCCACACTTTCCCGGTGGCGGGGCGTGGGGAGCGCATGGAGTTTGTAGGTGTAGTTTTTGCGCAGAAAATCCCGGAGTGCCAGAGCCTTGGCGTAGGGGGAAGTGATGCCGGAGGTCACTGTTGCGGCAAGTTGTCTCACCCGGAACGATATCCTGTTGGGGGGGAGCTGCAGATAGTTTTGCCGGGGCATCCTTTCCTGCCAGGGGAGAAGTTCCGGAGTTCCCCCGCCGGAAATCGTCGCACCGGAAAGAAGTGCCTGTGCCGTGAATTTCAAAGGCAGCCTGGAGGGCTTGCTTTTCAGTTCCACTCCCCAGAAGTGCAGATCGTATCTGAGATCGCTTTTGAAATCGTCTCCGGGGGTGAAATCCGTGTACTGCCAGGGGAGCGCCAGATTGCGGGAAAAGAGTTTTACCACGGAATAGGAAAGTTTGATACTCTGGTGTTTTTCAGTGGTTGGGGCTGTTGTCATCATCCGGTTGCGGCGCATGGGGGCGGAGACTCGCCAGTTTGTGCCGTCGTAATAGTCATAGAGCCGTGCCAGATGATAGAGTTTCAGGGGGGATTTCACCCGGAATACCAAATCTTTGCCCATGGTTCCGCCGCCGTCTCCGGGGACAAAAGGGGTGTTGGGAGGCGGGTTTTGGACTTCGATCAGTTTGGAGTTCCCTTTGAAACTCTGACTCAAAGCGGTGTGGTCTCCGGAAACATCATCCCGGATCTCTTTGCCGTCAGGACCGTTTTTGGCAGTTTTGCCGGATTTGAGCCACTCCTGAAGTCCGGGGGCGGCGAAAGAGTCCCGTTCCGTGGTGAAAGAGACGGGGATGAGTCCTGAAAGTTTGTTGTCAGTCAGGGGGATGAGTCCGAAAATAAAGTGGAACCAGAGACCCGCAAAAATCAGCCAGATCAGGCAGAAGTGCCAGGTCCGGCGGAAACTGCGCCGGGGCGGGGCAAGAAGCATATCCCCCGAAAGAAAACCTGTGCGGTTGCGGAAAAGAATGACCAGCATGACCACAAAAGCGGCAATGGTCAGGTAAAGAGAAAGCAGCCGGGGCAGCAGCGCACCATACAGGAGCAGCAGTATGTCGATGAAAAGCAGATAGAAGTACCCCTTGGATTTCCCCGCCATCAGAAAGGTGAGACTCCAGAGGGCGAGGGTTTCCACCAGCAGTTTGTCAACGGGGGTCTCCTGTTGGAGCCGGTAAGAGAGCCACACGCATCCCAGTCCGAAAATGAGGGCGTTCAGCACCATGCGGGAAAGAATGTTGCAGTAACGGTAGGGAATGTACGCAACACATGCAACAGGGATCACAAGAAGTGTCACCGCCAGGGTATAATGAACGTGTCCGTGCATGACCAGTGCCGCCGGGATGCAGAGAAAACTCAGCAGGGCGTACCAGAGATGAGCCGGATGGCGGGGGACTTTGCGGTTGAGTTCGATGCCCGCCATAAGGGCTTTAAATTTTTTCCAGATCGTCATTCCAATACAAAAGCTCCGTGAGGGCGGTGTTGAAGTTGATAACGGAAATTTCGGTGTCGAAAGGGATTTTTTCTGCATCGGGGGGCAGTTCCCTCAGGATATCC
>JAZONY010000052.1:0-9313 GCA_045654705.1 Victivallaceae bacterium
AAAGCAGCAGCAGAACTGCGTGAAGAACTGTCAACACCTTGCACTTCATCTTGCACACCCCTCTTTCAACCCTTTTCCGGAGGGATTTTTACCCCAGTTTCAAACGGCGCATATTTTTCTTGCCTGCCCGCAGAACGGGAGCGGCGCCGATGATCTCTGCCGTGACAGCGGCGGAAGCATCGGTGATTTTTTCATCATTGAGCGCCACAGCTCCGCCCTGGATCAGGCGGCGGCCGTCACTGTTGGATTTGCAAAGTCCCGCAAGAACCAGCAGACGGGCGACCATGATGCCCTTTTCGGCATCGATCTCAGCTGCGGGGATCACCGCTTCGGGGAGATCGGCGGCGACGGAAGAGGCGTTCACTTTGCCGATGAAACTGCTGGTGGGGATCTTGTTTTCAGGATCGGCGAAACCGAAACGGGTCCCGGCGGTGACAAAGGCTTCTTTGGCAGCTTCTTCGCCGTGGCAGAGGGCGGTGGCTTCGGCGGCGAGGATCTCTTTGGCACGGTTGATATTGGCACCGGGAGCGCAGAGTTCAGCGATCTCTTTCACCGGCAGGGGGGTGAAGTATTTGAGAAGCTGCTCCACCATGGAGTCGTCGCAGTTGCGCCAGAACTGGTAGTAGTCAAAGACACTGGTGCGTTCTTTATCCAGCCAGACATTCTTGTTGCCGGTGCTTTTGCCGAACTTCTGACCGTTGGGGTCGAGAAGCAGGGGGATGGTCATGCAGTGGACTTCGGCACCGTCTTTGCGGCGGATAAGTTCCGTCCCCGCCACCATGTTGCCCCACTGATCCTGACCGCCCATTTCGAGGGTGCAGCCGTATTTGCGGCGCAGGGTCATGAAGTCGTATGCCTGAAGAATGGAGTAGTTGAATTCAAGGAAGGAAAGACCGGTTTCCAGACGCATCTTCACCGACTCCTGAGAGAGCATACGGTTGACGCTGAAAATGGAACCGACTTCACGGAGCAGATCGATGTAACCCAGCTGGCAGAGCCATTCGGCGTTGTTCACAAAGTGGGCTTTGCCCTCGGAGCCGTCAATGAAGCGTGAAAGCTGATTTTTCAGAGAGGCGGCGTTGGCGTCGATCTCTTCGATGGTCAGCATGGGACGGGCGGTGGATTTGCCGGAAGGATCCCCGATACGGGCGGTGGCACCGCCCACGAGAACGATGGGGGTGTGTCCGGCTTTCTGGAGAATACGCATCGCCATCACAGGGAGCAGGTGTCCCACGTGCAGACTGCTGCCCGTGGGGTCAAAGCCCACATAAAAGGTGACTTTGCCTTCGTTGAGCATCTGGGAAATTTTGGCTTCATCGGTTGCCTGATAACAGAAACCGCGTTCTTTAAGTTCTTCAAAACAATTCATTTTCAAACCTTTGAAATTCAGTGTCCAATAGTGTGAGGGGGCAGGGGGAGACGCCGCCATGCCCTATGGAGTACGGTTTTTCCTTCTGTGAGCCAGCGTTCTTCGAAATCGCTGCGGATACCTTTCAGATCGGCGATGGCTTCGTCCGCCACTTCAAAGAGCTTTGACCCTGAAATGACCCGGTCGACGGCACCGCAGTAGTATTCATCGTCAGAGGAAAAGTGGAAAATCCCATCCTCTTTCAGCACACGGTGCAGAAAGGTGACGAAATTACTTGCCAGAAGCCGGTTGCCCCGGTGCCTGCCCTTGGGCCAGGGATCGGGACACAAAAGGTGAACTCTGTCAAGAGAGTTGTCAGGGAGCATCTTGGCAAGGAGCGAGCGGGCTTCCACCCTGAGAACGGTGAGATTGTCTGCGCCGCAACGTTCCGCCCGGCGGACCACTTTGCGCAGTCTGCCCAGCATCACGTCGGCGGCGAGGACGGTGGTTTCAGGGTAAAGTTTCGCCAGCTGGCAGGTATAGGACCCGGACCCGCATCCCAGGTCCAGTTCTACAACACCTCCTTCCGGCTTGAAGTGACCGTAGTAATCGGTCAGAAAAACGATTTTTGCATCTTCTTCGTGAGGCATGATATCACCTTAAATGGCATCTCTTGTATTGATCCACTCTTTGAGTGCTGCGACAGTTTCGGAGTCCTTGCCGTTGAGCATGGCATTGGCATACTGGCGGAATCCCGCCGTGATGACCTCTCTGAAAATATCGAGGAACTCAACACGTTCTGTGAAAACTTCCGACCGCTCCTGAGCTTCCCCTTCGGGCAGCGCAAAAGAACCGAAACTGAAACTGTCGGCATCAAAAGTACCGGTCCAGATCTGATTCAGACGGGTGAAAGTGAGCTTCGCCTTGCGGAGCTTTTTGCCCACAGAGAGTGCCGCTTTGACCTCGGCACCTCGGATGGGACTGTCACCCTTTTTGATGATGGCTTCGCCCGCACCGGGATCGTCACCGTCGCCGCTGAGGCTCAGGGGAGCTTCGAGCATCACCTCAAATTCGCCGTAGTCGGCAGTTTCAATGGTCTTGCCCGACTCTGAAAGATACCAGAGGTAGAGGAGATAATCTCTGCCCAGAGACTCTTCGGAAAAGCTGCTTTCAGGCTTGGCGGGGGAAAGGGGCGGGAAGGTGGAGGGGGTGATGTTGAACTCCTCTGCCAGTATGGAAGTGGGGGTCAGCTGCAGAGGCTCCATCTTGAAAGCCTGAAAAAAGTGTTCGATGAAAAGATCGATCTGGCTCTGGCTTGAAGCACCGAGGTAGAGGTGGCGGTTGTGAGGCACGATGATCATGGGAATACCCGACAACGAGGGGGGCATTTTCATAATGTTGCGCTCAATGGTGCTTTCTTTGATCTCTTTTTTCTCTTTGGAACCGATGAAGTTTTTGCCGGTTTCCTTCATCCGTGCCTCTTCTGCGCGGCGGCAGAGGGCGTTGAGCAGACTTGCGGGGATCTTGCGGACGGCACGGCGCAAAGAGAGGTAATAGGCAGAACCGAATCGTGCAGTTCCCTCGTCGATCTCGGTGTCCAGAAGGTGCTGACCTGTGACCCAGCCGAAAGAGGGTTCGCCTGTGACTTCATCGAGTTTGCAGGCTTTTCTTGCGCCGAAGATCTCACCGGCATCCTCCGGCAGTTCCTCACGCAGTGTGAACATGGTGAACGAAAATGTTCCACGGTCAAAAGGCATAATTGAATACTCCTGAAAAGTAATGGTTTGTTAAATTGATAATATAGCACAGAATCTCTTATTTTTCAATCTTCCATAAAGCAGGCAACGGCTCTTGAACCGCTTTTTTTCAGTTCGGGTTTTCTTTCACGGCAGATCGCCTTTGCGTAGGGGCAGCGGGGATGAAAAGGACACCCCGCCGGAGGATCAAGGGGCGAGGGAACATCCCCCGAAAGAATGATCCTTGAACTTTTACGCTCCAGTGACGGCACCGCCGACAGCAGGGCGCGGGTGTAGGGATGGCGCGGCTCACGGGTCAGCTCCTTTGCCGGAGCGCTTTCGACCACGTTGCCCAGATACATGACCATGATCCTGTCGGCGATATGCTCCACCACGGCGAGGTCGTGGGCGATGAAAAGAAAACTTGTCCCCTCCTGTTCACGGATATCCTCAAGGAGATTGACGATGGCTGCCTGAACACTCACATCAAGGGCGGAAACAGGTTCATCCGCCACGATGAAGCCGGGATTCGCCCCGAGAGCCCGGGCGATGCCGATCCTCTGACGCTGACCGCCTGAAAACTGATGGGGGAACCTGCCCAGAGCTTCGGGGGGCAGGCCCACCCTTTTCAGCAGAAGCAGGGCCTGTTCTCTTCTTTCGGCGGGTGAAAAGTTCTCTTTCCGCATACTCAGCACCTCGTCGAGGGCGGAAAAAATGGTGAGACGGGGATTCAGGGAGCCGTAGGGATCCTGAAAGATCATCTGATATCTGCCGATGAGGGAACGCAGCTCCCGGGCAGGGGAACGGTAAAGATCTTTTCCGTCAATGAGGACCTGACCGCCTGTGGGAGGCTCCAGACGGACCGCCGCCCTGCCGAGGGTGCTTTTGCCGCAGCCTGATTCCCCCACAAGTCCGATGATCTCCTTTTCCTCCAGAACGAGGGAAACGCCGTCAACGGCTTTGACGCTTTTGGGGGCGCTGAACCAGGAGGTTTTCTGGGGAAAATGGACCTTGAGGTCTCTGAGTTCAAGCAAAGGCATGATAAGACTCTTTCTGCTTCCTTGAATTACTGGAAAGCCTCAACTTCAACGGCTTCCAGTGAGAAGCTGCCGGCCTCTGCGGGATCGACGATGCCCTGTTCCACCAGCTCTTCAAGGGAGCGGCGCATGGTGATCATGCCGTCTTTGAATCCGGTTTCAAGGACCGAGGGCAGCTGGCTGGTCTTGCCGTCACGGACAAGAGCCTGCACCGGGGGCGTGCCGATAAGGATCTCGAATGCCGCCACACGGCCGTCGGTGTCGATCCTTGCCAGAAGCCGCTGGGAAATGATACCGATGATGACACTTGAAAGCTGAAGCCGGATCTGGTTCTGCTGTCCCTCAGGGAAGGTGTCGATGATACGGTCGATGGTCTGGGGCGCACTGTTGGTGTGGAGCGTTGCCATGACCAGGTGTCCCGTTTCGGCGGCGGTGAGGGCAGCCTGAATGGTTTCGGTATCACGCATTTCTCCCACCAGAATAACGTCGGGGTCCTGTCGCAGAGCGCCTTTCAGGGCGGCGGTGAAGCTCAACGTGTCGGCGCCCAGCTCGCGCTGCTGGATGAGGGACTGTTTGTTGGAGTGGACGTACTCAATGGGGTCCTCAATGGTGATGATGTGTTCGGATCTTGTGGAGTTGATCCGGTCGATAAGACTGGCAAGTGTGGTGGACTTACCGCTTCCCGTAGGACCGGTCACGAGGATGAGTCCCTGGGATTTTTCGCAGAGATTGATGATGGACTCCGGCAGATTGAGCTTTTCGGGTGAGGGGATCTTGCTGGTGATGACACGGGCGACGATACCCACATAACCCCGCTGGAAATAGCTGTTCATACGGAAACGGCAGATTTCAGGATTGCCGTTGGCATCAAGGCTATCCAGTTCCACGGCGAGGGCGAAGTCAAGTTCTTTTTTGGTTTCAAAGTCCAATCTCTGGCGGGGGGTGAGGACGCCGTAGAGAAGTCTTTCGGTATCCTCTTTTTTCAGCCGGGGCAGATTCAGGGGGCGCAGTTCACCGTGGACACGCATGGTGGGGAACGCCGTGACGGTCAGATGCAAGTCCGAAGCACCGACTTTGACGGCAGTTCTGAGCAGTTTTTTCAGGTCGATGGCATCGCTTTCCATGGCATCTTCGGGGGTGCCGTACATTTTTTCTGCGGTATCATCCATGCCGCCGATGAGCCGTTTCAGATCGGCGGGATCGGGGCAGTGGAGTTCAGCTTCTTCAGAGGTGATGTAGCCCTCTTTGTAAAGGTAGAGCAGTGACTTGGTAAAGGTGCAGTTGCCGCCGGTTCCCCGGTTCAGCAGTTCCCGCATAGCGTCAAAGTCCTGATCGGCAAGGAGTTTTCTTGCACCGACAGAGTTGCGCAGGAACTCTGCCGCAGCCACTCTTCCGGCACCGTCGGCGCGGGGGACGAGGGTCTGTGCCACGGTGCAGAGCAGGGCCTCTGAAAGGTCGGAAGCGATCTGGGGTCTTTCGCTTTCGGGGAAGCGTTTGACCATGCGTTCAAGAGCCTGCACCACATCGGGGGCGCGGGTGGCGGCGAGGACGAGATGTCCTGAAAGTGCCGCTGAAAGGGCGGTGCGGAACGTTTCCATATCGTTCATCTCGCCGACCATGATGCAGTCGGGACTTTCACTGATGGCGGAGTGGATGGCGGAACTCCAGCTTTCCCCGGATTGGAGTTCTCTCTGGGAGACGACGGAATTCTGGTCCTGATGAACGAACTCCACGGGACTTTCAAGGGTGACGATGTGAAGATTCCGGTTGGTGTTGATAAAGTTGACAAGGGCGCCCAGAGTGGTGGATTTTCCGCTGCCGTCGCCGCCTGTGACGATGATCATGCCGTGGGGCATGGCGGCGTATTCGGCAAGTTCGGCGGGGAGTGCGAGATTTTCAAAAAAGAGGTCGTTCCCCGACATGACGGGACGCGCTGACAGAGCCGGGCCGTAGACGGTGGTGTAAAAACTCAGACGGAACCTTTCGCCGGTCTCAAAGTTGAATGCCGCTTCAACGGAGCCTTTGAGCTGGTAACGCTCCTCTTCCTCCTCTGTGAGGATATCGTTTCTGAAAGCGTCAAGATCTTCAGCCGAAATCAGATCGCCCTCGCCCTGAAGGACTTGTCCGTTAAGACGGAATGCAGGTATCTTGTTGGCGGCGGCAAAGAGGTCGGAAACGCCTGATTCGTTGGCGTATTTCAGCAATTCGTAGATGTCCATAATATTAATTTACCTTTCTGCTTTGAGTCGGTGTATTGTTCGGGTTCTCAATTTTTCCGGGCGTTTCCGGAATGAAACGGTCAAAAGCACGGCGGCGCTGATTGATGGAAGCACTCTGCCAGCTGAGACGGTCGATGAAAAAGGAGTTGCTCAATATGCGCAGCCGTGCCGAAGCACACAGAGCGTCATCTCTGGCGATGAAAGGCACATAGTGCGCCGCAGGAGAAACGGCAAACGCCGTGAAAAGCAAGGCGCAGACCAGTCCTGTGTTGAAAAACACCAGGGCAAAGGTCAGAAACTTCGTCACTTTGGCAGGGAAAATGAAGTTTTCCACCCCTTGAGGAACGACCTGTTCAAGGAGCTTGTTGAAAAGAAAGTAAGCGATACCCCAGATGAGAAGAAGCGCACCGCAGCTGATCCAGGGACGGCAGAAGCCGGCAACTCCGGGAAGCACTCTGCCGATGGCGGTTGAAACTGCTCCTTCGCACCAGACCGCCAGAAAAACGCTGAGCATGGTCCCGCAGAGGGCGAGAAATTCCACTGCCGGATCGCCGGTACGTTTTTTCCATGCCGCCGCAAGGGGGATGAGATAGAAATAGATCCAAGTCATAAATCAGACTCCTGCTGCTGAAAAATTCATTCTTTGATCTCCATGGTGACACGCTGAAGCTCCTCCGGCGAGGTGATGCCCTGAGCCACAAGTCCGTAACCTGAGCGGAGCATGGCGCTGCCGCATGATGCCCCCGCAAGCTGTTTGCGGATGTTGCTCAAATTGGTGTGTTCATCCTCAAGCGCAGAACGCAAAGAATCGTTGACACTCAGGATATCAAAGAGAGCGATCCTGCCTGCAAAACCTGTTTCGCCGCACTTGGGACACCCTTTGGGGATATAAACTTTTCCACATTCGATACCGTATTTCTCAAAGAGTGCCTTTTCCTCATCCGTGGGGGGGCGGTGTTTCTTGCAGGAGCAAAGTTTCCGCACCAGCCGCTGGGAAACCACCAGCTGCAAGGTGTTGGCGATGCTGCGCAGGGGGATCCCCAGATTGGCGAGACGGTCGATGGTACCGATGTTGTCGTTGCTGTGGAGCGTGGCGATGATCAAATGCCCCGTCTGGGCGGCGTGGATCGCCACCTGAGCGGTATCTTCGTCACGGATCTCCCCCAGACAGATGATGTCCGGGTTCTGGCGCAGGGCGTTGCGCAGAAGTTTGGAAAAGGTGATGCCCGCCGATTCATTGACCTCCATCTGGCTTATGGCGTGCATGACATGTTCGATGGGGTCTTCGATGGAAACCACATTTTTGATGGTGTAGTCGATGGCGTTCAGCATGGCGTAAAGTGTGGTGGTTTTGCCGCTGCCCGTAGGTCCGCAGATGAGGATCATGCCTGAGGGGAGCTTTGCCGCCTGTCCCATGATCTGCAGTTCTTTGCCGGTGAGTCCTGCTTCTTCCAGAGTTTTGGGGCCTGAATCATCCCCCAATATCCGCAGGGCGATCTTTTCGCCGTTGAAAACCCCGACGGAGGCGGTCCGCAAAGAGACATTGCCCAGAGGACCTGTCAGAGAGAAAGCACCGTCCTGGGGGCGGCGGCGTTCGGCGATATTCATGGCGGAGGCGACTTTGATGACATTGATGATGCGGGTGGCAAATTCGAGGTCAAGTTCTTCGATGACACGCAGCGCACCATCCACCCGGAACCTGAGAAGACAGAGATCGCCGTTTTTGGGGTCGAGGAAGATATCGCTTGCGTGAAGCGAAAGGGCTTCGGCAAGGATGCTCCGCAGATAGTAGACCGCTTCGGATTCGGCACTGTCGGAACTTTCCTGAAAAACAGGTTTCCCGGCGTTGTCCAGCAGTTCCGGAAGCACCTCTTTTTTGCTTTTCTGCTTCTCTTTGATCTTGCTGTAGAAACGGCACTGGAACTCAACGAGCAGATAGACCAGAGGACCCGCCGCAAGTGAGGCCAAATTGAGATATTCCCGGTTCTCAAGGACGAATGGATGACTTTTCCGCTGCTTGCTGTCAAGGTAGTGCATGACTTTGGGACCCGAAAGGATCCACGCAATGAGAATGAGCAGAGGGAAAATGTCGATCTTACTGCTGGGGGTAATGCCGTTTTTTACCGCAGGAGCAGGGGGCGTTGCTGTGCCGGGGGCATCTGCAAAAGCAGTTTCCCCTGTGAAAAAGAAGCAAAAAAGAAGCCATGCCGCAAAGACACGGGAGAGAAAATACCAACCGGCAGGGCGTCTGCCGCCCCCGGCTGTTTTCTCATGCTCTCTTTTATCCGCAGAATGATGTTGGCAAAACATATCTGAAAACTTCTCCTCCTTATAATGCAATAACTCTTAATATGCCCTGATATCCGGAAAAAGTCAAGTGTTTAACTTGTTTTTTTTTCAGATTTATGGAAATTGCGGGGGGCGGGGAATGAAAATAAGGGACTTTTTTGCATAAACGCCTTGCATTTTACTGCGTAAAGAGGTAAATTATTCAATAAATCAACACATTAGAGGCAATTTCAAATTTTGAAATTACCTCATTAAGGAAGGTTTTCCCGAATGAGCAGACATGAATTGAGATTCCGCCAGATCCATCTGGACTTTCACACCTCTCCGGTGATCCCCGGTATCGGCAGGGCATTTGACAAAAAATTGTGGCAGGAGCGTTTGCAGATGGCGCATGTTGACTCCATCACCTGTTTTTCCTGCTGTCACCACGGATACAGCTATCATCCGACCAAAGTCGGCAAGATGCATCCCCATCTCAATTACAATCTTTTGAGAGAGCAGATCGACGCCTGTCACGAGATCGGGATCAACGTTCCGATCTACATTACCGCCGGAATCAATCAGTATGCAAGCGAAACCAATCCCGGCTGGAGATCTATCGATTGCACCGGAAGATATTTCAACTGGACAAAATCTCCTCTCGACGCCGGATTTTTCAAACTCTGCTTCAATGCTGACGGATAT
>JAZONY010000053.1:0-11234 GCA_045654705.1 Victivallaceae bacterium
GTGGGTGTGGGGAATACCCTGCATCTGACCGTAATATTTGCCGGGATAGGTCCAGAGCCATGTTTTCTGCCCCAGTTTGTTGTACCACTTTTTCAGCAGTTCCATATCCTGTTTCTGGACTTCGGGGAGATATTCGTTCCAGGGCCCCCGCAGAGCCAGCATCACCAGCAGATTGTCGGCGATCTTCATATCGGGGACAAGGCGGTATTCGCCGTAAGCCATAGTGGTAAGATATCCGGGGACGCCCGCCTTTTTGACGGCGTTGCTGATATCGTTGAAAAATTTCCAGAGGAAGTTGCTGGTAGCCTGCGGTCCCTGCGAGAAGTATTTCCAGCACTTTTCGCAGTAACAGATGCCGGAACAGTCATTGAGCATGATGTTGAAAAAGGGGAGCGTCAAAGAGTGCATCCCCCAGGAACTCTGCCCCCGGCGGTTCAGGACGCCCCGGACCGTGGGCGGCTCCTTTTTGAAGAAAGAGATGGCATCTTTGATGATCTCCTCCTTGATGGGTGAACTGTAACAGAGATGCCCCATGGCGTTGGAGGGCTGGACGATGACCGAACCGTCATGGCGCGTCCCATCCTTTTTGAGGAGAAAATATTCCGGGTGGCTCTTGGCAAAACGCTGGACATATCCCAGATAGGCAAGTCCGTGGCAGTTGGGGATCTCGAAAGTGTCTTTGCGGTTGCGCAGATTGTTGAGTCTGCCGTCCCATCCCTCGTAGCGTTGAATGGGCATCTGCCCGTAGTTGTAGTCGTTGAAGCGCCGCTGGATGAATTCAGGACGGTCATAGATGTTGATTGCGGGGATCTCAAGTTTTTGGGCAGGTGGGGTGACAGTTCCCAGTTTCCCGGGGAAAAAGTAGCGCACCCCGGCGAAGCGTTCAAGGAAGTCGTAAGCGCCGAAAAGGGTTCCTCTTTCGCCCCGGTCGCCGCCGCCGTAAGCGGTGCGGTAGGGATCATTTTTCGGATGGTCATGTCCGATAATAAGGATCTTGTTCCCCGCAGTACGGATGACGAACCCGTCCCTGTCGAACCGTGCGGGATCAATTTTCAAAGTTTGAGCAAGTTTCCGGTCTCCCACGCAGATTTGGAAAGGTTTCTTCCCCGCCTTGCGCTGAACGGCAAGTTTCGTGTTGAAAACAGCGCTCAAAGCCTCGGCGATCTCTCTGGAAGCGAACTTGCTTGTGGGCGTTCTGCCCGCATCCACGATGTCGAAGTTTTCCGCAGTCAGAGTCATGACCGTTTTCTTGCCGATTTCCACACATCTTGGAGTCCGCGGCTCGATAGTAAATGGCAATTTCACAGGCATCGGAGCTCCCTGAGCGAATGCAGCATACAAAAGGGCAAAAACCGGCAGCAACTTTTTGAACATGATCCATCTCCTTGATAATATAAGAAAAAACATCTCTACTTCATACTATACCACCGCTTGAATACATTTGCAAGAGCGAAACGGAAAAATGGTTTCCCCGTTTGCGCCCCGCCCTTCGGCTCTCCATTCCCCCGGAGAGCTCCCGGAGACCACCAAAGTGCTATCCGAGATCAAAAAAAATGAAAAAAAGATAAAAAAAGATTTGACAAACCATTCAAGAGATGCTATATTATACCACAACCTTGCGGGGTGGAGCAGTGGTAGCTCGTCAGGCTCATAACCTGAAGGCCGTTGGTTCGATTCCAGCCCCCGCTACCAAATGAGATTCAGGAACTTACAATTCGTAAGTTCCTTTTTTTACGCTCAAATTTCAAGATTTACAGCAGAAACAGCCCGGTTTTCCACGCTGCCTTTGTTGTTTTGGGTGATTACGTTTGATTGCCGAATTTTGAAGATTTTACCGTTCTTTGTGTGCAAACTGTGTGCAAAATTTCCCGCATGACAATAAAATAACATCTCCCTGTAAAAAAATCAAGCAGTTTATTCACCTGACGAGCTACCACTGCTCCACGTGCGCAACGTTGTGATCAATAGAGCCATAAGATTATAAAATCCGCAAATCACAGTTGGGCGGTTCAAGTATCCATGCAGCTCTTCCGGAAAATAAGATGCCGCATGGAATCCACCGCCCCGTTCCCTGCAATAGACAGCGGCACTTCGGAATACTGATGCTCCCCCGCCTGCCGTCCTCTCCTTCGGGGATGATGGTTCGGCCGCCAAGACCTGATCGCATCCAAACTCCTTGTGCCCCCTTTTCCGCCTCTTAAATTCAGAGCACTTCTTCTGCCTTCTCTGCCTTTTGCCCGGCAGAGACAGGCATCATAGAATTTCAAATTCCCCTATTTTTTCCCCAGCGAGTCCCGAGAGTCGAGCCGCGAGTCATAATCCATCGGGTGCGAACCATAAAAACAGTACCGCAACTCCCTGTTTTTACGCAGTGAAACCATACCGGCGAGTCGGTGTTTTCCCCTCAAAATGGGGACTCGTGACTCGCCGGCAAGGGTGATATTATGCCCCCCTATTGGAAAATGTAAATTGGTCAGGGAATGTGTCATACAGGAAGTCCAAAACCATGCTGTCTACGATAATGTCTGCGTATCTGATCTGACGGTCCACACTTAAATCGCTGAACTTCTGAACACGGGAAAGTGCCGTATAAAGCTGTCCCGGCGCAAAGCATCCCATCCCCAAACAAAGATGAGTGCGGCTGTTGATGGTTTGTCCCTGCGCTTTGTGGATCGACATCGCCCAAGCCGGAAGCAACGGAAACTGCTGATAGGAACCAATCTCTTTGCAGCTGATAATACTTCTGCCGTTTTCGTCCTTTTCCAACTCATAAGCGATATTGCTCCACCGGGAACGGACAACTTTGATATGCCGTCCGTTTTCCATTTTCAAGGCCACAAGATCATGTTTCAGATCAAAGGCATAGATCATACCGATTTCCCCATTGACGTATTCATAATGCGCATGCCCCGGCATCTTTTGACGTTTTCCGTTGCAGACGACCATAACCCTGCTGCCGATTTTCAGAGTAAGCGATAAAGGAACAGGCAATTCATATTCAGGAAAAAATCCTTCAACCTGTCCGGTACTGATAATGCCGGGAGTGAAGAGTTTTTGCATCTCACTTTCATTTATTTTCTCGGCATCGGCTTTACGGCAGCACAGCGAGATCCCGTATTCCGGAGTATTGCAAACAGGGATCGGTTTGTTTTCGAGCATTGCTTTCACACCCGCTTTTCTATGGCGGATCATTTCCAGATACATTACCCAGTCAGGATCGCTTTGGCGATGTACTTTTTCCAGATAGATGCTGCAGAAACAGGCCTGCTTCCACGCTTCAGTGTTAAAAGCGTAAATTCCGCCGAAACGCTCATGCAGAACGATGTTGACAGCCTCGTCAGCGATAACAGGCGGAAGTTGCAGAAAATCTCCCACAACAATAATTTGCTTGCCTCCGAAGGGCCTTTCCGGGGCATCTCCGTTGACTTTCAGAGAGAGATTTATTGCGTTGAATATATCTGCCCTGACCATAGAAATTTCGTCGATAACGATGCACTCCGCACAACGCAGAATTTCAGCAAGCTGAGCATTGGCCGGCACATCGTTAACATCCAGCATGATCTTGTCCACCGGAAATTTGAAAAAGCTGTGAATAGTTACAGCTTCGGGCAGATTCAAGGCCGCTAATCCGGTGGGCGCAACACACACAATATTTTTGGGGCAGTTTTCGAGAAACATCCGGATGACGGCCGACTTTCCGGTTCCTCCTGTGCCGCTGAGAAAAATGTTTTTACCGGAAAACATTTCTTCCAATGCGAGTTGTTGAAGTTTATCCATGAATCTCTCCGGTGATTTTACTGTAGCCGAAAGAACGCACACGGTGAACATCCAGCTTTGTCCTGATCTTGGCGATGTAGGAGCAGACTTCCAAAACGTGCTGAATCAGGTCGTCATCTCCCCGGTGGATAAGTTGTCCGTGGTTCATAGTGATGTTATTAAAACTGCCTTCGTTGACATGGATCAGGCCGTTAACCGAGCCGTCATAACCGTAGAAACACCGCAACGCTCTGCCCCATACAGCATTGGCTTCAAAGGGAGGGAGGGCAAAGTACCGCATTGCGTTTCCGTCAATGATCAGGAACAAGTGGTAATGCGGGTTTTCGGAAAGATGCTGTTCCACGCACCAGGCGTAGTGGAGCAAACGTTTTTCGTTCCGGTTGAGGGTTCTGCGGTATTCATCGATAAAGTAGCCGAAACAACGGTTGTCAGGAACCGCACTAACGGCAGTGGGAAAGCGGATGATCAGCGGTACGGTAAGGATTTGAGAAGTGCCGTTAAGGGCGTCCCTAATCCGGTCTGAGACGGCATCCAGTAAAGAGGTGATGTATCCAGCCTGCGGGCCTTCATAGGGCAGAACGTTGTAATTGCCGGGATTGGTACTGTTGATAATCTTTGAACTCATGATTTGTTTCTCCTTGTTGGTTAGTTCATAACATTAAGTCCGGAATGTATTTTATTATTGAAAAAAGGAGATCCGGGCCCCGACGGCTGGATCTCCGTAATCATTTCAGGCTTCTCTTATTGCCGTATATAGAAGTATTTATATTACTTCTTCTTGCTCTTTTCCCCGGCGAGGTAACCAGTCAGTTTATCTTCACCCATGCCGAGCAAATCGCCAAGTGCTTCCTTACTGATACCGAGCCCCTCCTTGATGATTTTGATCATTCCGGCTTTGGTACGCACAGAATCAACCACAACAAAGCGGTTGTTTTCATCAAAGCGTGCCTCGAACATTTCTTCATCTTCGGGGACATGGGGAAGTTTACAGTTCTTAACCTGCACCAGGAAGTTGTCGTGCAGAGTCAGTGCTTTTTTGTCATCGGGCTCAGTTTTTTCAGCTTTGTCACGGGTCAGAGTCACCAGAACCTGAGCGATTCTTTTTTTGGCCTGCAAGCCGACAAACTTTCCGTCATCATCGAGGTGATGCAACACCACAATTGCCATATGGGGATAACGTTCAATGAGCTTTTTAAGGACCCAATGATCACAATCGCGCTCCTGCGTAAAGCTCTGAAAAGTGTCGATGATGAGGATGTCTACCGGCTGTCCGGGATTGCCTTCATTGGTGGCATCATCAATCATTTTGCACAAATCTTCCCAGTAAGCTTCCCCGGCATAGTTGGTTGCATTATTGAGCAGATCTTTCACAATGTAATTGGCCTTGCACTGCTCCCGGAACTCTTTATCATCGGGCAGATAGGGATCGACGAAATGCTTTTCTCTGTTTTTAATACCGCCACTGCCGCTTTCTAAATCAAGATGCAGGATTTTCAGACGTTCATAGCCATTGTTGAGCTTGCATTTACTCCAGCAACGCTCCGGAAAAATTTCAGGACGGCGCTGAGATGTGTTGACCAAAGATGCCATCAAAGAAGCCGTGAGATTGCTCTTGCCGATACCACTTGCGCCTGTGATATAGGAAATAGCCCCTCTGGCAATGATGGGATAAAACAGCTGTTCGTTCTTGTTTTCTGCGATGGGGGTAGAAATGTCAGTTGTAATGGGAGCTTCTCCGGAGTGAGTCCAATAGGGCTTATCCTGCGACTCTGTTTCCTTGCGGAGTTTTTCATTTTCTGCCCACTCAATCCTTTCTTCAAAATCTTCAGGAGTTGACATCAAAATAATGCTTTCGGGAGTGATGCGGGCTTTGGCATGAGAACGCCTGAAGTTCATGTATTCCCCGATGCTTCCGATATCAGAGGGAATTGCGGCATAATTGATGTGGGCTTGAACTGCATAGAGTTCTTTCTGTTTGCCGTTATTCAGCAAATAATCGTAAAGTTTTTTGCTTTCCAGAAGTGCCTCTGCGGAAGAGAGGCCGGAGTGATTGACGCTCATTACACAGACCTCTTTCCCGTTGATGGGCTGAAGATCGGTCTCTGCAGGGGTATCGCTGATGAGAGCTGTAAAAACAATGTCAACTTGTGAGTTGACACTTTGATAAGAATCCGCAATCTCAAGATTGGGGCAAATGACAACAACTTCAGCTTCCGGGATCTTGTCGAGGTTGTAGAGGATCTGGGTAGTGGGCAAAGGCAATGTCGCATATTGACTGTCAGGATTTCCGTTCTGCCGCAACTGAACAACGGGGATGTATTTTTTGCGGGGACCGGATTGGCTGAACTCCAACTGTTTGATCACAGCCATAATGGGATAACCATAAGAATCGTTAAAGAAGAACACTTGCTTAAAGAACCCTTCACACGCTTTAGAGTGAATAGGGCGCAGACAAGCATCAGGTTCATTATTGATAACAGCGTTCAAGTCTTTTTCGATCAAAGCCGCCTCAGAACAGTTGCTATGGCAGGCTTTTTTATTTTTCCAGTATTCCTCATCATCATGGGCAGGGGGAAAGTTCTCTTCAGTCAATCCAATCGCCTTACCGTAGGACGTATAGGGCTTCGGCTCAACTTTGAAGAAGTGGCAGGTATGTGAAATGCTTTTGTAAGGTGTGATCGAAAGAAAGAGTTTATAAAGCGGAATTTCACGGAGCATTTTGTCTCTTGCATCGGAAATAAGTTTGCAAATATAATGGTGGTCATAGAAACAAGGTCTTCCATTCGCCTCAAGCAGAACAGGGGCAAATTTAATAAGAAGCCTGACAGGCCCAGTCTGATTGTACTCATCCGGAGCATCAGGAGTCGTGATGTAATACTCGCAGACAGGCCCGCTGAAACGTCTGCCTGTCTTTTCATCAACAATTTCCAGCGGAACCGGGAGATCGAAAATCATTCTCCGGGCAGCTGTTTTGGACTCCGGCAAAGTAGACCCGAACAAACTCATATGGGGCTTACCGCTGCTCTTGAGATAAGAGGCGATTTTACCGATAACCAAACTCCACCTCAGCAGCAAATTCACTTTCGCTGCCATGATCAGAGAACGAACTGCCCCCTGATTGTTTTTGATGTTCTCTTCCTGAAAAAAAGCGTTGACCATAGCACTGATAATGCTATCCAGCAAAGATTTGGTGTAAGGCATAATGTTTTTTCCTTTTTTTATTATTGTGCAGCAGGGCACCGTGCCCCACTGCACTTTTTCTGAAATCACTTCAAAATTTCGTTGAGTTCTTTTTTGACCTTTTCCAGAATGAGAGAAATGAGCTTTTCTTTCTGGTCACGCATCGTCTCACAATGGGGCAGCATTTCTTTAAGCAAACGGATCGCATTGGCAGAATTTTTACTTTCGGAAATCAGCCCGTCAAACTTCCGGGCAGAAAGATCAACTTTCTTTCCAAGCACCCGGCTGTAATATTCAGCACCGGCTTTAACGGTATAGGTCCGCTTACCCTTCCGGGGAAATCCTTTACACGCTTCCTCTACCTGAGTGCAAGAGGGAATGTTTCCGTTGTTTGCGGCTTTGGCTTTTTCCCAAATCTTTTTCTGATTATCGGCATCGTATCCTTTCAAAGGCCGCAACGCTCTTTCGGAAATCAAGACTGCTTCATCAGTCTCGTCAATGTTTTTCCGAATCTCCACCATATCCAACAGCCTGTAGCAATGGGAATGCTCGAAGCCGAATTTAACAACAGCATAATCGGCAATTCTGATGCCTGAATCTTTGAGCATTTCCTGAATCACGCTCAGCTCTTTTCCGGTCTGATAATGACCTTTCACCCAAGTCATGATTTTGTCATCATGCACTTTGAGATCTGCTTTGATGTTTTCCGGCAAACTGTCAATTTTGTTTTTGATTTCCGACTGAGAAAGTTTTTCTGAACTCATGTATTGTCTCCTTAATTTGAGATGTTGTTTGCGGCTTTTTTTCGCCTTGTTCTTTTATAAAATATCACATTCAAAATAAGAAATCAATCGGTAAATTACTTTGCTGTATGTATTTTATAATCAATAGTTTTTACATCCTTAATTATGCGACATATATTGTTTTTTATTTGTGTCGCATTTGCATTTTTTTCAGAGGTGTGCTATTTTAAACAGGAGGGCACGAATATGAATGGTAAATACAAAAGTCTGCATAATGAAGAGCTGAACAGATTTTGGAACGAAGCAGGGGTGTCTGAACTTGTCTCCCTGCGTCCAATAGACTTTGTTGATAAGATGGCAAGCTTTCTCTTTTCTCCTGAAATCTGTGAAATATATTTGAAAAAACGCAAAGAAGCCGCAGAAGATGAAAATATGCATATCTTCGTTCTTTGTGCTTTGATATTTCGTGACCATCCTAATGCAGAGGAGTGGTTGTATAATTTTGATTTTTCTTCAGCAGAAGAGCTTTCCTTAACAAAAAACATTCTTCGCAACATCAGTATATTGGACAAAACAACAGAGGAAATACACAGACTTTTAAAGAACAAAACACAACATTACTCCTGTCAATATGAACAGGAATTTATTGACTTGTATGAACGTTCTTTTAAGGACAATAAATTAAAAATAGCTGATGAACTTGGAAAAATAGGCAAATTTGATCATAAAAACCCATCTGCCAGAAAAAAATATAACGCTATAAGGAAAAGTTATGAACGCTGGCGACAAAACTATGAGCGCATGCAGACAAATGCACAGTGGCCCAGTAAAGAATTTATTATATTTTTGGCTCTTCTTTCTTACAAATTTGTTGATTGTACACCAATGGGCTACATCCTTATGCGTACAGCAGATTCAGATCCTCAATTGCAGTTAATCAGAAAATATGCCTTGGGAGCAGGAAGAATCATTCAGGATGAACCGTCAAGCTCTTTGTCTGCAAAAGACAGAAATAAATACAGATACTTTAAACACTGTCCTCCCACGTCTGCCGCAGATCAAGAGTTATTCGAACAGCTGAAGATGAAGCTTGTCCGCAAGAATGACAAAAAGACTATAGATGAATATAAGGAAGAAGCTTATATTGAAGAACATCGGGAAATCTATTTGAGAGGCGCAATTTTAGGTGACGTTCAATTTGCAAGAAAAATAGGCTGGAAATTTTGTGGTTTCGAAGAGATATCTTTAGCCCAAGAACCTAAATATGGCAGGATTACAGCTAATTCAGCGATGTTATTTCCCAATGGCGTTCAGGTCAATAAAGGCGCAATATTTCAATGTATAAAATTTTCTATTTTGGAAGATGAAAATGGTAAGGATTTTCTCGCAACAATGGGAAATCATGCCCAAATTTCCTATTATGAAAATACTCTGCTTTTTCCTCTCCAATATCCCGTCAAAACTGTAATTCTGAAAATTAACGCACAACGCTTAGATGAATTTATGACAAAGGGTATTCAGTCTGTTGTAGGTGATGTAATAGAATTAAAATTTTACAGAAAAAAATATATTCCCGTTTTACCGAAAATACTTCCTGATCCGGAAGGGAGATTGACTTTGCCGCTTTTCTGATGGTTAATGATAATACCACTATCTTATGACAAAAAATATCTCCGACAGTGATTTTAACCTCAAAAATTGCAAAACGCAGGAGTTTTTATATGGAAAACCATTATCCGCCTGTCATAGAAAAATCAATAAAGGTCATAAAACGGTTTGAAGAAAAATTCGGTTGGTTCGTCATCAGAGTTTATCAGTTTCCACTGGTTGATGGATTCGGGACGTTTCTTGAATCGGTGCAGCGGACATTGTTGCGGCATGGAACAGCGGTCTGGTATATTTGGGCAAAAATCAGGGGGACTGATAAAATCCTGCTGATCTACTTTGGACGCGGCTTATGGGCAGGACACTTTGAAGAGGAGACCGATGCAATCATTCCAAGGCTCTGGCAACGGCAGGCAAGTGCTCCTTATATGGTCGCCGATACTATTACGGTCAATCAGCAGAACAAGGACAATCTTTCCGATTGGCTGGTCAGGTATTTAATTGCCATAGGAGCAACGCAGACGGCGGGACCTGCAGTTAATGTCAACTGGCACAAGAAAACATTTGGTACGGCTCAGACAAATACGCTATTCCCCCATGGGGGAATGAAAAAAACATCCCTCCGGTAAAAGAGGGATGCGTACGGATACTAAAACTCGCATCCGCAGTCACGGCAGATAAAACCATCTGCCCATTCGATAACATCATCTGATCCGCAGTAAGGACAACGTTTTTCCATCAGGCAGCCCTCCACTCGTGTCCATTGGGGCATCGATACCCCCGGACAAGGTTTTCGTCCACCATCTTGCCGACAGAGTTTCCTGCAACGCCTCCCGCTGCGGCTCCGATCAGGCAGCCGAGTATACCGCCAAGGACCGTTCCCAATCCCGGGCAGATGGCACTTCCGATAGCGGCCCCCGTCGTTGATCCCGAAACGGCAAGATAACCGCCTGCGCCAATTCCTGCGGCTGTGGTAACTTTACGAACCTTATTGACCAAGGTTCCCGGCTGATTGCACAAAGGACATTTCATTTTTTCCTCCTTTACTTACCACGATACTGCAAGGTGGAAATCAATATCGGGCTGTTGTTCAATATCTTTGAGGACCCGGACGAGCTCTTCAATCTCCTGCACCAAATTCAGCAAATCATCCGGAGCAATTTCTTTTCTGACCGGATAATGCAGTTGATTGCCGCAAAGGGCTGAAAAGGCCTCAGTCCCTTTTGCGGATAAAACTTCCTCACAGGCACGGCAAAGTTTCTGAAGCGTATCCACAGAAATGACGTGTTCAAGACCATTGGCTTCAATCAGTTCCGGAGCTTCATGATTGAACCATTCCCAGAGCCACCAGGTTTTGGAGCCGTGGAAAATATCCTCTGTGACAGATGCGAGCAATTCCAGTTTTACCGGAATCGGCTTCCCACAGGAAAACAATTCAATCTTGCCGGTAATTGTTCTTGAACGGTACATCGCTCCGATGAATATCCGGCGCGACAAGTAAATATCAAGTCCCATTTTTCTCCTTTCATTTTGGGGGATTGAAACAATAACCGGGAGGGAACGTTCCACTCCCGGGATGACTTGATTACAGTACGGCTGCATCACTTCCGTACCGGTGGTGTACAGGCTTTCCGGAAAATTACCGGATGCTGGCGTGCCTCCTGTTACCACAGTTCAGGCCGATGCCCATCCAAACCGAAACAGCGGTTCAACGCCATATAGGAGTGATCCACTCTCAGAGGCGTGTACTTTTTGATCGTTTCAGTAAAGGCGTTGAGCAGCGAGTACCTTGTCGGCTCCGAAAACTCCGGATGCCTGGGCTCTTTGAACTCCTTGAATACAGGCAGAATATCGCTGCTGTTGATGGCTCCGAGTTCTGCCGCTCTGACGATTCGGCTTCGTGCTTCGTCATCATTTTTCAGGTAGATG
>JAZONY010000054.1:0-22743 GCA_045654705.1 Victivallaceae bacterium
CAGAACTTTTCATCCTCATGAGGTAATTTCAAAAGTCATTCAAAAAGTGGCAAAGTTGTCATTCGCAAAGAGCTGTAAGGAGTAGTTTGAAGCTGCTACCTGGAAGGTAACAGCTGAAAACGCTCTCCTTTACAGACCAAAGCGAGGACACTTTGACGATTTTGAGGAGTTTTGAAATTGCCTCCTACTCTATAAAATAATTTGCATAGTCAAATTTTTCAAGTCAAATTTTTCAAAAAAGTTGATTTTTTTATGCAAAAAGTGAAAAAACGGCTTTTTTTTTCCCCCTTCACTTGAAAAAATTTTTTTGCGGGATATATTCTCAAAACAACATGTCCTTAAATTTACAGAGAGGAATCTCAAATTTATGAAAATCGAACGCAATTACGACTTCCGTCACCGTATGGATATCGTCCATCATCCTGAGACCCGTGATTGGGAGGCTCTTCCCGCTGCCGGAGAAACTGTCATCGACGACTCCTGGTGTATCGTCTGTGCCGCTGATGCCGATTACCGTATCACGGAAACAGCTGTTGACCTTCAGGATTATTTCCGTGTGGCAATGCAGATCCAGCTGACGATCCGTCCTGCTGCGGAAGACAAATTTATCGAACTTGCCCTTGACGAAACTCTGGAAAAAGCCCTTTCCTACCGTCTGACCGTCAAAGGCAATAAAATCACCATCGCCGGAAAGGACCCCAGAGGTGTCCGTTTCGGCGGCGTTGGACTTGAGGACATCCTCAACTTCCGTGAAGCACCTTACATCTCAGAACGCTCTGTTCTCTGTGAACGCCTCTTCACTCCCCGTATGGTCCACTCCGGCTGGGGCATCGACGAATTCCCCGACAGCCACCTCAACGCCATGCTCCATGCCGGTCTCGACACCGCTGTTGTTTTCACCAAGGGCGTTGACCTGACCAATGTGGGCTATCTGGATATCAACGACGTGATCCAGCGCGCCAAAAAATATGGTCTCGACACCATGCTTTACGGCTATCTGCCCGGCTACAAACATCCTGACGATCCCGATGCGCAGGAGTTCTTTGAGTCGGTCTACTCCAACATTTTTGAACACTACCCCGATGCTCTGGGCATCATGCTTGTGGGCGAATCCGGCGAATTTCCCAGCAAAGACCCTGCGACCACCGGCAAACGCTACCGTGAAAGCGTGAAAGACGGAATTCCTGATCCCCGTCCCAGCCCCGGCTGGTGGCCCTGCAAAGATTATCCCCAGTGGATCGCCCGTGTCCGGGATGCTGTCCACAAGGTGAAGCCCGATGCCATGGTGGTTTTCAACACCTACAACTGGTTCTGGGCAGATGAGGAAAAACGCAAAGAGTTCCTGAGTAATTTCCCTGAAGATGTCTATGTGCAGATCACCTATGACATCGGCAAAAAATACAAGCGTGAAGGCATCCCCAGCGTGGTGATGGATTACTCCCTCTTTGCCGACGAACCCGGTGATTACTTCATCACCGAATCCCGCAATGCCCACTCTTTCGGCATCAAGCCCTTTTCCACCAGCAACTGCGCCGGTTCCACCTGGGACTTCGGCGATATCCCCTATCTGCCCACCCCCCAGCGCTGGATCACCCGTTTCAAGTGTCTGGATCAGGCACGCCGTGACTGGGATGTTTCCCGCTTCTATGACAACCACCACTACGGCTGGTGGCAGTCCGTTGTGACCGAGCTTGGCAAAGGATTTTTCCAGACCCCCCAGGCTGATCCCGAAGAACTCCTTGAGAAGATCGCCATCCGCTTCTTCGGCAAAGAGGCTGCCCCCGCCATGATCGAAGCATGGGCAAAGTGGAGCGAAGCCATGGGACACTACACCCCCGGCAATGAAGACCAGTACGGACCTTTCCGTGTGGGTCCCTCCTATCCTCTGATCTTCCAGCCCAACATCACCCGTACCATGGGACAGAAAGAGATCCAGTTCCCCACAGCGCCCCATGCCCACTTCGGCTGGAAGATCATCAAGACCCTCTACCAGCCCTATGAAAACAAGGATCAGTTCCCCGGCAAGATGCGTTATCCCGCCGAAGTCCGTTCTCTTGAAAAGATGCTCGCACTCTGGGAGGAAGGTCTGGCTCTGATGAAAAATGCCCTGCCCCTCATTCCTGAGCACAAAAAAGAGCGTGCCGAGCGTGAGATCAATCTGGGCGAATTCATCCGCTGCGCCATCATCACCGGAACCAACGTCAAACGCTGGTGGCTCCTGAACAACGCCCTCGTATCTTGCGAAGATCCTGCCGAAGCCTTGAAGCTCCTCGACAAGATCGAAGCCCTCGCCTATGCCGAGATCGCCAACGCAGAAAGTGCCATTCCCTTTGTGGAACAGGACTCCCGCCTCGGCTGGGAACCCTCCATGGAATATGTCTGTGACAAATGGCATCTTGAGTGGAAGATCCGTCAGGTGAAGTCCGTTCTGGGGGGCGACATCGCCACCTATCGCGGCATCCTCAACCTCAAATAAGGAACTTCCCCCCTTATGGATGTTCAGGTCTGGAGCGTCAGTCAGGTCAATAGTTTTGTCAGAGAAACCATTGACGGAGCGTTCAATCCCTTCTGGATTTGCGGTGAGATCGGCAATCTGCTGATCCACCGCTCAGGCCATGTCTACTTTACTCTGAAAGATGCCAAATCCCAGATCAAAGGGTGCTGGTTCGGCGGTGCCGCTCAAGCTCAGGCGTTGCGCCTGAACAACGGCAGTCTGGTCGAAGCCTACGGAAAACTCGGCGTTTACGAGGTCCGGGGCGAATATCAGATCAATGTCCGCCAGATGCGCCTTGCCGGTGTCGGCGATCTGGTGCGCCAGTTTGAAGAACTGCGCCGGAAACTTGAAGCAGAAGGGCTTTTTGCCCCTGAACGGAAAAAGCCCATCCCTGCCCTGCCCCGCCGTATCGGGGTCATCACCAGTCCTTCCGGAGCGGCGATCAGGGATTTTCTGCAAATCATCAACCGCCGTTTCCCTAATGTGCATGTGACCATATATCCCTGTCAGGTCCAGGGCAGCACGGCGGCGGCAGATGCAGCGGCGGGTGTCGAATTTTTCAACCGGACTCAGGCGGCAGATGTCCTCGTCATCACAAGAGGCGGAGGCAGCATGGAGGATCTCTGGCCCTTCAACAGTGAACTTCTGGCACGGCAGATCGCCGCAAGCCGGATTCCTGTCATCAGTGCCATCGGCCATGAGATCGACTTCACCATCTGCGACTTCGTTTCGGATCTGCGGGCGCCCACCCCCTCGGCGGCGGCAGAGCTGGTCATCGGTAAACGTGCCGAATTTGCCGATTCTGTTGAAAGACTTTCCAAAGATATGCACAACTGCGTGCAGATGCAGCTTCAGAACAATCAGTACCGTGTGGAGCGTGCCGCCGGAAGTTACGTTTTCCGTGAACCTCTCCGCATGATCGAACAGCGTCAGCAGCATCTCGACGAACTGGAACTGCGGATGAAAAATATTTCAGAACGAGCCTTAAATTTTTCAGAAGCCGCCGTTGAGCGTCTCGTCACCGCGTTGAACGGTCTTGATCCCCACCGTATTCTTGAGCGTGGATATGCCTTTGTCACCGATGAAGCTCAAAAAGTGATTTCCACAAGTCAACTTTCAGACGGCACAAAATTGCAGCTTCACTTTTCAGACGGAACTCTTCCCGTCAAAGTGGAAAAATAATTCTTTTCCTCTCTTTTTTTGTTTTCTGCCACATTTTCCCATAAAAAAAGCCCCCTCCTTTTGCAAGGAGAGGAACTTTTGAAAAAACTTACCGGAATTACTTTTCGATTTCCAGTTCAACATCGTCGATCTGAACGACCGCCTTGGGATTGTTCCAGTTGACCAGCATGAGCACTTTGACTTTGGCAGTGCCGGGAGCCCAGGCAGCAGTCCCCATTCCGTAGGCGGCATGGCCCTTGGCAAAGCCTTTGAATTCAACTTTCTGACCGGCAGAGATATTTTTCCAGCCGCCGGTATACATATATCCGCCGCCCAGATGAGCTCTGACGATGGTCCCTGCAGCGATTTCTTTGGTCAAGGGCTGCTTGAGCGTCACTTCGATATGGCTGCCGACCTTTTTGATCGCGGAAACGACCAGCAGATCTCTGTTGGGCAGATCAGAGAGGTTGGCTTTGGCGTTGAGAGCCACAGCGTAGATCCCCGCAGGATTCCAGTTGGGGTTGTCCTTGAGAAGCAGTTTGGTGCTTCCGGCTTTGGCTGCCGCAACGAGGGGAGTTTCGGATTTGAGCCGCACATTGACCGCAGCGGCGGGAATAGCAACACCGTCTTTGTCATAGACTTCAAAACCGAAATAGGTCATGGAAGGACCGCCGGAAATCATCTTGACATCGGCTTCAAGTTTGTATCTTTTATTGGGATCGACATCGAAGAATTTTGTGGAAGTCAGCACGGCATTTCCGGCGACTTCCATGGTATCTTTGTCTTTGCCGCCCCATTTCAGAGACCCGGTATTTTTCCAATCAGCAGGTTTTTCAAGTTTGTATTCGACACCGTCAGCAAAGAGAGAGCCGCTCAGAGCGGCAACTGACACAACAGCTGCAAAAAATTTTTTCATAGATGATTCTCCGATTGATTTTCAGGGAAACATTACCCCGTTTGACTATGAATATAGCACTTTTTTATATTTTTTTCAAGAGCATAATGAAAAAAATTGAAAAAACTCTTTCAGCGTGCTATATTAAGTGATAAAAAGTCTGTTTAGTTGATTAACTAAGGAATATTCTTTACTATGGAACAGCAATTCGACTACTTGAAAAAACTGCCCGATGAGCCGGGAAACCTGATCCGGGGACTTCAGCTCATTCAGGCAACAGAAGGCTACGTCTCAGATGAAGCCATCCGCGCAGCAGCAGAATATTTTCACCAAACGCCTGTCGAGGTGGAAGGCGTTCTCACCTTTTATGCCCAGTTCAAGCGTGTGAAACCCGGACGCTTCAAAATCGCCGTCTGCGACGGAACCGCCTGTCACATCAAAGGCGCCCCCCTGATCCAGGAGTGGATCCGTCAGGCGATCGGCGTCGCCCCCGGCGAAACCGATGCCGAAGGACGCTTTTCCGTCGAAGCAGTTGCCTGTCTCGGCTGCTGCAGTCTTGCCCCCGTTATGAGCATCAACGGCAGAGTTTACGGAAAACTTGACCGCAGGGAGCTGAACCGGATCCTCAAGGAGTACAAAAACAAATGAATCCTGATATCAAATTTTTCCGGGTGGGTGTTGCCAGCTGCGGTATCGCAGCCGGAGGCGCCGAAGTCCGTTCCATGCTCGAAGCTGCCAGTGCAGTTCCTGTGATCGGCGTGGGCTGTATCGGTCACTGTTATGCTGAACCCATCGTCGAAGCTGTCCTCAATGACGGCAGTTCCGTTTTTTACAGCGAAGTCAAAGCCAATGAAAAGGCTATTGCCAATATTATCGAACTCGGGGAGTCCAACCGTTTTGAAGCAACGCCCCTGAGAAAATCCAAAGAATTGGTCAAGGTGCTGGCTCTGGCGGGCAAAGTGGATCCTGTGAACTTTGACGACTATGTTGCCAACGGCGGCTACTCCGGCTTGAAAAAAGCCCTGACCATGAAGCCTGAAGAGGTGGTCAATGAGGTGAAGCTCTCCGGTCTCCGCGGCCGTGGAGGCGGCGGGTTCCCCACGGGAAACAAGTGGGGGTTCCTCGCTGCAAAACAATCTGACGAAAAGATCGTCGTCTGCAACGCCGACGAAGGCGACCCCGGCGCCTTTATGGACCGTGCCCTGATGGAAAGTGTCCCCCATCAGGTCCTTGAAGGTATGCTCATCGCCGCCTATGCCACGGGGGCGACAAAACTCTTTATTTACTGCCGTGCCGAGTATCCTCTGGCGATCAAAAATATCTCCTGCGCTATTGAGCAGATCATCGCCAACAAACTCAACTGTTTTGACAACAGAGAGATCGAAATCGTCATCAAAGAGGGCGCAGGTGCCTTTGTCTGCGGAGAAGAAACCGCTCTCATCGCCTCTCTCGAAGGACGCCGGGGACAGCCCCGGTTCCGTCCCCCCTTCCCCACCGACAGCGGCTACAAAGGTTATCCCACCATGATCAACAATGTGGAAACCTTCGGCAACATGCCTCTGATCCTCTGTGAAGGCGGTGCCGCCTTTGCTTCAGTCGGAACCGAAGGCAGCAAGGGAACCAAGATTTTCGCCCTGGCAGGCGACCTGAAATATCCCGGTCTGGTGGAAGTCCCCATGGGAACCACACTGAACGAGATCGTCTTTGACATCGGCGGTGCCGACCGTTCCGTGGTCAAAGCCGTCCAGACCGGCGGTCCCTCAGGCGGATGTATCCCCGTTGAACTTTTTGACACCCCGGTTGATTACGATTCACTGCGTGCCTTGGGCGCCATTATGGGTTCAGGCGGCATGATCGTTGTGGGCAACGACCGCTGCATGGTGGAAACTGCCCGCTACTTCCTGGACTTCACCCACAAAGAGAGCTGCGGAAAATGCACCTTCTGCCGTGTGGGAACCATGCGCATGTTTGAGATCCTTGAACGCATCACCGCCGGAAAAGGCACTGAAGAAGACCTCGCCATGCTTGAGGATCTGGGCCCCAAAATCAAGGCAGGTTCCCTCTGCGGACTCGGTCAGACCGCACCCAATCCGGTGCTGGCGACCTTGCGTTTCTACCGCAAAGAGTATGAAGAGCATGTCCGTGAACACCGCTGCGCCGCATTGCAGTGCAACGCCTTTGTGGATCTCGCTCTCGAACAGGAAAAATGTATCAAATGCAAACTCTGTATCAAAACCTGTCCTGTGGGCGCCATCGGCGATGATTTTGTGATTGACAACGATAAATGCACCCGCTGCAACAGCTGTGCCGATGTTTGCCCCAAAGGGGCGATCAAACGTGTGGCGAAAGGAACGAAATAATCATGAGTATTGAATTCATTCTGGATAACCGTCAGGTCACTGCTGAACCCGGCGAAACCATACTGGATGTGGCACGGAAAAACGGGATCGAGATCCCCACTTTGTGCCGTGACGAAAGAGTCAGCAAAACCACCAGCTGTTTTGTCTGCGTGGTCAAAGACCTGAAAACGGGCAAATTTCTGCCCTCCTGTTCAGCCTGTCCCGCTCCGGGGCAGCAGATCGACTCCTCCTCTGAAGAGGTGAAAGATATGCGCAGAACTGCGCTGAATCTGCTCCTGAGCGAACACTCCGGCGACTGCGAAGCCCCCTGTACCCTCGCCTGTCCAGCTCATGCGGCCGTCGAGGAATATGTCCGAGCCGGTAAAAACGGCGACTTCATGGGGGCGCTCAAGATCATCAAACAGCGCATTCCCCTGCCCCTTTCCATCGGCAGGGTCTGTCCCCGTTTCTGCGAAAAACAGTGCCGCCGCAACGTTTACGGCGAACCTGTCGCCATCAACGAATTCAAACGCACTGCAGCCGATATCTGCTACGATGAGTATATGGAAGAACTCCCCGCCCTCACCGGCAAACGGGTTGCCATCGTGGGCGGCGGTCCCGCCGGACTTGCCGCAGCCTATTACCTGCGGCTGGGGGGCATTGCTCCTGTGATCTTCGAAGCCATGCCCCGGGCTGGCGGTATGCTGCGTTACGGGATCCCCGAATACCGTCTCCCCAAGGCGACACTCGACCGGGAACTTGCCCACTTTGAGAAAATGGGCGTTGAATTCCGCTTCAACAGCAAGATCGGTGTCAACGTCGATCTCGAAGAGCTGAAAAAAGAGTACGATGCCGTGATTCTGGCAGTGGGCTGCTGGTCGGGCAGCTCCATGCGCTGCGAAGGTGAGGAACTGGCACTTTCCGGTATCGACTTCCTCCGTGAAGTCGTCGAAAGCGGCAATAATCTTGCCAATCCCGGCAGAGTGGCAGTGGTGGGGGGCGGTAACTCCGCCATGGACTGTGTCCGCACCGCCGTCCGTCTCGGCTCCGCTGACGTGAACTGCTTCTACCGCCGTACCGAAAATGAGATGCCCGCTGAAAAGCTGGAAATCGAAGAGGCTAAAGAGGAAGGCGTCAAGTTCCATTTCCTTTCCGCTCCTGTGAAGCTGGAAAAGAAAGGCGACACGCTGCTCCTGACTCTGCGCAAGATGGAACTGGGAGAACCCGATGCCTCCGGCAGACGCAAACCTGTTGAAGTTCCCGGCAGTGACTATACCCTTGAATTTGATACCGTCATCGCCGCCATCGGTCAGAAAACCGCCGCTCCTGCCGGCGTTGCCACCAACAAATACGGTGATATCCCCCAGCTTGCGGGCGAAAAGATCTACGCCGCAGGTGACTGCGTTTCAGGTGCCGCCACCGTGGTCGAAGGTGTCGCTTCGGGTCGTGATGCCGCCAATCTGGTGCTGAAAGATCTTCTGGGTATCCCCGTGCCTCAGGAGCATACGGTCAACGTTTCCCGTGGCAAATGGCAGTCCCTCAAGAAAGAGGATCTGGTGTTTCTGCGGGAGGATGTTTCAGAAGCCCCCCGGGAGCAGCTGAAATACATCTCTCTTGAAGAACGCAAAAGCTCTTTCAAAGAGGTCAACGCCTCCATGACGCCTGAACAGCTCAAAAAGGAAGGGGACCGCTGTATCGAGTGTTCCTGTACCGATAAGCACGACTGCGCTCTGCGGAAACACGGCGAGTGCTATCACTGTGATCCCCAAGCCATTCCCGGCGCCCGTCAGAAACTGAGTTATGACATCCGTCATCCTCACATCATTCAGGACCGTTCCAAGTGCATCAAGTGCGGCATCTGCGTCAAGACCTGTAAAGAGGTGGTCAATCTGACTCTTCTTTCGCCCAAACAGCGGGGCTTTGCCACCTGTGTGGGTACGGCTTTTGATCAGGGACTTCCTGCCAGCTGCTCCGAGTGCGGCAAATGCGTTGAAGCCTGTCCCACCGGCGCCCTTGACTGGCGCATCAAAAAATAAGAGTTCGGGATTTTTATGGCAGAAAAGTATAAGATCCTGATCGTTGACGACGAAGCCCCCACCCGTGAAGCGCTTCTGCGTTATCTGCGCAGAAGTTTTCAGGTCAAGGGGGCTGCGGACGGCGCAGAAGCTATCGAATATATCAGGGCGGAAGAGTTTGATCTGGTCCTGACCGATCTGCGTATGCCCCGTGCCGACGGCATGAGCGTCCTTGAAGCGGTCCAGGGCAAGACCCCTGCCCCATTGTGCATACTTCTCACCGCTTACGGCTCCATCAGCGATGCCGTCAAAGCGGTGAAAGCCGGTGCGTTTGACTTTGTCGCCAAACCCATCAAGCTGGAAAAACTTGATGAAGTCATCTCTCAGGCTCTGAGTTCCCGTCCGAAACCTGCTGCGGCAGAGTCCGTGACAAAAGAAAGCTCGGCTCCTGCCGTTTCCCCTGCCATGGCAAAGGCTCTGGAACTTGCCTCTGCCGTCGCCCCTTCTAAAAGCACGGTGCTGCTCACGGGTGAAAGCGGCACCGGCAAAGAGGTCATGGCACGCAAGATCCACGATCTCAGCGGCAGAGGGGGACTTTTTGTTCCTGTCCACTGTGCGGCGTTGAACGCCAATCTTCTTGAAAGCGAGCTTTTCGGTCACGAAAAAGGCGCCTTTACCGGAGCCGAAACCCGCCGCAGAGGACGCTTTGAGATCGCGGAGGGGGGAACGTTGTTTCTGGATGAGATCGGCGAGATCGATCCCCCGACTCAGGTCAAGCTCCTGCGTGTCATCGAGAGCCGGGCCTTTGAACGTGTAGGCGGGACCGAATCCATCAAAACCGATGCCCGCCTGATCGCCGCCACCAACCGGGATTTGAGAAAAATGGTGGAGGAAGGCACTTTCAGAGAAGATCTTTTTTACCGCCTTTCCGTGGTCAATCTGCAGCTGCCCCCTCTGCGGGAGCGCCGTGAAGAGATCCCCCGTCTGGCGGAGCATTTCCTCAAAGAATTTGCCGCCGAAAACAACCGGGAGATCAAAGGTTTCACCCCCGAACTGATGCAGGTTCTTACCGATGCTCCCTGGCCGGGGAACATCCGGGAACTGCGCAACACCATCGAATTTATGACTGTGACATCCAATGTCTCAGAGCTCGGCGTTGAAAATCTGCCTCCGGACTTCAAGCGTACAGTTTCCCCTGCCCCACAAGCGCAGGAAGAGCGCACATCCGGCGAACTCTCTCTTGAAAAAAACAACCATGAACTCATTCTGCAAGCCTTGAAAAAATGCAACGGCAACCGGACAGAAGCAGCCAAACTTCTGGGAATCAGCCGCCGCACGCTCCACCGCCGTCTGGCGGAAATGGAGCTTGAAGAGGAAACAGAATAAATTCTCAATAAAAATGAGGAAATTTCAAAACTCCTCAAAAGAACAAAAAATCCGGAAAACGTTTTGAAGGTTTTCCGGATTTTTTCTTTGTAAACTTGAATCGTTTACTTGATTTCAGGCAGCTGGGAAAGTCCCTGGTTCAACTCTTCGTCGGTGGGGATATAATCCTGCATGATGCCGTCGTTGAACTTCTGGTAAGAGAACATGTCAAAGTATCCGGTTCCCGTCAATCCGATAACGATGGTCTTTTCCTCACCCGTTTCACGGCACTTGATGGCTTCGTCAATGGCGATGCGGATGGCGTGGCTGCTTTCGGGAGCAGGAAGAATACCCTCGGTCCGGGCAAATTCTCTGGCGGCGGCAAAGACTTCAGTCTGCTTGACGGAACGGGCTTCGATCAAGCCGTCGTCGTAAAGCTGGGAAACGATGGAACTCATGCCGTGATAGCGCAAACCGCCGGCATGGCTTGAACAGGGCATGAAACGGCATCCCAGAGTGTACATCTTGGAAAGGGGACAGATCATACCCGTATCGCAATAGTCATAAGCGTAACGGCCGCGGGTCATACTGGGACAGGAGGCGGGTTCAACGGCGATAAAGTGATAATCGCTTTCGCCTCTGAGCTTTTTACCCATGAAAGGCGCAATAAGACCGCCCAGATTGGAGCCGCCCCCAGCGCATCCCACGATGATATCGGGATCGATGCCGTATTTATCAAAGGCACTCATGGTTTCCAGACCGATGATACTCTGGTGGAGCATCACCTGAGAGAGGACCGACCCCAGCGCATAACGGAATCCGGGAGTTTTTGAAGCGCACTCAACAGCCTCGGAAATGGCGCATCCCAGACTGCCGGGGGCATTAGGGAAGTCCGCAAGGATCTTGCGCCCCGCTTCCGTGGTATCGGAAGGCGAAGGCACCACAGAGGCACCGTAAGTACGCATCACTTCACGGCGGAAGGGCTTTTGTTCATAGGAGCATTTCACCATGAAAACTTTGCAGACCAGTCCGAAAAAGGCACATGCCATGGAAAGTGCCGTTCCCCACTGACCGGCACCGGTTTCAGTGGTGACACCTGTCAAGCCCTGTTCTTGGGCGTAATACGCCTGAGCAATGGCAGAGTTGAGCTTGTGGCTTCCGGAGGTGTTGTTGCCCCCGAATTTGTAGAAGATGTGGGCAGGGGTATTGAGAGCTTTCTCAAGAAAGACCGCATGGGTCAGGGGCGCCGGACGGTACATCTTGTAGAAATCCTGGATCGCCTGAGGGATATCAAAGTAAGCGGTAACATCATCCAGCTCCTGCTTTGCGCACTCGTCGCAAAAGACCTCTTTCAGCTCATCGAAAGTGATGGGCTTCATAGTTTTGGGGTTGAGAAGGGGAGCGGGTTTGTTTTTCATATCAGCCCGCAAATTGTACCACTGCTTCGGCAATTCATTTTCAGAAAGCTGCAATTTGTAGGGGAGCTTGTTGAAATCGACCTTTGAATTCCGATTGCTCATTTTCTTTTCCTCATAATTACTTGGTAAATGCAAAAAGACGGATGGAATTTCCACCCGTCTCTGATTCAACTTCACTTGACTTTATCTGCACAAAAATACAGGCGGAAACTTCATTTGAGTCGCCACCAGCACCAATTGTTGTTGTGAAGATAATATTTCATAGTAAGTCTAATATAACACAAAAAAAGCATTTGTCAAGTCTTTTTTCTGAAATTTGCCGTTTTTTATACATTTCTTTTTTCCATCCTCCTCAAGATTATGAATAATTTACAACCTTCAGGGTTGAAAAATCATCTCTGCTGCATTAAATTATGTGATCGACAAAACTCAAGGAAATAATCTCATGATCTGCAACCGTCCTCTCAATCCGCAGGAAATGGCAAGTTCCCAGCGGAACTATCTGCTTTACAATGGTGTCAACGGAGCTTCCTATATGTGCCTCGGGGAGACCGTTCTCATTCTTTTTGCTGTCAAACTCCACAGTCCTGACAGTGTGATCGCCATTCTCGGTGGGATGATCTTTTTCGGATTCCTGCTGCTGCCTCTGGGCAAGCTCATGACCGCCCGTGTCGGTGCCGCCCAGACTCAGGCAGACTGCTGGGTCATGCGCAACATCGCCGCTCTGATCGTGGCGGCGGCGGCGCCGGTTTCCATCTTTCTCAGCGAACTTCTGGCAACGGTGATGATCGTGCTGGGCGCCTTTCTTTTTTACGGATTCCGTGCCGCAGGCGTGGTTTTAAGTCAGCCTCTCGTGGGGGAAATCTGCGAAAAAAAATCTATCGGCGGTTTTGTTTCCAAAGCATGGGTCTATTTTTATTCCAGCGGTCTGACGGCTCTTGTGCTGATCAGCATCTGTCTGAAACTCAATCAATCGGTCTGGATGCTTTTTGCCATCATCATTGCGGGAACAGTCCTGGGGATTTACAGTGCCACATTCTGCCGCAAAATCGTTGAAACAGGGAAAATCAGAGAAAATGCAAAACGCCCTCTTTTCAAGGAACTTCTGCCTCTTTTCAAGAACAAAGTCCTCATCCGCCAGATCATCGCCGGAATGCTCTGCAACATGAGCGTGGTCTTTCTGGTGCCGATTTCCATGCTGACACTGAAACGGGGATACGGCGTGGATGACAGTACAGCATTGCTTTATTCTCTGGTCCAGTTCGGTGCCAGCATCGGGACAAGCGTGCTTCTTTCAAAGGTGGCGGACAAATTCGGCGGGCGCAAGATGGCGATCGCAGGATTTTACGGCAACTACATCATCATCGCCCTGTGGCTGCTTCTGCCTGCGGGATTCCATCCGCTGCTTCTGATACTGCCTTTTATTTTCTGTCCCTGCTGTGCAGTGATCTCATCAACGGCTTTGACACAATATTTCCTCCACACCATCGACCCCAGAAATCAGGTGGTTGCCAGTATGCTTCTGGCTTTGGGGACCGGTGTTTTTGCGGGACTTCCGGGGATGCTTTTGAGCAGTCTTTTCCTGAAACTTGCGGCACATCTCAACACGACAGATATTCCGCTGATGACCTACAAGTATTACTTTACATTCATCCTGCTCCTGCTGCCTCTGATGAGCATCGGGGTCCACCGTCTTTTCAAGGAAAAGCAGCTGCCTGCCGGAAAAGCATGATTCTTTCAGCTGCCGAACTTCTGAAAAAGTCTGAAAGCGTTGTTTTCCATAAAATCCCGTTCCGCCCTGCCCCAGTTGGCGGTGCGGCCCACACGGGTGAAAAATTCTTCCATAAAGTTCGCCGTATCCAACATATTGTTCCAGAAATCCCGGTGTCCGTAGAGTCCATCCACTCCGAACATGAGTTTCTGAGAAAAAAGCATGTTTCCTGAAGCACGGCAGTCAAGATTTTCCATAAGCCACTTGTAGTCCACAAGTCCGCAGACGGAACAGCTGATATTGGGGTAATAAAAGAGGGACTCCCACAATTCATTGATCCACGGCACCCCCTGATGCCCCTGGATCAGCTGCAAACCGGGAAAGGCATCGGCGATGGTGTCGAGCATGGAGGGCTTCATCTTTCCCGGCCCCGGCGCCCCCGGAACCGCCATCTGCTGCCAGAAACCTTTGGAAATGATCCCCACATGAAACAGAATGGGCATCCCCAGCTCCTCCGCTCTGGCGTAAACGGGGAAAAAGGATTCGTCATCATAATTTTTCACAGGCGAAATGGCTTTAAGCCCCGTAAACCCCTTATCCTTGAGCCTTGAAACCTCATCGGCGCCTTTGGTCAGGTCGATAAATCCGAAAGGAACGTACATGCCGGGGTAACGTCCGGCGCACATCAGCACCTCATCCTCACTGGCAAAGGGGATATCATCACACACGCAGGGACAGTGCATGAGCCATGCCTGTTTCAAGATGCCCGATGCGGCGATCTCATCCATAAGTTTCCAATCCACGCCGCGAATCAGATGGGCATGGGTATCGATAAAAGGTTTCATAATGACTCCCGGATTGATTGAGTTTTGACACAACTTAATATAGCTTCCTGAAAAACTCTTTTCAACAGATAAATTGCTGAAGGGAAGAAAATATTGCAAAAAATCTGATATTATCAGTTGACATTATCACAAAGCCGTATTATATTATCCCAAGTTCCATCAAACTGTTTCAAGGGAAAAATCATGGCTGTACTTGCTGAATTACGGGATTATCTTCTTACGCTTATTGAGAAAGAACTGTCACCGGGTGAAAAACTCCCCGGTGCAAGAACCATTGCGGAGCGTTTTTCCTGTTCCCTGCCCCGTGTCCAGACGGTCCTTGATTCTCTGGAACAAAGCGGCGTCGTGGAAAGCCGTCCCCGCAGCGGGACCTATGTGAGCTGTGACTTCAAAGAGCGCATCCTGCCGGGCAATGTGGCGTGCAGCAGTTTCATCAAATCCCTTTCAGAAGAGCAGAAAACAAGTTTCAGAGAGCAATTCCCCGACCTGCACCTGACCAGTTCTTTCCACGGGGGCGGAGCTGAAATACTTTCCTCATTCACGATCCTTGCCCGGCAGAACAGATATCTTGATTTGACCGATATCTTTGAAGAGTGTTTCCCCGACTGCCAGATGCGTTTTTTCATGGAAGTTCTCGCGCCTTTCTGCAATCAGGGCAGATTCCGTGCCGTTCCCATCATGTTTTCGCCTCAGATCCTCTGGTTCAATCCGGCGATATTCCATGAAACAGGAACGCCGCTCCCCAACAATCAATGGAGGGAAGAGGAGTTTTTCTCTGCCATCCGCCAACTGCACCAAACTCTTTCAGGCAGACGGATCATCAATTTTGCGCCCACATTCCAGCATTGGAGCAACTTTGTCCACGCCTCAGGGGGCGTTTTCTTTGACAGTTCCCTTGCGGCCCCTGTGCAGATCGATTCCGAAGCGACCTTAAAGGCATGTTTCAAGTACACAAAGCTGCTCCACGAACTTGATCTTGCCGTTGATTATGACAACGATCCTCTGCGCTCATTTGCACAAGGCAAACTTGCTATGTTCTCCGGATTCCGCCAGAGTGCCTGGTATTTCCGGGAACATGGTATCAACTTCACGCCGGGAGCGGTTTTCATGCCCTCTTTCGGCAGCGCAGAAAAGCAGCTGGGGGCAGGTTTGATCGCATTCCGCAAAAGTTTTCACGACCGTGAAAAGATCAAAGCTCTTCTGAAGTTCTGGCTTTCCCCCTCCATTCAGACGACTTTAGGTAAAAACGGCTACGGCATCCCCTTTTTGCGTTCTGCCGCCCGGAAAACTCTTGATCCGCAGAACGCTCCGGACTCTTTTCTGCGGGAAACGATCCCCCCGCTGAACACAAACTGTCACATCCATTCAGAAGAATTGGGCTCACTTCTTGCCCGTTCCAGTATTTTAGTCAACACCACTCATCCCGAAGATCAGGAAAAGATCCTCAAAGATTTGGCAACGACTATGCGTTTTATCATAAAAATCCAACATTAAAGGAGAAAAAAATGGATTTCAAACGTGTCATTCTCTTTTCGGGTTACACGGCATTCAACGGCATACTGCCCCCCGATGAGTTCAAAAAGTTTGCCGAAGTCGCCGCCGAAACCGGCTTCACCCATGTCGATCTCGGCTGTTCCATGCTTGAGCGCAGCCGCCACCAGCTGACCAACAACGGTGTCTGGTGCGAAGGATACGATTTTTATCCTGAATACACAGCAGCATTCCCCGGATTCTTCAAATTTTTCGTCCCCGACACATTGAAGAAATATCTTCCTGCAGATACTGCAAAACGCAATCTGGAATCCATGCACGTCCGTGCGGAGATCCTTCAGTCCCTCGGACTTAAAGGCTCGTTCCTGGGCGGCGAACCTCAGTTCCTGCCCGAAAAGGCCTACGAAGATCATCCCGAATGGCGTGGCGCCCGCTGCGACTTTGCCGGACGCAGCCAGGTCGCCTACTGGTCCCCCTGTATCGACCAGCCAGAGATCCTCTCACTCTATTCCGAAGCCGCCAACGCCATGTGCGATGCCGCCCCCTGTCTTGAATATGTCCACATGCTCACGGGCGACTCCGGCAACGGCATCTGCTGGGGCGAACTTTACACCGGCACCAACGGTCCTGAATTCTGCCGTCACATCAGTTCTGAACAGCGTGTTTCCACCTATTGCAACGTCATCATGGATGCCATGAAAAAGCATGGTCACGAAGAACCTATGGCGGTGCTGCACCGTTCTCCCCCGTGGGGCAGAAGCGTGCCTGTCCGCAAAGCTCCCGGCGCTCCCGGCGGAACCATCTACTCGGCGCGCGGCTATCAGGACAAGCCCGTCTGCCATGAGGACCCCGTTTCCATTCTCGAAGAGATCGCCAAGGCCAAAGGGTTCGACAATTTGATCATCAACATCGAAGCTCCTGAACTCCAGATGCGTAAAGGGGGTATTTATCCCGAAGTCATCAAATCCGCTCTTGAATCCGCCCCCAAAGGCACCTGCGACATTGCCGACCGTGTCAGAAAAGCGGTGGCAAAAGCCCATCCCGAAGCCGATGCCGAAAAGATGACCGACGGATTTTTCCTCGTCAGTCAGGCATTGAAAGATTATCAGACGACTTTAAGCTGCAACTTCTTCTACGGCAACATGAGTGAACGGTGGCTGACCCGCCCCCTGCTAGTCTGTATCCCTCCTATGGACTCCGAAGAAACCGCCTATTACCGCAACTATATCTTCAGTGTCAACGGTGAAGCCGCATTCCGTGACTATCTGGATTTCCACGGCGGCCGCTGGGTGCGATTCGGAAAAACCCGTGAAGAGGCATTTTATTCCGCATTCATCTGCGCCAACATCATCGGCAAACTGGATAAAGCCATTGAACTTTTCGGAGCCGAGTCCGATGCCGGATGGCGCACCCGTGCTTTGCGTGTGCTGGTGAAAAATATCCGTCATCTGCTGCTTTTCACCTATTATCACGATCTTCTGCGCAGTTCTGGCGAAACGCCCCGTCCGGCGGTCCAGCAGATCATGCGTGCCGAGATCGACAACTGCAGCGAGATGATCACCATTCTTGAAAAAGGTCCTGCAAACGTCATCCACCTGGCGGAAACCAAAGAGATGGAACACACCTTCCGTTTCGGTCCCGACCTTGCCGATCAGCTGCGTTTGAAGCAGAAACAGATGTTCGACCACTGGCACGATCTGGATGATATCCTCTCCGGCAAAAAGCCCCCCATCGAATAATATTTGTTCACACAAAAAAAGACCGTTGCAAAAATCAACCTTTGCAACGGTCTTTCTTATTGGCTCAAATTACTTGCGGAGCAGCACTTCTCCGGCGGCGACAGCTGAAACTGTATCGATAAAAGTTCCTTTTCCGTAGATCGACGCTTTCTGAAGCGGACGGGTCTTTTCGATCTGGATCTTTTTGACCTTTCCACTTTTGAACGCCATCTTGAAAGGCGCTCTGTCATAACCGTATCCCTGATAACCGGTCATAAATTTCATTTCAACACGGCTGCCGGGCTTGCCTTTGAGAAGGTATTCCTTTTTGAAACACGCCTTGACTTTGGGAGAGGTGGAGTAAAGAGTGAAAGAGGTTTCGCCGCAGCCGTCAAGCTCCATGGACAAGGTGTACCAACCGGGGAGCAAGGGGAAAGAGGCTTGGGCTTTCTCATCCCAGAGATTGACCACTTCAACGCCGATTGCCCCTTTTTTCTGAACATTCTTTGCCGGAGCCATCTCTTTTTTCAGGACCGGCACAGCCAAGGCGGCAACCATCTTATATCCTTTGGCGGTGGGGTGGGCGCCTCGAAGGTTTTCTCTTTTCTTCCAAACCTCCAGATTGGCACGCAGGGGCTTTTCATATTCGATCCAGACCACTTTCCCGGCGGGGAAAAGCTGTTTGAACTGCGCCCGCAGCTTGGTATTGATCAAAGAAGCCGTACGCTCACGGACCGTCGATTCCCCATTGGGTCCGAAAGGACTGGGCAGAATGGATCCGAGAAACACTTTACGGACACCTTTCTTTTTAAGGAGTTCCGCCACGATTTTTGCAATACGCTCAACAGTTGCGTTGGCGACGCTTTCTGATTTGGAGTCCACCTTGGCGCCCCCCGCATCATTGACGCCGATCAGCAAATGGTAATAAGGCGCATCAGGAATACGCACCGGATCGGCAACACGGCTCAGCACACGGCGGGTACCGTCGCCCCCCTCCCCTGCGTGGGAGTAGCCCAGCGCACCGGTATGAGTTCCGACAAAGGCGAGTTCGGGCATAAGTTTCAGCATCTCTTCCCTGAAATAATCCCCCGCTTGCGCCCAGGTAACACTGTCGCCGATCATGCAAAGCTGCACCTGACGATTGACGAGAAGAGCTTTTTCTTTTTCAGAAAGGGGCTGTTTGCTCCGGATCGCCGGAAGTTCCCCCTCATTGGAAAGTTTGTCATAAGTAAACACAGAAACTTCTCCGGCTCCGGCAGCTGCAAGCTGTACTGCAGTTCCCAAAGCCCCCATCAAGGATAAAAATTTTTTGATTTTCATTATATACCTCATTTGAAGACATGGCAGTTAATATACAACATCTCAGAATATCATGCAAGTACAGGCAAAGTAAAAAAAGTGAAAAATCTTTCATTTGCGCTTCAAAAAGCACTTGCAAATATTTTTCGTAAAGATATATTAAATCAAACGAAACAATTCTACCAAAAACAGGAGAGAAAAAATGTTAAAAGCAGGATATGCACAGGAAGTCATCACTCCCCCCGCCGGAGTGGGACTGCAGGGTTACTTCAACGAGCGTCCCAATGAAGGTATGTTCGATGATATTTACGCAAAAATCGTCGCCATGGAAATCGACGGCAAACGCACAGCGATCATTTCTCTTGAACTGTGCAGCATCACCGGAGTCATGTTCGAGACGCTCAAAAAGCGTGTCGATGCCGAGTTCGGCGAAGGTCTCTACGAAAATCTGCTGATCTGCGCCACCCACACCCATACCGGCCCCAAATATCTCAATCAGCCCCAACAGAATGACGAACTCACCCAGTACGCCTTTGACATGACTGTTGATGCCATTCTCAGAGGTCTCAAACGCGCCTTCATGAACCTGCTCCCCGCTGAGCTTGAGGCGACCAAAGTTTTCAACAACCCCTATGGATTTGTCCGCCGTTACTGGATGACCAGCGGCGATATCGTCACCAATCCCGGCTGGCGCAACCCCAATATCGACAAGCCGGAGTGCGACTATGACCGCACCATCAATATCCTCGCAGTGAAACAGGGTAACAGGATCGCCGCTTTGATCTGCAACATCGCCAACCACGGCGACACCATCGGCGGAAATCTGGTTTCAGCCGACTGGTACGGACGTTTCGCCCAGGAGGTCCAGCACGAACTCAAAACCAGTCTTCCCGTATTGGTTCTTGACGATGCCTCCGGCAACATCAACCACTTCGATTTCCACCAGCAGATCAACCAGACCGGCTACCATGAAGCGGTCCGTATCGGCAGAGGCTACGCCCGCATCGTGCTGGATGCCCTCGCCAACCTGAAGCCTGTGGCAGCAGACAAACTGCAGATCAAAAACACCACTGTCACCATTCCCCACCGCCAGCTGAGCGATGCCGAAGTAGCAGAAGCCCGGCATATTCTTGACACGGTTCCCGATATCAAGAAGGACGGCGACTTTGAAAGCCAGGACCTTGCCAACAAGGTTCCCGCCGCCTTGCGTTACTTCGCCCAGCGCGCCCTTGACTGCAAAGCCAAGAGTACGCCTTCTCACGACTGCCGCCTGACCGCCATCGAGATCGGCGACGAGCTTGCTTTCATGAGTCTCCCCGGCGAACCCTTCAACGGCATTGCTGAAGCCATCCGCAAAGCGAGTCCCTACAACTACACTTTCATTGCCGAACTTGCCCAGTCACCTTCGGGCTATGTTCCCATGAAAGAGTGTTTCGCCCGTGGCGGCTACGAGGTCCAGCCCGGTATCAACACCGTGGCGCCCGAAGCGGCAGAAGCGATCATCGAAGCCTCTGTCAAAAACATCTGATCATTGTCCTGATCGCCAATCGCTCCGCATCGGAAGAAGTTCTGATGCGGATTTTTTATGTCATTCTCTCATTCAATGGTGATTTTCCTCAAAAAAATTGAACCGAACAGGGAAATATTGATTGAAAAGTTTCTGAAATGGTGATATCTTATACCAATTGTAAGTTTACTGCACTCAAAGCAGTGAGAATAAAATCTATATTCAGAATTTGGAGCATGATGTTTTTATGGAATTCAATGGCGTATATACAGCTTTGATCACCCCCTTCCGTAACGGGGAAGTTGATAACAATGCATTAAAGGCGCTGGTCGAAAAACAGATCGCTGGAAATGTTACGGGCATCGTTCCCGTGGGCACCACCGGCGAATCCCCCACCGTCTCTCCCGAAGAACACCTGAAAATCATCGAAACGGTGGTCGAATGTGCCGCTGGCCGCTGCCAGGTCATCGCCGGAACAGGTGCGAACTCCACCGAAGAAGCCGTTTACCTGACCAATGAAGCCAAAGCCATCGGTGCCGATGCCACATTGCAGGTCACTCCTTATTATAACAAGCCGACTCAGGAAGGTCTCTACCGTCATTTTTCCACGGTTGCCGACAAGTGTCAGCTGCCTGTGGTGCTTTATAACATTCCCGGCCGCAGCGGTGTTCAGATCAACATCGACACCATCGTCCGCCTGGTTGGCAATCCCATGATCCAGGCAGTGAAAGAAGCAGGCGGCAGTGTTGACCGTGTTTCCGAGATCCTCGAACAGGTCGACACCGCAGTTTTGTGCGGCGACGACTCTCTGACAGTTCCCATGATCTCCGTGGGTGCCACGGGTGTCATCAGTGTGGCTTCCAACCTGATTCCCGCCGAACTGAGTGCCATGGTTGCAGCAGCTCTGGCAGGGGATTTCGGTGCAGCACTTGCATTGCACCGTAAATACTACCGTGTTTTCAAAGATCTTTTCATTGAAACCAACCCTATTCCGATCAAAGCGGCGATGGCGATGGCCGGACATTGTGCTGAGGAATACCGTCTTCCCCTGTGTGAAATGGCAGCCGGAAACCGTGAAAAGTTGGAAAAGGCCCTGAAATCCTGTGGAATCCTGTAAAAAAAGTCAAAAAAAGTCAATTTTCAGCTTGACAAACACGGATTAAGGGTGTATATTAGGAACATGTTGATAATAGCAAGCGTCCTCATCGTCTAGAGGCCTAGGACACCGGGTTTTCATCCCGGCAACACGGGTTCGACTCCCGTTGAGGATGCCATTTTTTTGGGCGGTTAGCTCAGTTGGTTAGAGCGCTGCTTTCACACGGCAGAGGTCATGAGTTCGAGTCTCGTACCGCCCACCATCCTTCGCTAAAGCTACGGATGGCAGACCATCAGGAATGCCATGCGTAGATTTTTTTTGCGCAAGCAAAAAAAGCGGAGTGCAACGGAGCGTGCGAAGGATGCCCTCCATAGCTCAGAGAGCGGCGGAGGGCTGTGCGGCTGCGAATTGCGACAACCGTTCAACAGAAGCTACGGATGGCAGACCGTCAGGAATGCCATGCGTAGATTTTTTTTGCGAAAGCAAAAAGGAGAGCGTCAACTCCCGAAGCCGGGCAATGCGGAACATATTTACAGCAAATTGTGTTTGGTTGGTGGGAATTTGTGATCGCAATCAGTGTGTGAATCAGGAAGAAGCAAGATGAAAAAATTGTGGATATTTGTTCTGGGGGCGGCGGCAAGCTCCACATTATTAACTGGAGCTGTTGTTGCAACGATTTTCTGGGCAATCATCAGCGTAATCATAAATGGCGGTCATCCGTGGCCCTATGATAAATTTTGGATGTTCGGGGGAATCCCTGCCGGATTTTTTATTCTTTTTGCTGCAACGGTGGTGTTTCTGTTTCGCAAGAGTCCCTTTGTGATAAATTCCCTGAAACAGTTGATATTCTACCTTGGCATGTTGTTCGGGGCTGCCGCCTTTGCCGGAACACTATTTTTACTGGTGACTTTTGCCCGGCAGATGCCGCATTAAAACTTAGCTGTTAAAGTCAGGATCAGTCGTTTTTACAGCTTGCTTTGAATATATTTCACCGCATCTTTTAAGGTGAACTCCTGAAAGAATTTGGGCGCATCACTATCGGGAATTGTGATTTTAAAGTGTTCTTCCAACCCCATGATGAATTCCACATCTTCCAGAGAATCCCCGTCCCAGAAATCCATCAATGCCATGGGATCATTGGGGTAAACCATCATATTTTCCGGGCGGTCCATTTGCTCAATGACGATCCAGCGGATCGCCCAGGCAATTTCCGCTTCCTCTCTGGTAGCCCAGTAAGAAATAAATAATTCCCGGTCAAACAGGGGGCGAATCGTTGGATCGCTCAAATATGCAGTAACTTTGCCGCTGTCAAGCTGCTGCAATACACCATTTTTATAAGAAAATAACTTTTTGATTTCTGCCGGAAGCTCCGGAGGCGTATTTGTGCCA
>JAZONY010000055.1:0-44997 GCA_045654705.1 Victivallaceae bacterium
ACCGTGAGCGCAAATCCTGTTTCAGCGGGATCAAGCTCCAGCGCAGGACGATCCTGCGGCTATGAAAGAGGCGTGCGTGGGGGCGTGAGTTCTCTTGCACGGTAATCCAATGAAACAAAGCAATACAATAAAAACACAACACGAATTTTTCCTCCCGGCGCAAGTCAGGGGGCAGGATTTCTGTTGTGTTTTTATGCTTACAACCAACCAACTGTAAAGAAAAAGCCAAAAAGGAGAAAAAACTATGGCAACACTTTACGTCGGGTCTGATCAGACCTACAAAACGATTCAGGAGGCAATCAATGCGGCTTCTGCGACAGAAGCAACAACGATTGTGATTTCCGCCGGAACCTATGCCGAAGACATTACTCTTGATACAAGGAGTATAGAACAGAAAGGCAACCTCAAATTTGTTGCCGCTGAGGGGGCAGAAGTTACCATTACCGGTCTTGTGACTCTCGGCTATCGCAATCAGGGCGTTGGCGCCGCAATGTGGAATGCGGATGTTGCTTTTGAAGGCATCATTTTTGACCAGGCTGCTGAGAAAACACACTCATTCAGTGTTCAGGATGTCAAGTCTCTTACTTTGACAAATTGCACTATCATCGGTGACGGTGAGTATGGTATTGATTCTGCCCGTGGCAATGCTGCCGGCAAATCTTTGATTCAGGGTTGCACATTTAAGAACGCCGGAATGCAGGTTTTGGGAAACTTCGGTACCGGACTGGTTATCGACGGTTGTACCTTTGACGAGTCTCGAGTCAATGTTCAGGCTGGCAATGGTATTACGATCCAGAACTCCACTTTCGAAGGAACTCTGACCGATGCGGCTAAGGGGGACAGTTTCTACTTCATCCGCTCCAACAATACTCCTATCAATGTCAAAGATTGCGAAGTAGAACTTGATTCTGATTTGACTTCCGATGCGGGGACACAAGAGAAATGGGGTTTGCTGTGGACACGCTCAACGAATAATGTTCTGTGGAACATTGATGGTCTTGAGGTTAACTTGACTGAAGCTGCTATGACACAAGACGGTATGGATATCATCAAAAACGGGAATACTACATATGACTGTGTGACCGTCAACGGTTTGACCAGCAGCGGTAACAAAGTTACTGATCTTGTCGCGAAAACTGGTGGTACTGTGAAAGTTTTTGCCAACGGCAGCTTCACCACCTACGAAGATGGTGAAGTTGTCAGTACAGTGACCTTCGACAGCAGTATCATCTATGTCAATTCTGCATTTACCGGAACTTTTGGTCAGAAGATCGCTGACGGTCAGTACTTTGGCATCAACGCTTTTGCAGATGTTGCAAGTGCTGTTAAGGCTGCGACTGCTGATACTACTCAGATCAAGGTCGTAACCGGAACAAGTGTTGAGTTCTATACTTTTGCTGCTCCTGAACTTGTTGCTAAGAATGAAGCCGGTTTGCTGGTTGATATGGGCAACAACGGTGTCAGTATCGATGAGACGGGTGGAACTGTCACTCCTGATACTGCAGAGGCCGATTCTTGGATCCTTGGCGGCATTCTGATCGGTGAAAAAGTTGAGGTTATCGCAGATGTCTTGTGTGTCGATCCTTATAAAGTTGCTGATGTTGATGGTAAACTCACTATCAATGGTGCTTATCTTTATGGCGGAACGGCAACGGTTTCCGGAGAGATGATCGTCAATGATCTCTTCTTCTGTCAGGATGGTTACGGCAGTGATGTTACCTTGAATGTCGAAGAAGGCGGCTTGTTTGCTGCTAAAGAACTTCACACCACCGCCGGGGCTGTCACCCTGATCAATGGTACTGCCAATGTTGAATCCGCCATCGTTGAAGGCGAAATCACCATCGGTACCACCGGCGCACTGAACATCACCCAGTCCATGGATGCCGCCACCGTTATCAACAACGGCACCGTTACCGTTTCCGGCACAAGCACTCTTGATATTGATTTGATCAAGGGGAATGATATCACTGCAAGCGACGTTCTGAAAAACTCCGATCTGGCCTTTGAAAGCTATGATTGGCAGACCGGCAATGTGATGGTCGATGGGGATTTGGAAGTTCAGGGCGGTTCTTTCAAGAATGTTCAGTTCAGAGCTGATGAGGGCGAAACAATCACTCTTACCGGGGCTATTCAGGCAGTCGGAGCTACACAGTTCAAAGCTGTCAATGGCGAAATCGTTGTCAATGGCACCTTCTTCAGTGATGTCAGTGAGGCTTCCTCTATCGAAATTGAAGGTGATGCAAGCAAACTTACAATTGCTGCAGGCGCTGATGTCGAGATCACCGGAGGATTCTACCTCAACGGCGGAACTACCGTCATCAACGGCAATCTGGCTGCCGGTACCGCAGATGTTAAAGTTGGTCTTGAGCGCACTGATGCCGATGTTGAAACCGCTTATGCAACTTTGGGCGGTTCCTACGCTGCCAATGTGACTGTCAAAGATGCCTACATCTGGAACGCTATGGCTTTAATCAACAATGCCGAGACTCAGGTCACTCTTGACAACTCCCGTTTCGACGGCTGGATGTCCTTTGATATGAACGGCGGAACTCTGACGGTCCAGAATGGCAGCTATCTTTATCATCAGGCTGCTGAAGATTGGACTCGTTCCACCCTTGCCGGTAATCTGATCGTGACGACCGGTTCAGTTTTCAATGCGAATAAAACGAATGTGACCCTCAGCGGTAATCTTACCGTTGATGAGACCGCAAAGATCACCGTCGGTTCTATTGTCAACACCGGTACCATCAACTTCACCGTCACCGGTGATGCTGCCACGAACTACTTCGGCGGTCTGGTGATCGATGCCAACGCTGCTTCCAACTACGGTCAGGTCAACGTTTCCGTCGAAGGCAAGAACTTTGAAGCTGTTGTCAATGGCAACGACCTCTATGTGGTCGATACCACCATCTACGTCAACTCCGCCTGGGCGGGTAAGGAAGACGGTGCCGATCTCGGCGGCGGCAAGTACTTCGGCGTCAACGCCTTTGCTTCTCTGGGAAGTATCACCCCCGGACTCACTGAGGGTGCCCGTCAGGTCCAGTTTACCTATGCTGGCGGTGCGGAAGATGTCACCGGTCTGGAAATCACCGTCAAGAACGATGTTGCCGGATCTTCACTGATCTACACCTTGGGCGGTCAGACCTATGCTGCGGCGGGCGGTTCCGATGTTCATGAGTTCGTGGCTCAAGCTGGCGAGACCTACATTTTCGATTTCAAACAGGGCGACTTCTCCTTCGACTTCGTGGAAATCACGAAGGCAGAAGATGAGTCTGTTGCTAATGGAACAGTCAATGCTGACGGCTCGATCTCAGGAAACGTTGATGTCGATGTCAACGAGTTTACCGGCAGACAGAATATCGGCTTTACCGTTGCTACCGGTATGGAAGGTGCCATGGAGCTTGATATTGACGGTCTTAAAGGTGCTGCTTGGGTCGTTCTGTATGATGCAGAAGGCAAGACTGTGAAAGAATATGTGGTCATCAGAGACGGCAAGGTCACTTTCAAAGACCTCGCCGCAGGCTCTTACGAAGTGGCGATCTCCCCCGCCGGAGTTCCCACCGAAGTTGAATGCGATGTCACTTACAACTTCACTCAGGAAGCGGTCGTCGTCACCGACGATACCTGGAACAATGCCACGCTCTTCGGTGTTGACACCACTGCCGGAACCACTGTCACGGATGAATTCACTGCAACTGACGTTATCGACTGGTTCAAGTTCTCCGCAGCTGATGGCGTGAACGCCATCAACTTCACCGGCGAGGGTGACTTCTCTGTCATCGCCTACACCAAGAATGCCAGCGGCAAGCTCGATCAGTGTGCTGCCTTCTGGGTCTTCGACGAAAAGGAAAGCGGTGTCGATTACACCCGTTACCTCAACGTCGCCGCCGGATCGGAAGTCTATCTCCGTATCGAAGGCTACGGCAAGGATGTTGACTACTCCGTGGCTCTCGCATAAGCCCAAAACAGTTCAGGGGCGTGTTCCCCTGAACTGAATTACGACCCCTTTCAGGCGGTGGACCGCTGCCGTCTGAAAGGTCAAGTTATGAAAAGTGCTGTTGTAAAAAATACTGATTTTTTTTCAATCGGGACTTGCATTTTGCGCCTTTAAGCGGTATATTAAAGGTGTATAGGTAAAAAAGTCTGCTTTTTTGCCGGTCGTGTGTTCTTGTGGTTCTAAGATCGTCAGATGTTGAAAATGAGAAATTTTTTCAAAAGACAACAGGGTTCAGTGATGATGGAGTACATCGTCATTACTGCAGTGTTTATTCTGGCGGTGGGCGGGTTTGTCTATTGGGACTCAGACTCCAAATACGTCAACCTGATGCCGGGTCTCTGGCCCGACATGTTCCACTCGGATCAGCGCATCGCTGAACGTGACGGATATCTGACTTACCGTCCCGTCCCCAAGAAACATCACAAAGTTTTGAAGTATGGTGCGGTAGGCAATGCTTTCGCAGCTCAATCTCAAAAGGCGCAGAAAGTTATCGCCATGCCGCAGTTGTAAGTTAAATGTAAAATGTTCGTATGGACCTTTATGCTGACTCCTCCGGAGCCTCGGGGGTGAGGCGTTCAAAATAAAGGTTCGCAATTAAAACAAAAAGGAAAAACTAAAATGAAAAAGTTCTTCTCCAAGTTTCTGAAAGACACCCGTGGTGTCGTCATGATGGAATACATCATCCTCGGCTGCTTCGCAGTTGCTATCACCGTCGTCGCCGTCCTGGCTCTCGGCAAAGTCTACAACAACGGTCTCGCCACCATGGGCTGGGCTACCCTCGGCTGCACCCAGGTTGCTGTTGAGCAGAATCTGAATGCTGAAGCTTTCTTCGGTAACGACCTCGGCCTCGCTACCACCTATGCCAAGAACCTGTCTCAGGCTGATTCCAAGGTCCAGGCTAACGTCGTCGAATTCCCCGTCTACGTTCGCTAATCTTTGTTGATCTTTTGAAGTCAGACGGGGAAGGCTCTCTCTGCTGATGACAAATGAAAAACTTTGATTCAGCTCCCTGGCGGCTTCCCTTCAGGAAAGCTGTCAGGGTTGCTTGATAAGTAATTGCAATTCAGAGAACTCGAATGACATTCTTCCTGATTCTTACCGCCCTGGCAACCGTGTGGCTCGCTGCTCTCGCATGGAGCGACTGCAAGTACCGGAAACTGCCCAATTACCTGACTTTGCCGGGTGTGGTCGTCTTCCCTGTGGTCTATTATTTCCACTGGGGATGGCAGGGAGTCGGATTGAGCCTTTTAGGCGGTTTGATCGGCGGTTTGTTTCTGCTGATCCCCTATCTGCTCCGCGGAGCCGGTGCAGGTGATGTTAAAATGCTCCTTGCCGTCGGATGCCTTTCAGGATTTCCGGGCGTTTTTACGACTTTGATTGCAACCAGTGTCGCAGGTCTCATCCTCGGCGCTGTTATGGTCGCAGCAAGCAAAACCGATGCTTCACGCATCAGACATTGGTTCCGCTGCTGTACCGATATGAGATATGACCGCAAGGCGGGCAGAGATGCCCTGCCGGAACTTGTGAAGAAAAAGGTGCGTATCCCCTACGGTGTGGCGATCGCCGCAGGAATGTTGTTTTCGCTTTTATTTACTTTATTTGTATGATGTTGAAGAGGTAATAATCGATATGTCGTCGTTGAAGATATTTTTGAAGAACGTTAAAGGCAGCGTTATGATGGAGTCCATCATCATGCTGCCTGTCGTGCTTCTTGCTTTGATGGCGGCGGTCCAGTTCGCCCACATCTTTTTTGCACGGCAGATCACCGGATATGCCGCCTTTTCTGCCGCACGCTCAGGCAGCTTCGCCATGAGTGCAAGTGTCGCTCAAAGCAATGCCCTCAACGCCGCAAAACAGATCTGTTCCATTATCTCGCTTTCTGCTCCCGCCAACACCACGGCGCCCCTTTTCGCGCTCCCGTGGCTGGGGGAAGTGGCAGGTTCTCAGGCTCTCGATGATAAAATTTCTGTCAACTGCGCCCCCGAAAATACTCCCGACAGCGGTTCCGCCGCAGAAGTGACCATGAAATTCCCCCTCGTCGTCCCCGTGGTCAACTGGTTTTTGAGCGGTGTTCTCAAGTTCCGTGACCATGTGAACCCCACTTTCTCAACAAGTAAAGACGGCTTCAAGCCCATCGTGGAAGGCTCCCTCAACGAGTACAGTTCCCGCATCGGCAATGATATATTCCCCCATATCACCATCACACGCCGGGCAGTCGTCCCAGCCAACCCCAAATTGGCAGATTGAGAGCATGTTGAATGTACTTTACACAAAACTGCAGAAACTCCTCCGCAACGAAGAGGGCTTCGCTATCGCCATGACCATTATCGTCTGGCCCGTTATGCTCATTACCGTCAGCGGTATCTTTGTCACAGGTGAAACGATCCGCCGCAAGATGATACTCCAGAACGCCGCCGATGCCGCCGCCCATGCCGGCGCACAGCTCCAGGCGGACACCCTCAGCCGTGCCGCCGTCATCAACCGCATGATGGCGTGGACCTATCTGCAAGCCAACAAGATGGAAATGGACTATACCGTTCTCAACTGGGCGGCTCTCTCAAACAAGGTCATGAACGAACTCAAAAACCCCCTCACCACCACGGCGGCGGCGATTTCTCCCACCTGTCAGCACCCCGACCACAAAAAAGAACGCTCTTCCGGTATCATCAGACCCCAGTGGGGTTGGTTCGCCGGGAACGGCGGCACCCTCAACGATCTTTCGTATACCCCCGCCCAGATGCTCCTCAACAACCACGATGTGATGCAGACCAAAATCGACTCCCTCGCCCCCCTCAGCGGCTCGTTGAAAAATGATCTCGATTCGGCTTTTGCCAATATCAGTTCCATGAACCTTGCCCTCAATGATCTCAGCAATCAGTTCCGCAACCGCTTCAAGGCGACTGTGGAAACGGTCTTCCAAGCCAATATCGGCGACCTCAAAGGCAAAACCAAGCTCTGGTTCAGGGAAAATTCCCTCAGCGATTTCCTCGTCCCCATGAGCGATGAAAGTGCGTTCCTCCGCCTCGCAGGTGAGGATGAAGCCGCAACGCTCCTCAACGCCAAAGGCGCACACTGGTGGCAGCCCGACGGCAGAAGCGAAGCCGGGTTCCGCCGCGCCTATACCGGACAGGGCCTCGAAGCTCAGTTCCGTATCGGTCTCAGAGGATGGCAGAATTCAGTTCTGCTCCCCGCCGTCTGCGTGCCTTATATCACCAAATATGCCACAGTTTACATTCAGGGAACCGGGGCGGTCCGCTCCGACGGTATCACTGCTTCCGGTCTTCAGGGGACTCTTTCGCCCAAGCTCACCGGTGAGGCGATCAACGCTTACAGCAAAGATTTCCTCGGATACAATAAAGCTGTCCGGGCACTCCCGCGGCAGCTGGATGCGAAGTTTATCGAAAAGGGCGCAGTCCTCGTCGCCGCACGCAGCCCTCTGAAAAATCCTCTCAGCGATATTTTCGGCGATTTGACCGGCAGATGGTTCGATGCTCACTCCGTGAACGATGCAGAATACTGGTGCATGAGCGCAGCAAGAGCCTGCCCCAGAGATTGGAGTTATGCCGATGCCCGGTACAGCAGAAAGAAGTTTGCAAGTTTTTCCCCCGGCAATGCCGATTATGCCGCCGTTATGCTCCCCATCTCCATGGCAGGGAGTTCCGCCGGAGAGGTGGTCAGAGAGGTCCACGAAAGTTTCTCGCCCCAAGGCTGGGAGAAACTTGCCGACTGGTCCATGCTCAACAACTTCGCAAGCAGGGGGGATTGACCATGAAACGCTTTTTCAAAAACAGTTGCGGCAGTGTGATGATGGAGTGTGTTATCGTATTGCCTTTGCATTTGCTGGTACTCCTCGGAACGGTCTATCTCGGCACCTTGAGTTTCGACAGATTCGATGTGGTCTCTATGGACCACTTCGCAGCTTTCGTCTCGCATAACTCCCTTGCCGGACTCAAGGCGTTCTATGCCCCAGAGGATGAATATATCCGTTTCAGCAACTCTATCGGCACTCTGCCCCCCGCCGCCAATGTCCCCTATTATATGGAGTCCACACGGGTCGTCGGAACAAGGTCGCTTCCGGTGTGGCTTGAGGGGATCAGACGGCTCTCTTTCAGATTTTTCCGGATTTTGCCCTCAAAAAATCCGCTGCTCAAAGAGATGTCCATGGCAAGTTTCAGCGATTCAAACGGTGGCGCGACCGCTCTCCGCAAAAATCCCCGCTACAATGTGGACCGGAACACCACGACCGACTGGGCTGCTGTCGCCAATGAAAAGTTTGCCGCAGGTATTTCGCCCGTTGCAGTTCAAGCAAGAGAGTTGAGCCGCTATACACGCAATCCCGACTGCGAAACATGGAGCGTTGAGAAATTATGAAGTTGAAATACGCTCAAATTATCGTGGCACTTCTGGCGGGTGCAGCCCTTTTCAATCTGCCTCCCGATGCCAGAGTCACCGCTGAAGGCGTCCCCGGCAAAGGCTGGGTACAGTCCGGCGAAATGAACTGCGCCCTCATGGCGGCGTGCCGCCAGTGGGACTCCTTCATGGGCAGGCAGGGATGGAAAAAAGAACACAGTTTTCAGATGGCAAACCGGCGGTTCGTCACCGTCTGGAACAAAAATAAACACAAAGTTACTCTGCTCCTCTGGGAAAAAGAGATCGCCAGAAGCGGTTTCGCATGGGGAGAGAGCAAAAATAATACGGCAGAACAGAAATGAACGATACACCTCAAAATATCACTGATGAAGACATCACTCCGATGACCGTCGTCAGTACCACGGTGCGGCCCACCGGGAAGTACTCCCTCAAAGAGGGGGATCTTCTCGGCAGCTACCGCATTCGCAAACCCCTGGGCAAAGGGGGAATGGGTGAGGTCTATCTCGCACTCCATACGAAACTCAACGTGCTGAGAGCTATCAAGATCCTGCCTGCAAGATACTGCTCCGCAGATAAGAAGTTCGGCGAAAGATTTTTGCAGGAAGCCCGTATGGCGATCCAGCTCGATCATCCCAACGTCATCTCGGTCTACGATGCCGAATTCGATGAGAAAAAGGATATCTATTACAGCGTTATGGAATATGTGGACGGCGGTACCGTCAGAAATGCCATCCGCTCCCTCGGCAGCTATATGGAACGGCAGGCTTTGATGATCGTCCTCAAGGTCAGCGAAGCCCTCATCGCCGCCGAAAATGCCAACCTCGTCCACCGGGATATCAAACCCGATAATATCATGCTCACAAGAAACGGCGTGGTCAAACTCGCCGATCTGGGGATCGCCAAAACCTCTTTCAACTCCAATCAGGAGCGGAAAAAGGAACGCACCTCCCTCACCGGGACCCCGGCGTACATGTCCCCCGAGCAGACCCTCGACCCCAACAGTGTGGATATCCGTGCCGATATTTACAGTCTGGGCGTCACCCTCTTTGAAATGCTTACCGGCGCCAAACCCTATACCGGAAGCGAAACTGTGGATATCGTCAAGAAAGTCATGGAAGAACCTGTTCCCGATCCACGGAAACGCAATCCCCAGATCTCCAAGGCGTGCAGCGCACTCGTCATGCGCATGATGGCGAAAAATAAAGAGGATCGACACCCCAACGCCGAAGCCCTCAACAGAGATATCAAAGCCCTGTTGAGCGGTAAAACAGGTATCCTGAGTGCCGAAACGAAAATGGCTGAAAACAATGGCGATTCTCCCGGCAAAGGTGCCGGGGCGTTCAGAGAGAAACTTGCCGCTCTCTGCCGCAACCACTGGTTCCTTGCAGGGGTGACGGCGGGTGTTACATTCTTTCTCCTCACCGCCGCCGCCGCTGCCGTGATAACTTATGCCGTCGAGCCCGACATCTTCAACGATGTCATGGAGGCACTGGAAAAACTTTTTGAAAAAGTTGCTGATAAATTTGAAAATCTTACAGATTGATATAAACTATAAAAAAAGGAGTGCAATGTCTTATGAAAAGTGTTGAAAAATTGAAATCACTGCCCCAAAGCAGTATTAATGAAGATATGAAAGGTTGAGAAATATGAAAAACTTTATCCCGCTTGTTCTTGCTGTCGTCCTCGGTCTCGCAGTGGTTTTCGGTATCAATCATATCCTCGCTGACAAAGAACGGGGCGCAACCGCTATGGTCAGTGTGGTCGCCGCTGCTCAGAATATCCCCATGGGCGGTGTGATCACCAACAGCGTGCTGGTCAAAAAAGATATCCCCCGCAGCTCCATGCCCGCCAAGGCTGTGCCGTGGGGTCAGCGCCAGCTGCTCCTGAAACAGAAGTCCCTCAAGGTCATTACCGGCGGCGACTACATCCTCTGGAGCGATCTGGGCGGTTCTGACGGTATCAGCTCCCTCATCGGCGAAGGTGAATGGGCGATCTCTGTGCCTTTCAGCGATACCGCTATCGCTTCCACGCTCCGCCCCGGCGACGAAATCGCCATTATCGGTACTTTTGAGGAAAAAAGCGCCCCCAATACCGTCAGCCTTGACGGAAGCGCCCCCAAACGCACTGAAAGCAAGCGTGTCACCCTCACCGTGCTGCCCAGAGTCCGTATCATCAGTATCGGCGGTGACAACGGCAGCGTGGTCATCGTTTCCCTCAAGCCCGATCAGGCGCAGCTGCTCATCGATGCCCAGCGGGTCGCAAGCCTTTATCCCGCCCTCAGAAGACCCAACGATGACAACAATATCGACCGTCTGAAAACCGGTAAAGTCGCCCCTGAAACCTACGGGAAACTGGTTTCAGGACAACAGATCATCGAACTGCCCGCAGTTCCCGATGCCAACTGACGAACTTATAGGAGAATGTTGAATCATGAAAAAACTTTTTTCCGTATGCACACTCTGCCTTGCCGCTTTTGTCTGCTCCGCCGCACCCGCCGTGCAGCAGCTGAACTATGTGGCAGGCTCACTCAATGTGCTTGAACTGCCTTTCAGAGTCCACACCTGCCGTGTCAGTGATCCCTCTATCGCTGCGGTGGAGGTCATCGACAACAACTCCAAGCTCCGTATCGTCGGTCTCAGAAAGGGTATGACCGATATCCAGGTCGCCGGAGAAAACATCTTCCGGACCTACCGCATTTCCATCGTCAGCAACCTTTATCAGGATCTGAACAATATCATCGCCGATCTGGAGTCGATCCCTGAAGTCGATGCCTCCATCAGCGGCAACAAGATCATCCTCAAAGGTGAGATCAGCAACATCATCCACTGGCAGATGTTCCGCAAACTTGTTCCCTTCTATGAGGGCAAGGTGGTCAATCTGGTGACGTTCCAGCCCAAAGCTGAGGTCATGGTCCTGCTCCAGAGAGCTTTCAACAAGGCAGGCTACACCCTCGTCCGTGAGAACCGCGAACTCAAACACGGCGAAATCATGGTCGTCCCCGCAGGCGATGTGGTCAACATCACCGGTACCGTCTACTCTCAGGAAGATATCAAGCGCATCGAAAAGATCATCAACGCTCAGTCCTGGCTGACCACCCAGTCCAACGCCTCAAACAAGGTCCAGGCGGTCATGAATGTGGATATCGTTCCCGAAATGCTTGAGATCGGCGCCGTCTTTGTCGGTATGGAAAAATCCCAGCTCGAATCCATCGGCAACAACTTCATGAAAAACGGTATCCCCATCAATGTCTCTGCCAACTACAACGGCGGACTCAACCGCAATATGAGCCTTGTCCGGGGCGGCGGCAGCTACGGTATTTCCTCCAGCCTCGGCACTGTGATCAAGTTCCTGGGCGAAAACACCAACAGCGTCTTCCGTCATGCGGGATTCCTCACCTTCAAGAGCAACGATACGCCCCAGTTCCGTGAGATCCACAACGGCGGTACCCTCAAGGTCCGTGTCAGCGGCGACAACAACGGTTCTCTGGAAGATGTGGACTACGGTTTCATCCTCAAGATCAAAGGCGGTCTCACCGGCAAAGACAGAGTTTACATGGAAATCGAAGTCTCTCTCAGCACTCCCGTCCTCCTCGAAAACGGCGATTACGATATCAAGGAAAAGAGCATCAAAACCTCCGCTTTCTGCAAACTTGACGAAACCATCGCCTTGGGCGGTATCAAGGAACTTCTTGATAACTCCACGGGACCCAACGGCGTGCCTTTCCTGCGTAATATCCCCATCATCAGCTGGTTCGTTGCCGAGAAGAACGACACTTATCACGACAAACAGGGACTTGTCCTGATTTCCCCCAGACTCATGTCTCAGGCGAAACCTATCGAGATCCCCCCCGCTCAGGAACTGCGGGATGTTGAGGAGTCTGCCCAGATCCAGATCCGTGAAGGGCAGAGAGAACAGCGCCGCTGGTATGAGTTCCTGCGCTGGTAATAGATCCGGAATGATTTGAGATAACACTATGTATCTGATCGTAAAACAGAAAAACAGAGTCATCCAGACCCTTTGCATCGACGATTTGGATGTCATGCTCATCGGGAGAGATGCCGCTTGTCAGGTCGTGCTTCCCGATACCATGGTTTCCAGACTTCATGCCAAGCTGATCGCAAAGGAGGGGTTGATCTATCTGGAAGACAGCGGCAGCCGCCATGGCGTTCACATCAACGGTAAACGCCTTGAGGGGGCAACGCCTCTGTCGCTGGATGATGATATCCGCATCTGCAGCTGCACGCTGCGGCTGCTGGACGATCAGAGCAGTGTTATGAGCAATCCCACGGTGGCGGAGGAGTGTCTGCTCACCACCGACGAATTTGAAAATTACAGCGTCCTTTATTCAGAACATATCATGGAACTCAAACGCAGGATCCATGAGATGGTTCTGAGGGATATGAATCTTGCAACCATCCGTGCCGAGGATCTGGACAAACAGGGGTTCCAGTCCAAACTTGAACGCTCACTCCAGAAGGTGCTGCGCGAGTTCTGGCACGAGATTCCCCGTGAGATCTCTCCCGAAGAGTTTCAGGAGGTCCTGCGGGACGATTTGATCTTTTACGGTCCCATTTCACCCCTGATGCGCCTTGATGATATCAATGAGATCATGGTCAACGGCGCCGACCGTGTCTGCGTGGAAAAACGGGGCGTCATCTATCGTACCGGTATCCGCTTTTTCAACGAAGCCCATCTGCTTTCCATCATCCAGCGCATCGTGGAAAAGGTCGGCAGACACATCGACGAAGTTTCCCCCATGGTGGATGCCCGTATGCCTGACGGTTCCCGTGTCAACGCCGTGATACCGCCCCTTTCCCTGGATGGCGCTTCACTGACCATCCGTAAGTTCGCCAAGGAACGGCTCACCACTTCGGAGCTGATCCAGTACGGGACCCTTTCAGAGGAAATGGCGACCTTTCTCCAGAAGATGATCCGCCTCAGAAAGAGTATCCTGATTTCCGGCGGTACGGGTACGGGTAAGACCACGCTTTTGAACGTGTTGAGCAACTTCATCCCGGTCAACGAGCGTATCGTCACCATTGAGGACTCCGCCGAACTCCGGCTCAACCACTGGAATCTGGTCCGCCTTGAGTCCCGTATGCCCAACGTGGAGGGCAAAGGCAGGATCACCATCCGGGATCTGGTCATCAACGCCCTGCGTATGCGCCCCGACCGTATCATCGTCGGTGAGTGCCGCGGCGGCGAGGCGTGGGATATGCTTCAGGCTATGAATACCGGTCATGAAGGTTCTTTGACCACGATCCACGCCAACAGTCCCAGAGATGCACTGTCACGCCTTGAAAACATGGTGCTGATGGCGGGGTTTGAACTGCCGGTCAATGCCATCCGTGACCAGATCGTTTCTTCCATCGATCTGATCGTGCATCTGACCCGTATGGCAGACGGTTCCCGCAAGATCACCCAGATCTCTGAGGTGGTGGGCAAAGAGGGATCGGTCATTACGATGCAGGATATTTTCACGTTCCAGCAGATTGCCGACGGAACGGATAAGAAAATAAAAGGTAAATATATGCCCACGGGCAATATCCCTGAGTGTCTGGTGGATCTCCGCAACCGCGGAGTGGATCACTTTGACTTTTCGATTTTTTCAAAAGATGACAAGTAACGATAAAATAGGAGCCATTTGACCATGCGTTTGGTTTTGATGTGTCTTGCTTTTGCAGCGACAGTTTTGCTGGTGTTGTCGCTCTACCCCTCTATGAGCAACAAGTTTACCGGGCAGGAGGGAGTGAACTTCGGTCAGGGAAGTGATGTGAAAGAGAAATCCGTCATTTTCTCTTATCCGTTGGTGATTTTTGCCGTTGTCTGCGCTGTGCTGCTCTTTATGAAAAGCGGTATCATGGCATCCCTTATTGCCGCATTGGCTTGCGGACTTCTCAGTTTCGTTATCCTGTCACGGTTTTTCCGCATGAGAAAACAAAAAAAGGCCGCCGCCTTTGAGGAACGGATGATGGACTTCCTCGTCCTTGTGAGCAACAACTTGAAGTCAGGTTTCGCTCTCCCCAACGCCATTGATGTCTCTTCCCGCAGTGTGGGGGGCGTGCTGGGTGAGGAGTTCGCTTTGATGATGGGTGAGTACCGTCTGGGTATGGAGCTGTCAGAGGCGGTGACACGCATGAATCAGAGGATCAAAAGCGAGAATCTGCAGCTTTTCGCCGCAACAGTCGCCATTTCCATCCGTACCGGAAGCAGTATTTCCGAGGTGCTGGACCGCCTCATCGGAACCATCCGCAAGCGCAATGAGATCACCGATAAGCTCAAGGGCATCACGGCTCAGTTCAACTTTGAGTCTCTGGTCATGTCCTTTTTTCCTGCCATCATTTTCATCGTGCTTTACCTCATTGCTCCCAAACTTATGGCTCCCATGCTGACCACGGTTGTCGGATGGATCACCATCGGGTTCATCATACTTCTTGAGTTGACAGGATTGTTCGTCCTGAAAAAGATTTGCGATATCAAAATGTAAAGGCGGTAGATCGATATGGAAAAGAAATACATCATCTTGTTTCTCGCCTTTCTGGGGATCTTTATCTTCGTGCTTTGGTGTTTCCCCGGGGAGAGAAAAGAAAAGGAAAATAAGATCCCTTACTGGTTCAACTTCTTTATGCCCATGGGGGATCTCTTCGCCCAGGACTTCGGGGAGTGGCTCAGCAAAACCTTCTTCGTTTTCAGCGGCAAATTGCAGAAGTGGAGCAATGACTCCGGTTTGCAGTGGAGTCCCGCCCGTATCATCGGATTGCAGTTTACCGTGATGCTGACTGCCGTCATCCTGACCGGTGTCTTCCTCTTTGTGGTGGATGTCCCCCTCTTTTACGCCCTCTGGCTCATCGCCTTTATGGCAGTGATCTGCGGTATGCTGCCCTTGCTGACCATTATCAGACGGGCGCAGAAGCGGACGGCGGAAATCTCACGGATCCTGCCTTTTGCCATTGACCTGATCGCTTCGGCGATGAATGCAGGTCTTGACTTTGCAAGTTCCGTGCGTTACTACACCACCTTGAATTTCAAAGACCCCCTGAGCGTTGAGTTCAATGTGCTGCTCAGCGAGATCGAACTTGGTAAATCCAGGGCAGATGCCCTGAAAAATATGGCGGCACGTCTCAAATCCGACGACTTTGACCGTTTTGTTTCCGCCATCGTGTACAGCTTGGAAAGCGGTACGGCGATCATCGACGTGATGCAGATCCAGGCGGATGAGGTGAGACGAATCCGTTTCGCCCGTCTGGAGCAGGAAAACGCCAAAGTTCCCTCCAAGATGCTTGTTCCCATTATTCTGTGCATTGTCCCTGCCGTTTTCATAACGGTACTCGTTCCGATTATCCTGAGCATTAAGGATACTGGTATATTTTCAGTAATCTCACAAAAAGGAATCTGGTGATGAATTATAACATAAGAGTCATTTCCAAAAGCGCCCCTCCTCAGAAATTCCAGCTGGAGCAGGGGGAGAATCTTGTGGGCCGTTCCCGTTCCGCCCAAATCCGAATCAAGGAACCCGACGTTTCAGGTAAGCACTTTATCATCAGAGTCGAAGGAGATGCCATCAGTGTTGAGAACCTCAGCAGCAAAGGTATCTATCTCGACGACCAGATGCTTTTTGAAAATTCTCCTGTCCGTGTCGGGCAGCACATCTTTGCCGGTGAAGCCCTTGAGTGTATCATCGAAGATGAGGAGCTCAGCCGCAGAAATGATGAACAGAATTTCAGCCATAACTTCTCTCAGGATGCCCTGACCCCCGGCAGCCATCACAGCAACAACGAAACCGCTGTCGGCGTTGATACCGGAACGGAACAGGAAGCTACCGATCAGAGTCAGAACAGATCCCAGACCGCTGATTCCCACGGGACCAATACCGGCGACTCTCTGCGTACCGGTGACTCCCTGCGTACCGGTGACTCCCTGCAAACCGGCGGCTCACAGCATACCGACGATTCCTCGCTGAACACCGACGACAGTGCCAATACCACCGGAAAAAGCCGGGACACCGCCGCCAACAAGACCCGTGTCGCCACCCCTGCCGAAATCGAATATATCAAAGAGCAGAAGAAAAACCGTGTCAGCCGTCTGCGTTTTGTCCGTATCATCCTGCTGGTGCTGGCGGTCCTGATCCTTGCCGGATTGTTCCTGCTGCGTGACGACAAGGGAACCAAGGACGGTATCTGGCCCGTGAAAGCCGACGGCTCATGGGATACGGCTTCGGTGGACTTCGGCGGTAAAGGTTTCAAAAACGGCGGATTCTCTCTTTTCTATCCCCGTTATGATTCCTCCACGACCAATGTGACCGGCGAAAAGATCGTGGTCAAAAGTTCTCTCGGTCAGAAGGAGCTGATCCCCCTGACCCTTACTCTTGAATATTTCTCCGGCAGCAAGGTCCTCAGAAGCTCCATGCAGGAGTGCCTCAAAAACTGGACCGTGGCAAGAAATGTCAAAGGTGATGAACGCTGGATCTTTGAAAGAGATACCACGCACCAGTTTTTCGGCGAAGCCAACGGTCTGCCCACCGCCCTCATCTCTTATGTGCGCGAAAGCAACAAGAAGAACTGGTACGGCATCGTCCGTATCTTCCGTCACGCCGACCGTGCCTATATCCTGCGTGCGGAAGTGCCTTTCGAGGCAAGAGACCGGGTGGAATCCACTTTGAGAAACACCTCCTTCCTCCTCATCAGCTCCCGCTTTGTGGAAGAACACTGGGAGGGCGGTGCAACCCCTGTGAGCGTGGATTGGAAAACTTTGCGCAGTTTGAAAAACAAGATCAAGAGTACCTCTCCCATCCGTCTTGCCGCTTCATACCGCCTGGTCAACGGTATCCTTGTCGATGCCATGCTCAAGGGTGACAAGGCGAAATTGCAGGTCGCTCAGGAAATGCTCCTTGCGCTCCGTGAGGTGCAGAGCCGCAATTTCAACGCCATGAAGATCCGCTATATCAACGCTCTCCTTGAGCGCAATGCCGCCGCCGCTGAAAAGATCAAGGCTGAAACTGCCGCCATTTTCTCCCTCAGCAACGACAAACGCTTCTATGAAATCAGAACCAACAAGTGGTGAAAACCGGGTGTACCCTTATGTCCAACTCCAAGCAAAATGAACTCATTATCACGCTCTCATGCCGGAGCGAAGATCTTTATTCTTTGAATTCCAAGGACTTTATCGAAGAGATCTCCATCGGCAGAAGCAGCGAATGTACCTGGTCCGTGGGGCATGTCGATTCTGCCACCAGCAGCCGCCATGCCATGATCTCAAAACGGAAAAATGATCTTTACCTGACCGACCTCGGCAGCCGCAACGGTGTTTATCTCCACGAAAGAAAGATCAAAGAGGTCAAGCTCGCTTCCGGTATGATCTTCCACTTCGGTGAATGTACATTGACCGTCGCTGATCCCAACGTGAAAACCAAGGTCAAACTCAAGCCCTGCTACTTGCGCTATACCGATGAAAACGGCAAACGCTGCAAGTTCAAGATCACCTCCGGGATCACCCGGATCGGTTCCGGCGCCAAGTGTGACATCGTCCTCAACAGCGGACTTGTTTCCACGCCTCACGCCTCCATCAGCCGGAAAAAGGACGGCAGCTGCTGGCTTAAAGATCTCAACAGCCGCAACGGCACCTCGGTCAACGGCATGGAACTCCCCGGAAAAGTCGAAAGAATGCTCAAAAACGGCGATGTGATCTCTGTTGCCGATATCGAAATGATCTTTTATGACGGTTCTTCCGAACGCCACACCCTCAAGCTCACTGCCGCATTGCTGACCCTTGCGGCGACGCTTCTTGTCTGTGTGGGCGCCTATTTCTTCTGGCTCCAGTTCACCCCTGCCTCCTTTGAATTTCTGCAAAAGGCCCGTGCCGCCGCCCGTGAAGCGGACTTTGCCGAAGCCCGCCGTCTGGTCGCCTCTGCCGCCACCGCCAGAAAGTCAAGTGCAACTCAGGCTGAACGCAAACTTTTCCTTGCTCAGATCGAAACATGGGAAAATTCAGCCAAACGCCTGGCAAGACTTCATTTCCTGCTCAAAAACCAGCAGTTTGCCGAAGTTCCCCAGCTTATCGGCACCATGGATCTTGAGTACATCGCTTCATGGGACTGGAACGAAAAAACAGCTGTGAACATCAAACAGGAACTTGAACTGATCAAGAAACTTTTCGGTGCTTTCAACAGAACCGAAATGGTTTTCAACGACAGCGAGGCTTCCCCGGCTGAACTTGCGGTGATCAGCAAGAATATCAGGGAACTTACGGCACTTCTGCGGAGCAATCCCAAGGAAAGTGTCCGGAATCTTTTGAAGTTTGCCGAAAATACCGATGCCAAGATCGCTGCGGTCAGCAAAGCCCACGGCGCATTCAGCAAAGTCATGGAAAAGCTCAGCAAAAGCGGTTCCTGCGACCTGACCGTTGTCATTGCCGAACTTGAAGCACTCCAGCGCAACTACCGGCTCCCCTTCATCATGGGGCGCATCGAAAATGTGCTGCCGGTCCTTTATGCGCTCCAGAACTCCGAAAAACAGCTTGTCGCCAGTCGCAAACTTCTCAGTGATATGCGTTTCAAAGAGTGTGTCGCTTCAGTTGTGGCGATCCCCGAAAACAAGCTCCGTCTGGCAGGTGTCGACCAGCGTATCGAAGTTTTGAGAAAAGAAAGCCAGCTTCTGAAACGGGTCGCTTCCGATCTTTATATCCTCCACGGCAGTCTGGTGCGGCAGAATATCCAGCCCGGGAGCAATGTGCCGTCACTTGAAGCCTTTATGAACAAAAAAGAGATGGCTCAGGTTTTCAACTGTGACACCCTGACTCTGCCCCCTGCGCCCAAGTCACGGAACAATCCCGTGGGCATCTATGACAAGTATGTGGGTATCGAGTATCTTTACGGCGCACTGGTGATGATCCGGAGCAATGACACGGTCCGCTCCCGGTATGTCATCCCCTTTGAACCTCTCCTTGAAAGGGCGATCTTCCATCTGGGACTTATCACCTACTTCAAGGAATATGCCGAAGGAAACGGTAAGAAATATATCGGCAGCGGCAAACTCAAAAACTACCTCAAATATCTTGACAGTCAGCTGCTGCTCCGTGACCGCATCGTCAACACCATGAAGCGGAATCTGGTCTCATTCAGAAAGAGTTCCCGTGAGTATTTCATCGCCCACGGTATCGCCTACTCTTTCAACCCCCAGAGCTACACCTACGCCCAGCGTGAAAAGATCGGCAAAGAGTTTGCCGCATTCCGTGTCAGGATGCAGGAACTGAACCGCAAATACAATACGGCGCTTCCCGAAGAGGCGATCCAGATCAGAGATCAGATCCTCAAAGAGGGCTTGCCCGGCGACCCCGTGGTCAAACGTATGTGGAGTCTGCGCTGAGATGAAGTTTTTCGGTAAAAATTTACTCAATATTTCCCTGGATGTGGGTGGAACCACCCATCCCGGAAAAATCCGCAAAAACAACGAGGACTCATTTCTCATTATGAGCGAACTCGGCTGTTTTGCGGTTTCCGACGGCATGGGCGGCGGCGCCGCAGGTGAGATTGCCAGCCGCATGGCTGTTGATGCCATCAAGGAAAAACTGCTCACCGGGGGGAGTTCCCCTGCCGGTCGTGAGCGGGCGATCATCCGTGCGGCTTACTCCACCAACACCGCCATCGACGAGTATTGTTCGGATCACAATTTCGACAGCATGGGTGCGACACTGGCGTGTCTGCTGCTGGACTCCTGGGATCCCGGTTTTGCCACTGTTTTCCACGCCGGGGACAGCCGTGTCTACCGCTTGCGGGAAGGGATCCTTGAACAGCTGACCACAGACCATACCCTCGCCGCCGCAGAAAATGTGGATGAAAGAATGCTCCCCAAGGATCAGCAGGGGGTGCTGACCAATGTGCTGGGGATCGCTTCAAACTTCTATCTTGAACGCATGTCCTGCGATGTTGAGGTCGGGGATGTCTTTATGATCTGCACCGACGGACTTTACCGGATGGTTCCTGATGACTCCCTGAAACGCATCCTTTCCCAGGCGTGGAGTGTCAACGCCTCCGTCGCGGCGCAGCTGCTTCAGGCTGAGGCACTGAGTCTGGGCGGACATGACAACTGCACCGTGATCGTTATCAAGGTCCACAAAAAAGGCGCCTGCTACGTCCCGAAAGATTGGGAACTGCAGGAGGAAATGCTGATCCAGGAAGAGAATATCGACGATTTATCCGACACGCTCCCCACTGAGTGTGATGAATAAAATATGAAAAGCAACTAACACATAAATTTTTATAAGAGAGGTGGAACAATGAAACACAAAATTCTGTTGTCAATGGCTTCTGTCGCTTTGCTCTGCATCGCAGGCGGTTGTGTCAATGTGCCCAATCCCGTTCCGGGGAAAGAGACTGTCTATCTGAAAAGCCCCGCTAAACTGGCGCTGCCCATGCGCTGGGTCGAGATGTTCGGCGCCAATGTTGACCGGACTGCCGAAATCACGACTCTTGACGTTGTGGCTCCCTACCGCATGGAGATCCCCGCAGGTTTCAACGCCGTCGGTTCTGCGCTGCGTTCCATGATCTGCGTTTCCCCCTATGAGTGTTCTCTCAAACTTTCCACCCGTGAAAATCTCCCCGGTGCCAATCTCAACATCTGGCGTCAGGTCATCACCCGTGTCCTCATTGAGAAGCACAATTACAAGATCATCGAAGACAGAGGTTTCAAAACTTCTGAAAATATCAGCGCATGGAGCGTTGTCGGTCTGCGCAATATCAAAGGCAAAGATCACAAATACAAACTTGTGCTGATGCTTTTTGATGACACCCTTTACATCGCCGAACTTTTCGGCAGAGCCAAGGCTTTTGATGCCGCCAACTGCGCTTTTGAAACTGCGCTGCGCTCCTGCGATCTGGCTTTCTGGCGCGGTCGTCACTATTACAGCTGCACCAATCCTTTCTCACGCTTTGACCCTGTGAAGGTGGTTCCCCACGCCGGACGCGGACTCTTTGATACCTCCTGGACCCCCATCCAGCTGGGATTCCTCCCCTATGCCCAGCTTTGGGACTCCCCCAGCAACGTTTACGGTCTCGGTCTCAATCTTTTCTACCTGAAACAGAATCGTGTGGGCGGTATCTCATTTTCACTTTTCAACGCTGTGAAAGAGAGCTACGGGATCCAGCTGGCACCTTTCTTCAGTGCCGCAGAGGAAAATATCGGACTTTCTGTCGGTGTGCTTTATAACGCCGTCCGTGTCAACAACGGTTTGACCATCGGTCTTGTGACCCGGGGCGAGGAAGGCAGTCACGGTGTGCAGATCGGGTTGTTGAACTTCAACTCATCCCCCGATTACTTCTTCTTCATGCCTATTATCAACTTCCCTGTTTTCGCCTGTTTCCGTTAAGCTGCGGCTTGACAACACTGAGGAGTGTGGAAAAACACTCCTCTTTTTTTACGGAGTAACGACCCCTTATGGCTTCCATCCGGAAAATGGATCTGACTTGCGGAGTGATACCGCTTCAGATCATTCAGTTTATGACGCCGCTTGCGATCACCTTTGTCACCCAGATCCTCTTTCACACCACCGACGTGATCGTGGTGGGACGCTTTGCCAAAAATGCGGAACATGCGGTGGCGGCCATCGGGAGTTCCGGGCCTGTCACCAGTATCCTTATGACGGTTTTTCTGGGCATGGGGGCAGGTGTCAGTGTGATGGTTTCCCGTTATATGGGGGCGAAAGATTATAAAAATGTGAGCCGCACGGTCCACTCCTCCATCGTCCTCGGACTTATCTGCGGCATATTCATTCTGGTCACGGGACTGCTTTTCGGGCGTACTGCCTTTGAGCTGCTCCGTGTCCCCGAAGCGATCATGGAGGGAACACTCGATTATTTCTATGTGGTTCTCTGGGGGATCCCGGCGGTGGTGGTCTACGCTTTCGGATGCTGCGTGCTGCGCTCCGTGGGCAAACCCAATCTGCCCATGGTGATCCTCTGTATTTCCGGCGTCGTCAACGTGGTGCTGAACATCATTCTTGTGGCGTTCTTTGATATGGAGATCCTCGGCGTGGCTTATGCCACCATAACGGCGCAGTTTCTGTCGCTGGTGCTGATCCTGGGGACCCTTTACCGTTCCCACGGGGCTTACAGATTTTACTTCGGCAAATTGTTCCGGATAGATTTTCCCATATTGGGCAAGGTCTGTTACAACGGATTTCCGGCGGGGCTTCAGAGTGGATGTTTTGCCATTTCCAACTTTCTCGTTGTCCACGCCAACAACGAATTCGGACCCGGTGCCATTGCCGCCACCTCCATCGTCGGATTTGCGGCGGGGGGCATCATCAACAGTATCGCCAACGCCCAGCACCAGACCTGTATCACATTCACGGGGCAGAATGCGGGGGCGAAGAACAAAGAGCGTATTCTGAAAGGGCTTTTCTGGAGTACCGGTTATGCGCTCCTCATCGGAATTTCTTTGGGGTGGCTTGCCTTTTTCACTCTTGACCTCTGGCTGCCCTGGTGCGTGAAAAATCCCAGTGCTGAAATGGTGGAATACGCCCATATCCGGGGGGCATTGTTACTGCTGCCGGGCTTTCTTTTCATGATACTCGACGTTCTTTCCGGAACGCTGCGCGGGCTTGGATATTCACTTTTGCCCACGGGTATCTCTATTTTCGGCATCTGTATTTTCCGTGTCTTCTGGGTCTTCTGTCTTTTCCCCTTCTTCGCCAAAAAGTACTGGATCCTGATATTGAACTTCCCCGCCTCCTATCTGCTGACCTCCACCATTCTCGGCATCGCCTTGTTCATCGCCCTGAAAAAGCTCCCCCGCACACCGCAGAAAGCAGGGAAAAGCTCCGAATAGTTTGTCCCGTGGCAATATCACGGGCGGACTTGAAGTACCAGACTTCACTTGAAGGGTTCATAATAAATCGCATACAGCAGCCTCATCAGTTTTTTTCGGATCGAAGAGTCCGGAAGGGCAATGACTTTGTTTTTGTACTCAATAAACATTTCCAAGATCATTATGGGGAATAGAATAAAGTGCAGGGCGCACAGGCCCAAACAATACGGGATCAATGTGGCGTATACGATTAACACCACTGCCACGCCTTTCAGAAACCCCCATTGGGGTGTAGCTTCGTGTTTCATATCGACTCCTTTTTATTTCAGTACCTGACATAATATACACCTGCAAGTCCGCCATTTTATGTCTACCTTGCGGCAAGAGGAGGAGATATTTCAGGATTTTATAGAATTATCTGCCTGAAATATGCTTGAAATTGTGGGGATAAGTATTATATTACAGGCAGATAATATATATTACATTGTCCATATGCATTGCAATATTTAAGGTGAATAATGCTGATAAAATGCAAGATCTGCCACAGGGAAGCCGAACAAACAGCTGTAAAGCAGAAACATTACGCATATAATTTGTTATGTCCGGAGTGCTTGTTTCTTGCCAGACAGCAGAAACAGCCAGCCGGTCCGGAAAAAATGATTCTGCGGATACTCCATGAATATCTTGTCAAACAGAAAGTTGTTCCGGAACAAAAGTTTGTCATTTGGAAATGGATGCCGGATTTCCGGGAAAAAAACTGTCCCGATTTTTGGGCGGAATGTATCTCCGGAGATTTTCTTGAAGGTGAATATCGTGTGAGTTATCTCTTCAAAGGGAGTGTTGAAACTGCACAAGAGTTTGCATGTTCTTTGCAGGCAGCTTTTGATGAAGCTCAAGATAACTCCAATTTGTTTGAATTTGATTCTAAACATTTGGCATTTTCAGTAACATCTGTGTTTCCAATCAAGCGTGATGAAAAAATTCCCGGATTAGTCCAATATTGCTGCGTAGTGGAGTTCTGATGAAACGAATTTTTTACAGGCGGATGCAAACGGTCGGGGAATTGCCATATCGGGAGTACTTTTGCCGTTAAACCTTTGAATATATTACGGGCGAAATAATGGAAATATATCTGGCAATTTTATTTTCACTTCTGCTTACCGGATTGATTTTTCTTGTCAATGCGATTTGCTGTCACACTTGGACTGACTTGGCGGAATTTCTTATAATTGCCGCCGTATGGAGTGTTTTTTGTGTGTTTGATGTTTTCTTTCCGGTTATGATTCCCGCAGCGGCTGTAATGACACTCTGGAACAGCCTGATCCTTTGGAAAGCCATAAAACAAAAGAACATCTCAATACTTGGGAAATCATGGCTGAGACTTTATATTGTACCGATCCATTTCCTGAGCGGAGGATTTTTCGTTTTCTTCTGGAATTTGATAGAGCAAATTTAGAATATCAGTGCATTGACACACCCGTAATCGCATAAGCATGCGGCAGGAAAAATGCCCTGTCGCCTTTTTGCCTTTCCGGGGCGTGTCGCGGCTCTTGTTCCCGTGGTCGGCTCGTTGCTTGGGAGCGTTCCTGTTTGCCGCCATGTTGTCCCTCCGGCAGAGGTCTAACTGACCTCTTACAGCAGAGATTTTGGGGAGATTTTATGCTGATTTTGTCAACAAACCGCCCTTTTTGCCTCAAAATATATGCAGTTGATTTTATCTGTACTCTATGCCGTAATTACTGCGGTATCATGACTTATTTGCCTGAATTTAGAATTATCTGCACAAAATGCACTTGAAATTATGCAGAAAGGTATTATATTATGGGCAGATAAGATAAAACAGCGGGGCTGGATTTATGAGAAAATTTGATTATTCGGCATTTCCCGGAGCATTGCTTACTCCGGAAATCAGCAACCTTTTATCCGCCATTCACGAATATCGCGGGAAACAGGATTTGTACATTACTGCCCAAAAGGATATTTTAAAAACGCTGCTTGAAGTTGCAATCATACAAAGCACCGATGCTTCAAACCGCATAGAAGGTATTTTTACTTCTGATGTCCGCTTAAAAGAGCTGATAATGCAAAAATCCCAACCGGTCAACCGCAATGAAAAAGAGATTGCCGGATATCGGGATGCTCTTGCAACGATCCACGAAAGTTATGAGTATATTCCCTTGACACCAAACTCTATTTTGCAGCTGCATCGTGATTTGTATTCCTTTCAAGTTCCCGGCATTGGTGGGCATAGGAAAAACAGCGATATTCTGATTGCAGAAACGGATTCAGAAGGCAAGCAGCATATCCGTTTTACTCCGGTAACTGCATTTGAAACACCACGGGCGATAGAAGAACTCTGCACGGCTTACAGGAACGCTCTCGCCTCCGGGGTTTGTGATCCATTGATGCTTGCAATATTGTTTGTTTTTGATTTTCTCTGCATTCATCCGTTTAATGACGGCAATGGACGCATGAGCCGTTTGCTTACTTTGCTGCTGCTTTATCAGAATGGTTATATTGTCGGAAAATATATCAGTTTGGAAAAACTCATTGAACAATCCAAAGAAACCTATTATGAAACATTGCAGCACAGTAGTATAAATTGGAACGGCGGTACGAATGATTATATGCCCTTTATGCGTTATATGCTGGGCATCATTCTCAAATCTTATCGTGAATTTGAAAACAGAGTTGAACATATTGTGACCGGCAAACTCAACAAAACAGACCGTATCAAATTGATTTTTGAACAGAAACTGGGAAAAATCAGCAAGTCGGATATTGCCAACACCTGTCCTGATATAAGCATTTCCATGATCGAACGGACTCTGAAAGAGATGCTCGACAAAGGTGAAATCATTAAAGTCGGATCAGGCAGAGCAACCGCATATGTAAAAAAGTAATATTCCTGCGATCTGCAGTTTTACCTGATATAAAAAAGAGAAATGGCAAATATGGAAAAACTTAAAAAAATAGTTCAAGTTCTTTTGTTTATCTGTCTGTTCGTTGTTCCCGGCTGCCGCAGGGTTGAATACCGGAGCGTACAACCGGAAAGTCCCGATATGAAATATCTGCTTTTTCCGGCAGAATCGTACCAAAACACCTTGAAGCGGGCAATCATTGTTTCCGGTAAAGAACTTTATTCCAATGGTAGAATTTCCTATTATGCCGGAGATAATGAGGTTTGGTGTGAAAAATCAAACTTTTCCCTTATACCGGGTACGCAGCAGACCACCCAGATCGATCAGCTCAATGTCGAAATCGTCAAATGGGCAAAAAACAGTGATTACCGGCGTATTGAATACGCAAAAGCAGATGATTTTTCCGAACTTGTTATTGTGTATAAGAACGGCAGAAAAGTCTGTTTCCGATACAAAGTTTCCGGGGCGCACTCCGTAAGTGCCGCTGAACTCGGTATTGATAAATTTTTCTGAAGGTTATTTATCAGCGGCAGTGTTGTTTCTGCTCCGTCAGAGGTCTAACTGACCTCTTACAGCAGAGAATTTGGGGAGATTTTATTTAAGCACCGTCAGGTGCGCTGTAAAAAGAAACACATCCTCCCGCCGCAGGCGGCAACTTCACCCGTCTTCGCTTTGCTACGCCGTGGCAAGCAAGTGCAATGGAGTGATAGCGGAACGGAACGCCTTCACAAGCGGAATGAAATGGAGCGTCTTCACAAGCAAGGCTTCCGGAGTTTGGTGAAGGTGTGAAGAAAACCTCCGGTTTTGAGTGAAGAGCTTTTGTTGACACAAAAGCGTGAAGAGAAGCCTTGCAGCTTCGTTATTTTTTTTGCCCGGAATTCGGGCAAAAAAAATGGGGTGGTAGACCGGACTTGAACCGGCGACCTTCTGGGCCACAACCAGACGCGCTAACCAACTGCGCCACAACCACCTTGTATGTCATATAAGATACACCCTTTTTTCGTGTTTGTCAAGGGCTGAAATCAAATTTTTTTGAAAATTTCTTGATTCAACCCTCTTTTACACCTTCCGCAGCTGCTGCGGTTTGCTTTTTCATGGCGAGAAAGGTGGGAACCATCAGAGGGAGCATCAGCAAAAGAATCAAGGCGGGAGTGATGTAAACTCCACGGACTCCTGTGAGCCAGGCGACTCCGCCGCCGAGGAAGGAACAGACGATGCCGCCTGCGGTGTTGATGCTGCCCGACCATCCGAAATAGGTCCCGCGCAGCTCAGGGGCGGTGATCCGGGTCAGGAGAAGCTGCAGCACCGGCTGGATCCCGCTGACCGCAAATGCCGCAAGAAAACGGGTCACAAGCAACATTTCCACATTGACCGATAATGCCATGGCTCCAGTGAACGCCGCTCCGGAAATCAGAATGGGCAGCAGCAGTTTACGGGGCGCAAGACGGTCGCAGAGCCATCCGATACACAGCCCCGAAAGAAAGCCCCCTGCCGAACTTGCAGCACTGACGATGCCGGTGTAAAATGCCGCCCCCTGAAATCCGTGGATCTTTTCCACCAGCAGAGCCATGTAGGGCTGCACAAGACGGTTGGCGATCCCGAAGCACAAAAACAGCACAAGCAGCCACAGAACTGCCGGAGTCGCAACCTCTTTGAATTTGTATTTGCTCTTTTCACGTTTCTTTTTCGCAAGTTTTACACTGAAATCATCTTTCGCAAAGAACTGCACCAGCAAGGCACTGGCAAGGTAGATGCCGCCGCAGGTGAAAAAGGCTTCCGTATAGCCGAAATAGTGGACGATCACTCCCCCTGAAAGATATCCGAGCATGTTGCCGCTTGAGGTGGCGGTACTCAGCACGCCCAGCACAAATCCGTGTTTTTCTTTGGGGGTGGTGGCGATGAGAAGCGTTTGCGCAGGATTCACCGTCCCCGAGAAAAAGGAACAGACGAAACGGATCGCCGCCAAAACCCAGAAGTTGGGCGCCAATGCAAGCAGCGGGTAGAACAATGCCGCCGCATAACTCGCCCGGAGAAGCATCAATTTTCTTCCGAAACGGTCCGCCAGCATTCCCCAGACCGCTGTGGCGATGCACAAACTCACCATGGCGGCAAGGTAGTAGATCGAAACATAAACGCCGCGCAGATTTTCGTTGTCGATGTGGAGATTTTCTTTGAGCAGCAGGGGGATGAAGGGCATACAGCAGCCGAAACCCACCATGGCGAGAAACTGGGAAAGCCAGATCACAAAGAGGTTTTGTTTCCAATTGACAGGTGAAACAGGGAGCAGTTCATCATTTTCCGGCATGGCAGTTCCTTCAAGTTGTAAATTGTTATCTGCAAAATATACACCTTGACAGGAAAAATGTCAAATATTTCAAATATCTTCTTGACATAATGGGAATATGGTTGTAAAGTAATAAAAGTCATCGTTTTTTTGTTGTTTTCAAAAGGAGTTGCTGTTATGATGTCCCTTTCCCGGAAATGTTTTACGCTGATCGAACTCTTGGTCGTTATTGCCATTATCGCCATCCTTGCCGCTATGCTGCTGCCGGCTCTGACTCAGGCACGGGACCGTGCCAAAACCACTAAATGTATCAATAATCTGAAACAGATCGGCTCATACAATCAGACCTATTCCAATGATTTTTACAGCTATATGCCGCCTCCGACAGGCAAAAAGGTCAAACTCTTTTATGAACTCAAGTATGTGAGCATTGAAGCTCCGAACCTTTACAACTTCAAGCATCCCGGTTTCTGGCTCTGCCCTGCGGATAACCGCCGCATCGCCGTCATGGGTACAAAGTCCTATATCGTCGGCAGCGCCCAATACATCAACAACAGTCCTTTTTACAGCTACGGATACAACTATTACGCCATCAATATTCTTCCTGATTCCGGCAATAATCCCAACTACTATCATTTGCGCAAGCTCAGCACCATCCGCAAACCCTCGGTGCTGATCGTCAATCTTGACTCTTACCGCCCTGAGCCTTCGGACTGTTCTTTCTCCGGGAACACCTGGCCTTTCAAACTGACCGCAGGACATGATCCCTCCAAGGCGAACAACTCTTTCTGCGATCCCCGCCATGCCGGAAAGATCGTGAACCTCAATGCCGACGGTCATGTTGTGGAACGGGGATGGCAGATGTACTCCATTCTGCCTGATAAAGACGAGTGGAGCTGGCAGAAACGGCAATAAGCTGATATTTAAAAGTTGCCGCAAAGCACGAGGTTTTGCGGCAACTTTTTTTGTTCCTTATTTGAAGGCTTCGGGGTCGAGTCCGATCTTTCTTGCCCGGAACTCAGGGGCGGTGGCGATGAAGTCGGTGATGCGGAGATCTTTCACTGAAAACAGCTCTTTCTGCCGGGCTTCACGGAGCTTTTTTTGCATTGCTGGATCTTTGGAGTGGAAATCTTTATCCCATTGCGCCAGAGATTTGAAGGTGTGGAAATAAGGCAGACCTTTCATCTTGGGATCACCGAAAACGGCGGTGGGCTTGCGGTTCTGTTCTTTGCAGAAGTCGTCGTAGGTCAAGGTCTGGTTGTAGAATCTGCCCTGAATGTTCCACTCTTTGTTGAGGATGCCGCCGCCGTCGTTTTTGGGCAGGACCTTCCCCTTGTAATTGTTGAAGCCGATGCAGGGCTTTTCATGGCGGGGGAGACGGACGAAGAAACCGTTGTCGTGTTCGGTAAAGGTGCTGATCTCAGCGGCTCCGAAGGTGGGGTTTTTCACCTTTTGAATTTCCTGACCCACAAAGATACAGTGGTGGACCTTTGCGGGCGCAGCCATGGTGGTGTGGACTCTGCCGTTGAGGGTCTTGCCCCTGAAAAAGACACAATGTCTGATTTCAAGGTCGGGGCAATGGCTGAATTCGTAGCCGCCGAAAGGGGTGATGGCGACGCAGTTTTCGATAAGCAGATTTTTCACATGTCTGCCCACGAAACTGCGTTCATTGCTGCCGTTGCGGTTGTCGTAAAAGATGCGTTTGAGTTTGATTTCCGCACTGTCGGTGACTAAGACACCTGAGGCATCGGGGTAAGCTCCGGAGCCTTCAAGGTTGCAGAAGATCAGATTGTCAAGCTCCACATACTCTCTGCCCTGAATGATGGATCCATAGATGATCTTTCCGTCGCCGTCGATGCGGACCTGGGCGCCGGGAACTCCGGCGATGCGCAGGTATTTTCCGGAACTTCCGGTGCTTGTGACACGGAGCATCTCTTTGTAGGTCCCTTCTGCAATCAGGATCGTATCTCCGGGCCCTGCGCGGCGGATGGCACTGTTGATCTCAGCGATGGCTTTGTCAAAGGAGCTGCCGTCGTTGGCGTTATCCCCTTTGGCGGAAACATGCCACACCCGGGGGGCATCTTTTGCGGGGGTGGTGAAGCTCAAAGTGAAACTCCGGGGCGAGCTTTTGACTTTGGGAGCGTTGGTCAGGCGTTTGACCGGGGCAGGGGTGATGCGGGCGGAAATGGTATATCTGGTGCCGGGTTTCAGTGAGGCGAAAGTGAAAACGCACTCATCGGCGGTTTTGCTGTTTTTCCGGACGATGTTTTTGCCGTCGGCACTTTTCAATCCGGCAGTGGCGGTGAAGGCTCCGGGCATGGAAAGGGTAAAACCGGCACTCCGGGCGGTGATGTTATTTGGGGTGAAGCCGGGGACGGCGGCGTTGGGGACGGCATCGTAACGGTACTGTCCGTTGGGGAATCCGTCGGCGCACCGTCCGGCAAAGAGAGAGTGGTTTTTCAAGGTGAAGTCACCGGAAGCAGGAGCGTTGAAAATGGGCTTGGGGGCTTTCCATGAAGCTGTTTCAAAGGCGGGGACAGAAGTTGCCGTGTAGGCGTTCCAGCCGGAAAAGAGGGGCTTGGTGCTGAATGAGGCGCAGAAAATGTTGCCCCGGGCGAAAGTTCCGTCGCCGCTTCTGACATCTTTGAGGAAGAGGTTGTGGTGGATTCGGGTCTTGGCAGGGAGTGTGACAGAAGCGGCAAAGGCACAGCGGCGGAGTGTGAGTTGAGAGGTGCGGGGGAACTCCGCTTTGCCCATGATATTGATGTTTTCGAGACGGACATTCCGGCAGTTTTCGAGTTTCAGATCTCCTTTGAGTACGGAGGGCATGAGGCCTCTGCCCCGGATGATGATATCCTTGAGGTCTTTGAGGCGGAGCGGCGTACTGCGCTTCCGGGTGATATAGAGTGTTCCTCCTGAAACAAGCTGTTTTTCATCGTCAAAGATCACTTTGGGGTCGTATCCTCTCGGTCCCCGTTCCCCGCCCTTGCGGAAAATGGAGTCTTTACGCAGACGGAAATCCAGATGTGCGGGGTCGGCAAACTCCTTGTCAGGGTCGAATTTGGGTTCGTCGGGGCGTGAGATACTGCGCTGGGCTTTGCCGTTGTAATAGGTTGCACCTGAGGTGAAAATACCGTTTTCGATGCGCCTTGCCCGCATCAGGTATGAGGCGTAGGAGTTTTTCACCACGGCGGTATTGCTGGCGGGTTTGATCCAGATATCGCCGTATTTGTTGTCAAAGGCAAAACAGTTTTCGATAAGGCAGTTGTTGAAGGAGCCGCTGTAAAAGCGTTGTCCAGCCATTTCGGAGCCGAAGGTGATGATGTTGCGCTGAATGGTGTTTTTGCCGGGTCCGTAACAGATCAGATTTCCGCCGGAACTGTTGAACTCCGTGTGGTTGGCAAAGAAAACGCAATCCTCAACGATGGAGTCGGCGAAGCGGATGAACATGACTCCGCAGCCGCAAAGGTAGACGATGCAGTTTTTGACAGAACAGTTTTGAGGATTGCGGATATGGACTCCGGCAAAGGAGGATTTTCCGTTGTGTTTGGGGGTGGCGGCGTTGTAGCCGCTGAACATGATGCCCGAAACGTGGCAGTTGTAAACAGGTTTGCCCCCGCCGTGAAACTTGATGGCATCCCCCTGAAGCACCGAAAAGGTGATGGTGTGGCGTTCCGGGGGGAGATCGTCGCTGGTCCTGATGTAGATCTTGTTGTTTTTCTCATCCAGAAAGGAGCTGCATGAGGTGAGTTCGACTTCGGAAAGGGAGGGGACTTTTTTGAATTTCTGCAAGGTGTCTCTTTCAAGGATGTATTCGGGCATCTTGCTGACCTGGCACATGTAAACATTCTTTCTGCCCGGGACTTTGGTGAATTCCGGCGCGGGGATGTCGCCACGCATGTGGACCGAGCCAGGGATCTTTGCCCTGATACGGGTGGGGCGTTTGGGATCGCCGTTGAAGCTGAAAAGAACCTCCTGATGGTATTCGCCGGGGAGCATGGTCACGGTGTCCCCGGGGCGGAGGAGCGTCGCCACATGTTTCAGGGTGCGGAAAGGGGAAGATTCCGTAAGTCCTGAGTTTTTGTCCGAGCCGTTGACACCGACAAAGTATTCGGCGGCATTGAGGCTGCAGAATGTCAATAAAAAGGCAAAAATGATCTGTGATGTGCTTTTCATAGCCGTTTTTTCCTGATTTTCAAAGTTTTGTTCTCTTTGGGGTGTTGTTTCATATACTATATCACAGATTGCAGGAATTTGCAAATTGTTCAAAATTATTTTATCTGTACTTGACAAAATGCATATTTTGTGATATACTTATAGGGAATAATTATATTTACAAGGGGGGCAGTGCCAAGCCCCCCACGGATGACAAGGAGGAAGAATCATGTCTGTTGTACTCAAGCCGGAATATACTGTGAATGTTCTGATTTCAAAGAAATTGAAAACGAATGCAGAAGATTTTACTTTTTCATCAATGTCTGATTTTCTTGCAGAATATAATAAGGAAAACTCCAATTTTCCGACCGATTTCAATGTCTGTTTTCTTGACAGCAAAACGACTTTGGGGTCTGAACAGTTCTATGAGCTGATCAACGCTGCCAGTATCAGAGGTAATGAACCGGGCGAAAAGGCTCAGAACACTTTGACCGTTCAGGATGTCGCTGTTCATGTGGAGAATGAGAGTGAAACTGTTGAGAGTGGAACTGTAACAAAAATTACCGAACTTGGGGACTTTTTGAATGTCAATGTGGTTGACAGTTCCCTTAAAGGTGTTGATGTTGTCAAAATTAATCAGGTCAAGCGCTCTCAAAAGAAAGAGGATGTGACTGAATCTTATACCATTGACGGCAGTGTGAAACTTTCCGGAGATTCCCGTGTTGCCGACATTGTGAATTACAAGAGCGTCACTCTGACCAACTCTCATGCGGAAAATATCACTCTTGACAATCTTTCAAAGAAATATTATGAGGTCGATCCGGCGGGCGAAGTTGTCAACGATGATGACAACCGCAGGGTCTATACTGCCGCAGGCGCCCTCACCGTCAAGGCGGATAAAAATGCAACTGAATCAGCCTATGAAATCGGTTCCGTTGCGGGTTATCTCAATGTGACTTTGACGGGATATGCGGACAAAAAGAATCCCGATAATAACGCAACCATTAACGCAGGCTCTATCAGCGGCGGCAATAAGACCGAGTGGTGGACTTTGGTTACAGGAGAAGATGGTGAAACTGAAACGGTTGTGAGCGAGGAAGTCTATCAAACTGCCGGAACTCTGAAAATGACCAACGCCGAAACCTCCGGATCTGTTGAGGGGTTCAACACCGTGAGTGTCACCGATGGCACGATCAACGGTGAAGTTTTGGCAGCTGAAAATAAAACTCATGGCTTTGGACTTGTTTACTGCGGTTCTGTGACTGAAGACCTTGATGTTGATGATGAGACCGGAAAGACCGAGTCCTATAAACTGACCACAAAGTCCGCAGGTAACTTTACCCTGACCCGTGGCGAAGTCACGCAGGGCATCAGCGGCTATAATACCGTCAAGGCGACCAATTCGACTATTTCAGGAACTGTGAGCAATGAAGTCATCACTTGCAGTGCCACGGTCAAATATGATAAAAATGGTGTTATTACCTCCGACACCGGAAAGTATGAGGAAAAGGCTTTCGGTTCTTTCACCATGACCGTTGACAAAAACGGCATTGATAGAAGTTGTGAAGTCGGTGCCATTATCGGCTATGACAAAGTGACCATTACAGGCTATACCGGAACTCAAAAGGTCGATGGCGTTGTTACTCCTGTTGAAAATGGAATTACGGTCAACGGCGATATCCGCGGTGGTAAGTTGACCGTCACCGGTAAAACCGGAGGTGAGAGTGTTGAAACAGGATTTATCTTCGGAGGTGAACATACCGCAGTTTACGCCGCAACAGGAAGTGTTACCCTTTCCAAAGGTGTGACTGTCGAGGGCGATAACGAGAATCCCGGCGATATTGTCGGATTCAGCAAAGTGACGGCAAGCCAGAGTACAATCACAGGCAGTATCACCAGTACACCTGAGTCGGATGATTTTAAGTATTCCGCAAGCAACATTGCTCAGGGAGCTTCCGTGACTTTGACGGATTCCGAAGTTCGCCGCGATGTGACTTACTACACCACCGTCAAACTGACCAACTCCACTGTGAGCGGCGACGTTGAAAACCTTTTCGCCTTTACCACGAAAAAAGGCGTAGAGGAAGAAAAAGCCGCAGGTTCTTTCACCATGATCGTCAACAAAAACGCTGAAAATTCTTCATATTCACTCAGGAATGTCATCGGCTATGACAAAGTGTCCATTACAGGCTACACCGGAACTCAAAAGGTCGATGGCTTCGTTACGCTTGTTAAAAAGCATATTACGGTCAACGGCGATATCCGCGGCGGAAAGTTGACCGTCAAAGAGGACGTTGAAACTTTTAGCGCAACAGGAAGTGTCACCCTTTCCAAAGATGTGACTGTCAACGGCAATATCCAGGGATACAGTAAGGTGACGGTAAGCCAGAGTGAAATCAACGGCAGTATCACCAGTACCCCTGTTCCTTTCGAGTTCAACAGCAGTAAGGGTCAGGGAGCTTCCGTGACTTTGACGGATTCTGGAGTCGGCGGCGATGTGACTTACTACACCACCGTCAAACTGACCAACTCCTCTGTTTTTGGGAGCGTTGAAAATCTTCCCGTTTCCACCACGAAAAAAGGCGTGACGGAAGAAAAAGCCGCAGGTTCTTTCACTATGACCGTCAACAAAAATGCCGAGGATGATGGTTACATCGTCGGTTCCGTCGCCGGTTATGACAAAGTGACCATTACAGGCTATACCGGAACTCAAAAGGTCGATGGCGTTGTTACTCCTGTCAACAAAATGGTCATGGTCGGCGGTATTGTCGGCGGAAAAGTTAAGACGGTGGTGGAAACTGAAGAAGTGACTTATTTGACCTCAGGTTCGGTGAATCTTAAAAATGTTCTGGTCAATGGCTCCATCAGCGGTTATGACAAAGTGACTCTTTCCGGAAGTGCTGTCGTGGGAGATATCTTAAGCTCGAATAATCTGTCGGCTGTGGGAACATCTGTCACCCTGACCGATACTCAGATGCTGGGAAATGTGGGCGGCTACAAATCCTTTACCGCCTCAGGAAGTGAAGTGGTGCTTCAGGCATTTACCGGAACCGAGGCAGCTGACACATTCAAGGTTTCCAAAAACACTACCGTGAATATCAATACGATTGATTTGGGCGAAGATGCCAAAGATAAACTTGTCGTTGACGGTACTTTGTATGTTTATGATCTTGAGGGTATCGATACCGTTTCCGGAAAAGGAACGATCTATACCACAGCTGAACTTGGCGCAGATCTCGTCGCCCGGGGATTCAAAGGAAAAATTGAAGAATTTGATTTTGCCGGATTGGATGACGGTGATACCGCTGATACCGCAGTGGCTTGGGATGGCAGCGAAGCCGTTTCCGGCAAACCCATGGCGGGTATCGATGAAGAGGACTATATCAGCTTCACTGTCGGTGAGGATGAGACCAAAACACTTGAACTCTCCGGTCTTAAGGATGTGGATGTGTCGCTGACCAAAGACGGGTCTTATTGTAATTATGAAAGCGGATTAACAGCAGGTGAATATCTGCTCACAATTTCCAGAAGATCAACAGGGCTGCAAGAGTACACAGTTGCCTTTGCTTCCTGATGATATGGGGCGCGGGATCATGAGTTCCGCGCCCCTTTTTTGTCCGGTTCCGGCAGGGGGGGCTTTGACGATTTTTTCAGGAGTTTTGAAGTTGCCTCTCTTGAAAAGGAGCTGTTTCAGGTGTAAATTAAGGGGCGTTCAATGTAAAGTACCTGAAAGAGTTTTGAATCATGACAAAAGAATTTCCTCATTATGCCCCCGGCGTTCAGGAGCCTTTCTTTCTTGAAAAATATCCTGAATATCCGGTATTTCTCAATATCCCTGAAAATTATTCCCCCGAAAAGGCGGTCCCTCTCTTTTTCTTTATGCACGGCGGGGATAAAAATACTCCTCCCGAAGCCCCTTTCAAGATGTACCTCGATCCCGAAGGCGGATGCCTTTCCCCTCTGGTCAAAGATGCCCCCTTTGTCACCGTCGCCCCTTACGCCCCCTATGCCAAAGACGGCAAACGGTGGAACTATCCCGGTTCGGTGGAGTACATCGACGCTGTCATCGAAGCTGTGAAAGAGAGGATCAATGTTGACACTGACCGTATCATCTTCGGTGGTCACTCCATGGGGGGATTCGGCGCCTATCATAACGGAACGCTCATGGCGGACCGCTTTTCCTGCATTCTCCTGAGTGCGGGCGCGTGGCTTGAAACCGATTTTAAAAACTTTCTGGGGACCCCTGTCTATATCCTCCACGGCAAATATGACTGCGCCGCCAATTACAGAGAAACCCACGTCGAACCCCGCCACCACGACTGGTGCAGCGTGGATTTCGGCCGCGCCGCGCACGAACTTATGGTCAGAGACAATGTGACCCACGTTTACGATGAACACGACGGCGGCCACGGCTTGCGCTGGGAGCCTGCTCAAATGGCGTTTTTGCGTTTTATTGATTACGCCATGCAGTTCAAACGGGAGCCTTACCCGGTGCGCTGTGCTGTGGTGACTCCCGCAGGCTCCGCCGATCCCACCTTGACGGAACATCTCAAAAGCCGCTATCTGCGCATCAATAAAACTGTTCCCGGCAAGGTCGAGCTTGACAAGATCGTCCTGCACGGACCCAACATCGCATGGAAAGTCCGGGAGTTTTTGCAGCAGCGTTACACCCTTGAAACGGTCTCTTACGAGGGGGCGAAACTCATCGCCGAAAACAAGGGGGACAACCTCTTTGAAGTGGAAAGCGAAAATGTGACTGAGTTCACCTTGTTCCTGAGTCCTGAAATGGCGGATTTGACAAAGGAGATCACCGTCAATGTCAACGGTACACCTTTCAAAGCCATGCCCCGGAGCGTTGAAGGGATGCGGGATTACGCTTATCAGGTCAATATTTCTCTTGCATGACTTGAATTAAGACCGTTTCTGCGCTATAGTATACAAATGTCAAAATGATTTTTTTTAAGGAGTAAATCAAATGTTGTCAAATTTCAGTGTCTGGGAAGTTATCATGATGGTCTGTTTCGGTTTCAGCTGGCCCTTTGCCATTGTGAAAACGATCCGTGCCAAAAATCCTGCGGGCAAAAGCTATCTGTTTCTCACATTGATCATTGTCGGATACGCTGCAGGATGCGTCCACAAGATCCTTCACAAGATGGACTGGGTCTTTGCCCTCTACGTCATCAACGCCATGATGGTTGCCACCGATATGTGTTTGTGCCTCTATTACCAGCACAAACTCAAAAAGGATAATGGTCAATGATCCGTTCCGGCTGTACAATCGTACTTGCCTTTATATTATTTGCCATAGGGGGATGCACCTCAACCATCAGGGTCGGGGAAAACTCCCCCTTGAGCCGCCGTTCTTACGGTGTGGCTGACTACTCCGCCGGGAGCCTTTGCAGCAGTACGCTCAATCTGCTGGGCAATTTCATGTTGACGGAACTTTATGAAACAAGTCCCGGTCAGGTGCTGGACCGGCTGGAAAACCTTTTCAAAAAAGAAACACGCCCCGAAATCGTTGCCGCCCTCGCAGATATTTCTTTGCAGACAGGCTACAAGTTCCGTGAAAATGCGGACCTGGGCAGCCGCTGGTTTCTTGCTGCCGCAGTATACAGTTCATGCTATCTGAAGTATCTGGACGATATCCGTGAGCCTTACGACGAACAGCGGCTCAGACTTATACGGATCCACAATCTTGCTGTGACGGAACTCTTCTTTTATCTGAAAGCCAGAGGCCTTGAAAGGCGTTCCGGCTTCGAGATCCCCATGCCCGGCGGCAGTGAACGGCAGGTCAGATTCAATGTTCCTGTTTATGAACTCCCCGTGGACGAAAAGGATATCGCCTGCTTCACCCCCTGCGCCAATTTCAGGACTGTGGGGCTTACCCATGATACAAAGGTTTTCGGTCTGGGCGTCCCCCTCGTGGCGGAACTCAAAGCAGGTGTCCGTGACGTGGGCGGCATGATGGTCGCCGGACTCCCCGTGGCAGTGACGGTGGTGGGGGACTTCGATATCGACCTTGAAACCATGAAGATCTCAGCCGTGCTGCGCTACATCTATTCCCGGGTGAGAGAGAAGGTCACTTTCGGCAAAAAAACGCTCCCCCTTGCTGCGGATTTTTCCACTCCCCTCGCCAGTGCCGTGGGGAAACCTCAGGAAATGGGACTTATCGAAAGAACGGTGAAAGTCACCGAAGCTGCCCGCATTACAGGCCTTTATCACCTTGAGCCCTACGACGATAAAAGGATCCCTGTGGTCTTTGTCCATGGACTTATGTCCGATGCCCGCACCTGGTCTCAGATGCTCAATACGCTTCTCAACGATCCCGTCCTGCGGCGGCAGTATCAGTTCCTCGGATTCGCCTATTCCAGCGGCAACCCCGTCTTTATTTCAGGTGCCGCTTTGCGCCGTGAACTCAACGCCCTGCGTGAAAGACTGATCAAAGAGAAACGCTCCACCGCCGCCTTTGACAAGATGGTGCTTGTGGGGCACTCCATGGGGGGCTTGCTCAGCAAGCTCCAAATCACCCGGTGCAGTGGAAAAATGCTCCTTGATACACTCAAAATCAAAAATGAATCGGCTCTGGAAAAGAACTTTTCCCCCGAAGAAAGAGGGCGCTTTGCCGAGCTCCTGAACTTTGAACCTGCCCCCTTTGTCAAACGGGTGGTCTTTATCGCCGTGCCGCACAAAGGCTCCGGGATCGCCCGGAGCTGGATCGCAAAAGCAGGAGCCTCACTCATCCGGCTCCCCGCAGAGCTTGTGAAACGCAACGTGGCTGTTTTCAAGGCGTTCATGGGGCGTGAAAAGGAAAATGTGATGCCGATCCGTGTGGGGACCGGTGTCGATAATCTGAACCCCGATGATACGATGCTCAAGTTTCTGGGCAAATTGAAAATATCAGAAAATGTGCCTTATCACTCCATTATCGGCAACAGAAACGCTCAGGGGATCCCCGGCGGCAGCGATGGGATCGTCCCTTACAGCAGCAGCCACCTGGACGGGGCTGTCAGCGAACTGGTGGTGAAGTCCGGCCACAGTGTGCAGCAGAACTCCCTTGCCATTCAGGAGATACGCCGCATACTCCTGCTCCATATTGATTCCGAAAGTGAGAATGAAAAATGAAAAAAAGATCCATTTTATTCTTTGTACTGCTGAGTGCCCTCTCTTTTCTGAGTGCTGAAACGCCCCGGCAGCTTGAGTTGCGTTTGCGGAAAAGCGCCCCCGGACTTCCTGAGTTCCGGGCGTATGCGGATATATTCGGCATCGTGCGCTCCGTCAGAACCTTGCCCGCAGGAAAAAAGGCGGCAGGGAATTTCAAGGTCAGCACTCTTGGAGCTTATCCCCGTATCGGGATGCTGGAGCTTTCAGGGATCGCTGTCATCGACCTTGAGGGTATCAGCAATTTCAAGGAGCTGCGCTATCTGCGGCTGAGCGCCCCTGAGATCCGGAATCTGGACAAGGCTCTTCTGCCCTCTGTGGTCCGCCTTGATCTTTCAGGAACTCTTCTCAAAGATATCAGCTGGATCAAAAATTTTCCCAATCTGCGTACTCTCAATCTGCCTGAAAGCGTTACCGATATCACCCCCCTCAAAGGACGCAAATTCCGCGCCCTTTCCATTCCGGGGGTGGTCAACTCCGATGAGGTGTGCCGGTCTCTCGGGATCTCCGTCGATATCCGCACCGGCCACGCCTACCGCCGTCCCGGCAGGGAAAGTCTGCCGCCCCTGATGCTCAAGCGTGATGAAAAGGGCAGGGCGACAGAGATCGCTTTCATGCGTTTTGAAGCTCCCCGCAAAGCTCTGGGGGGGCTTGCAGGCGAGATGTTCCCCGAAGAACGCAAGGCACCGGGTGTCCCCCCTGAACCTCAGGAGTACCCCGGACTTGAGAAGTTTTCACGGCGTGTGCCCCTTAAAGTTTCCCTCTTCCTCAAAGAGAGTGCCACGCTGAAAAAACTGGATCTGCGCGCTCTGGGAGCTGTGGAGTTTTCAGGTGAACTTTTCCCTGAACTTGAGGAACTTTACCTTTCTCATGCCATTATCGGTCTTGAAACGCTCCGCGCCCCCAAGCTGAAAAAACTTTATCTGGAAAACATCGAGGGATACGCCCCCGGCACCGAGAGCCCCCGCCCGCCCTTTTTCAGAGTCAGGGAGAGAGGGGAAAATGAAAAGGTCCAGTTTGTCCGACTGGGGACGGGGTATGATCCTGTGTTTTTGAAAATTTTCCCCCGCCGTGATGAATTCGACTTTTCATCCATCAAAGGCAGCGCCCTGAAAAGCCTTGAATGCCGGTATTCAGGCACTTCCCTTGCCTTTCTCGAAGGTAAGAAAATCTCAAGACTGCTGATGTACGCCCCCAATGTCAGGGGCCGTGCGAGTGCCGTGCTGGGGGGACTCCCTCTGAAAGAGTTGAATCTTACTCTTGCATTTGATGCCGATTTTTCGTTCCTGAAAAAATTGAAGCTCCGCCGTCTTACTCTCAACGGTGCCGGTAAAAGTTTTTCCGCTGGAGTCCTCAAAAAAATGCCCCTTGAGTCCCTGCGTCTCAGGAATGTTTACAGCAAAACCACCCTCAATTCCCTGAGAAGCCCCAAGCTGCGGGAGCTGGTCCTGAGCCATGCGGGATTTTCCAATGCCGCTTTTCTGGGCACCATGCCCCAGCTGCGGAGTCTGGCACTGGAAAATTGCGTCTTTGCCCCCGCAGGACTCGGTCCCAATGAACCCGATCTGGATTATGTCTGCGGCGACCTGATTTCAAAACAGATCCTCAAACTCAAACATCTGAAAGATCTCCGCATCGGCTGTCTCTATGTCCTTGCGCCGGGGAGCCGTATCGCCAACATCGACTTCCCCTGGGAGCGTTTCAAGGCACTGAAGCTTGTGAATTTCTCTCTTTACGCAGAACGGGGAGACTTTGCCAAAGAGTTCAAATCCCTCAAACGGCTGAAAATAGATGATATTTCACGCCACGGTATTTCCCCGGAGCAAATCCGTACCGCCGCTTTGCTTGATGTGCTGGTGCTGACCAATGCCCGTCCCCGTCCTGACCGGGCGGTCCCTGAAGGGCGTTCCCTTTTCCGCCGTCCCATGATCCCGGCACCCCGTCCGGAACCCGGTGTCGCCAGAAAGGTCTACATGGATGCCCCCGGCGGGTTCAACGGCGGATTTCTTCAGTGAAATTACAGTAATCTGGAGCTTTTTGGGCAAGGTGACTTGAATTTTTCCCCAAAGTGTGGTATTTTAAAAAGATAACCAAATTTAATTCAGGAATTTTTTCAATATGACTCAAGAAGAGATGCAACTTACCCTTGATGCCATGGGAGAAAAGGCGTTGAGTGCTTCCCGTGCCCTTGCTGTGCTGGCACCCGAAGTGAAAACCGCTTTTCTGCTCCGTATGGCTGATCTGATCGAAGCCGAAGCCGCATCTGTTATCGATGCCAACGCATCCGACCTGGAATACGGCAGAGAAAAGGGACTTTCTGATGCTATGCTCGACCGTCTCAAACTGGATGAGAAACGTGTCCGTGCCATGGCTGAGGGGGTCCGCACTGTCGCCGCCCAGGCGGACCCTGTGGGCAGAGTCCTTGAAAAACGCACCCGTCCCAACGGTCTTGAGATCACCAAGGTCTCAGTGCCTTTCGGCGTGATCGGCATTATTTATGAATCCCGTCCCAATGTGACCGTCGATGCCGCCGCCATCTGTCTCAAAGCCGGTAATGCGGTGATGCTCAGAGGGGGCAGCGAGGCTTTCAACTCCAACATGCGTCTGGCGGAGCTTCTCGATCAGGCGGCGGTGGAGTCCGGGATTCCCTCCGGAGCCGTGCAGCTGATCCCCTGGCGGGACCGTGAAGCGGTGAAAATGATGCTCAAGATGGATAAAGTCATCGACCTGATCATCCCCAGAGGCGGCGAAGGATTGGTGAGAATGGTCACTGCCGAAGCCCTGATGCCTGTCCTGAAACATTACAAGGGTGTCTGCCACCTTTTCGTCGATGAGAAATGCGATGTGGAAAAGGCTGTCAATATCATCGTCAATGCCAAATGTCAGAGACCCGGGACCTGCAATGCCCTTGAAACTCTGCTCATCGACCGTAAGATCGCTTCTGAGTTCCTTCCCTTTTTCGCCGCCGCCATGCGGCAGAACAAGGTGGAAGTCCGGGGCGATGAAGCCTGTTGCCGGTTGATCCCCGATACGATCCCCGCAACGGAAGAGGATTATTTTGCCGAGTTCCTCAACCTTACCCTTGCCGTGAAAATCGTTGACGGCGTGGAAGAAGCTGTGAAACATATCAATAAATACGGTTCACGCCACAGCGACGGTATCATTTCTGAAATTGAGGAACATATCACCTTTTTCTTCGGTAATGTGGATTCCTCCACCTTGTATGCCAACGCTTCCACCCGTTTCACCGACGGCGGTGAATTCGGCATGGGGGCTGAAATCGGCATCAGTACCGACAAACTCCACGCCAGAGGACCCATGGGTGTCGATGAGTTGACCACCTATAAGTACCTCGTCCGCGGCGATGGACAAATCCGGAGTTGAAATCTCTATGATCGTTCCTATGAAAAAAATCCTGCTGCTTGCTCTTGCAGCAGATGCCCGCAACGCTCTTGAAGAACTGCAGAAAGCAGGCGTCATGCAGATCAATACAGCAGAGGAAAACTCTGACGACAGTTTGCGCATCATCGACGATTGCGGCAAGGCTGAAAGAGTTCTTTCTGAACTTGGTAAATATGATGTGGAAGTGCTGGAAAAACCTCAACTTTCCGGAGCTGAACTCCTTGAGAAAGTCCAGAATATCCTCGATCAGCGCACCCGTACTGTCAGCGAGTGTGATACGCTCCGCCGCCGTATGGAGCGTCTTGAACCCTGGGGGGATTTCAAACTTGAAACCATTGAAACCCTCAAAAGTCAGGGACTCTCCGTGGTGCTGTGCAAGGGCAACGATGCCAAATTCAAAGAGGCGATGAGCCTTGAAAATCTCTGCTGCCGCGAGATTTCCTGCGGGGCGGGATTCCACTACTTCGTCCTTGTGGGGACGGGGGCGGTGGATGAGGAAAAATTCCCCGGACTCCAGCTTGCCACTGATGATGATCCCGCACTGCTGCGCAGCAGCTTTGAGCGTTGCGAAGCAAAACTTGAGAACTTTGAAAAAGAACTTGCTGAACTTTCCCGTTCCCGCAAAGCTCTGGAAGAGATGATCGCTTCCTATAAAAGTGCTTTCGAGTTCCAGCAGGCTGTGGATGCCCTCAGCGAAGCAGGTGCTGTGGTCTATCTGACGGGATTTGTTCCTGAACCCGATATCGAGGTGCTGCGCCGTGCCGCCTCCGCCAACGGCTGGGGACTTGTGGTCAGCGACCCCGGCGAAAATGAGAATGTGCCTGTTCTGCTCAAAGATAACAAGTTCACCCGTATCATCAAGCCCCTTTTCGACTTTCTGGGTGTCCTGCCCGGCTACCGTGAAATGGACGTGGCGGGCGGCGTGCTGATCTTCTTCACCATCTTCTACGCCATGATCATCGGCGATGCCGGTTACGGTGTGCTTTTCCTCCTCGCCGCTCTCGCCGGAAAATGGTTCCTGCGGGGCAAGGAAGCTGCCCGCACGCCTCTTAATCTGCTGGTGATTTTGAGCTGTGCCACCATTGTCTGGGGCGCCCTTTCAGGGAGCTGGTTCGGCATCCCAGGCATCCCCGGACTGCCATGGCTGACCGATGCCAAAGCCAAGGACGGCAATATCCAGAGTTTCTGTTTCTGCCTTGCTTTCATCCAGCTGGCTCTGGGGCGTGTCTGGCGTGCCATCCATGAAGGGACCTTCCGCAGCTATGTGCGCCATATCGGCTGGGCGCTGGTCATTTTCGGCAACTTCATCCTGACCGTCAAGATCATCGTTGCCCCCGGAGCCTTCCCCATCTGGCTCTATTGCGTTTACGGCGTGGGACTGCTGATGGTCATGACGGCAGATGTGAATTGGAAAGAACCCACCGACTGTTTCCAGTTCCCCTTCAACATCATCGGCAGTTTTACCGACGTTTTGAGTTATATCCGTCTTTTCGCCGTGGGTATGGCGGGGGGATGTATCGCCGCAAGTTTCAACGGCATGGGTGTTGATGTGATCAAGATCGCCCCCTGGTGTCTTCCTTTCGGTATTCTCGCCATCCTCTGCGGACATGCGCTCAATATCACCCTCGGCTTTATGAGCGTCCTTGTTCACGGTGTGCGCCTCAATACCCTTGAATTTTCCAACCATACAGGATTGAGTTGGAGCGGACAGAAATTTAAACCATTCAAAAAGTAAATATGGAGAAAAAAACAAATGACTAAAGAAATCGCACTCAAAATTATGGAGTTCATCTCCCTCGGTTCCGGCTACATCGCAGTCGGTCTTGCCGCCATCGGCCCCACCACCGGAACCGGTGACGCCGGTGCTGCCGCTATCGGCGCCTGGAAAAAATGCTACCAGCAGGGCAAACC
>JAZONY010000056.1:0-23746 GCA_045654705.1 Victivallaceae bacterium
AACACGCCCCACAGGTCGCAAGAGAGGGGGCTTGGGGGAGAGAGGCGCTGGCGCCTCTTTACCCCAACTCCGCAGACCAAAGTAAATCAATCACACCAAAAAGTATGACTGTCTTGCCCCGGACCTCACTGAATCAAGCACACCTAAAGGTATGACCGATAACCAAAAAACTAAGTACTGGTAAACGCTCTGTTTGTGCATGAGTGTCGGGTGCGGCACTTTGTCGGACAAGTCGGACAAGTCGGACAAGTCGGACTTAATTGGTGTGCCGCATGCGCCCGGGAATGTTTTACCTGCAGCTCAATCTTTTTTTTGTACTTTTACGGAAATGAGGGTTGAGAATTGCACTCATGCCATTATATTGTTGTTTGAGGAGCTTTTCCGCATTTGATTGCACGGATGCAATAAAAACATCCGGAAAATCCTGACATTATTTTTTGTTGGCGGAAAGGAAAATTGCATTATGAGTAAGTATGATGAAAAAATCAGGAACTCTTTTGAAGAGATCCGCCAATGCTATCTGGCCCTTTGTCCGGAAAGCGAGATCATTGCACGGCTGGGGATTTCACGCCGCACCTTTGACCGGTGCAGAAGTGAACATCCGGAGTTCCGCGCCCTTATCGACGAGTGCCGGGAAGAGGCCGCCGCACGCGCCGCCGAAGAGGTGGAAAATGCCCTGCTCAAACGCGCCACAGGTTATGATACCGGCGGTGAGACTCCGAAACATGTCCCCCCCGATGTGAGGGCGGCGATCTTTTATCTTAAAAACCGCCGTCCCAAAAACTGGAAGGACAGACAGGAAATTTCTGTCCCCGAACTGCCCGAGATCCGCCTGACGGTTCAGGAGTCGGAACTTTGAAAACTTTGAAGTTGTCCAACAAAAAAAGAGGAGTTTTTTGTTTATGAATGGATTTCTTTTCAGCAGAAGGCACCCTGAGTATCTCCACAATGAACTCAGCTACCGCCACTGCGCCGAAGCCTATAAGGGAGGCGCCGACTATATGGCGAAAACCCTGATACGGCATGTCTCCGAAATCGATCTCGAGTTCGCCGAAAGAAAACGGCGCGCCTATTACTTCAACTATCCCCGCACCATCGCCCGGCGCATCACCTCCTATATCCTTGCGACCCCGCCCCGCAGAATGGGCGCCGCTCCCGCAATGCTTGAGGATTGGGACAGAACCGGCATGAGAACCAATGAGGTCATGCGGCAGCTTTCCACCATGCTGACGGTTTTCGGCAAGGTGTGGGTGCTGATCGATGCGCCGGGATTTTCCACGCCCGTGAGCCGCAAAGCTGCCGCCGAAGGCAATCTGCGCCCCTATGTCCGGCTTCTTTCCCCCCTTGACGTCACCGACTGGTCCGTGGGGAAAGACGGCAAGCTGGATTGGGCGATCCTCCGCGAAGAACTTTATGAGAACAGCGATGTCTGCAAGCCCGCAGAACACATTGAGTGCATCAAACTGCTCCGCCGGGGGAGCTGGCAGCTTTTCGGCAGGCGCAGCGGCGTCATCGAACTCCTTGACGAAGGCACCTTTCCCGGAAACGAACTGCCCCTTTTCCCCGTGAGCGAGTCGGGGAGGGGCATGGAAACATCAGGTCACTGGTTTGAGGATGCGGTGCGTATTTCAGAAGCGATCTTCAACAACGAATCCGAATCCCAGATGAATATGGTCAAACAGATGTTCGGACTCCTTGTGGTCTCGGAAAGTTTCGCCCGGGGCGCCCTGCCCCGGAACTCCGGCGGAACCGGCAACTTTGCCGCCACCATCGCCCGCTCCGCCGCCGTCATCGAAAGCGTGGAGGAAAAGGGCATCAGCCGCTATATCACCCCCTCCGGCGTGCCGGGAACTTTGCTGAGACAGGAAAACGAGGCGTTGAAACGGGAACTCTTTGACCTTGCGGGGTTGACGCTGCCCCCTGCGACTACTGCTGCGCAGACAGCTGAGTCCAAGGCGTGGGATTTCCGCAATGCCAGCAACTTTCTGGCTTCACGGGTGGATCTTCTGGAACAGGCGGAACTCAAAGCGTGGGAACTGCTCCACCAGTTCGACAACGCCATTCCGGTTCCCGAAGTGGTCTATAACCGTGATTTTGAGATCAGAGAGCTTGACAAAAACATCGCAAGTCTGCTTCAGCTGTCTGAACTTCCTTCCGGCGCAGCTTTCAAACAGAGCATCAGCAAAACCGCCGTGGAACTTCTTTCGGAACTCGCCCCCATGCCCGAAGAGGAAAAATCCCAACTTCTCAGCGAAGCTCAAAAAAGCTCCTGACCGGTATTTCATCCGTTTCCATACGGAAAGACACTACAAAGGCAAAAAGGGCAGGAGGAGCCTTTTTGTCCGCCGCTTTCCGTCCCCATAAACAGCCTTGAAAAGAGGAGGAAAAATGAATCTTAAAGAGGCACTCGATACTCTGCTGGCAGGGAATGAACTCCCCGCCGAAAGCAGAGAAATGCTCGCCAGATTCGACCCCGAGGCGCTCAGAGAGGAGCTGAGCAGTCTCAGAGGGAAGCTGGAAGAGCAGGAAAACGCCAAGCTCAGCGCCGAAGAACTGCTCCGAAAGCAGCTCGACGCCGCACTGAGCGAAAAAGAAACGCTGCTCAAACAGCAGCAGTCCCTTGAACGCAATGTCATGATCCGTGATCTGGCAGCCCGTTCCGGGTGCGATGATCCCGACTACCTGGACTATCTCGCCCGCAAAGAGGAAATCGACCTCAAGGATCCCGCCGTCACAGAAAAATTTCTGGCACGGACCATGGAAAGGTGTCCCAACTTTTTCCGGGCATCTCTTCATCCCGGTTCGGGACCTGCGGGGGAAAAGGAAGGTTCCCTTTTCCCGGTTTCCGCCCCATGTGACGGAGACAGGATCGGGCGCATACTCCACAGTCTTGAGTCTGCTCCGGTGATCCGGTGAAATCCCATGAATACCCTGAAAAATAAGTCCATACTCAGAAAATAAGGTAAAATAATATGTTGTACAGTTACAGTTTTTCCAACCGCAAACGTGATCTTTCCGACATTCTCTCCACGGTCATCAGAGAGGAACCCCGTTTTATTTCCAACTTCAAGGCGGTTCCCGATGCCCGTATGCGCAAGCATGAGTGGCTGGAAGATCAGATGCAGGGCCGCTCCGTCAAAGCTGAATCCGTCAGCAATGGCGTTCTCACCCTTTCTGCAGCCGACGCTGCCAAACTGAAAAAGGGGACTCTTCTCGCCCCTGAAAACAGTGCCGCTCTTTTCACGGTCACTGAAATCAACGGCACGACCGTCACCATCGCCCTTGCCGCCGACAACGGTTCCGGGACCACTCTTGAAAACCTCACCGGCAGCGGTATTCTTTTCAAGGTGATCTCCACCCCCATGGGCGAAGGCAGCATCAACGGCGAAGGCGAAGAACATTATGCCGTGGGCAGTTCCGCCTACAACACCACCCAGATCTTCCGTAAAGAGATCGTCCTGAGCGGTTCCGCCCTCGCCGTCAACGTCTACGGCAGCGCCGACAACCAGCTGAACCGTCAGACCGCCTTTGCCCTGGCGGATCTGGCACGGGATCTCAACCGTGTCGCCCTTTTCGGCAGACGTGTTGAGCCCGGTCCCGGTGTCCGGGGCGAAGCCGGCGGACTTTACGCCTTTGCCGCCGGTCCCGACGGTCTCTGCATCGATGCCGCCAACGCCGCCATGGACTCCTTTCTGGTCAACGACGGCGCACAGGCGGTGCTGGGTGCAGGCGGCGAACCTTCACAGATCCTCTGCTCCCCCGGACAGGCCCGGATCATCTCAAACGAATACCGCAACAATTTGCAGATCCTGCGTTCCGACGACCGCCGGGGTGCCTACGTTGCGGTGATCGTCAACGACATCAACGGCAAAGGCATGACCGTCATGGCTGACCCCGATATGCCCGATACCGAAGCGTGGATCATCGACCCCGAAGGCTTCGGACTGGCGGCACTTCAGGGCCGTGCCATCAGCGACGAAGATGCCACGCCCTCCGGATTCGACGGCATCCGCCGCATGGCGCTGGGTGAACTTACCTTTGAGTTCCGCAACGCCACCGCCCGCTGCTGCCGCATCAAAAATCTGCTGAGTTCCGCCGAGGCGCTCAACGCTCTGCGTGAGAAATAAGTTCGATTTTCCAGCTCAGGAATGATCCAACCGGGCGTCTTCCCTCCCACCGGGAGTGCAAGCTCCTGCTCTTTCAGGCGGGGGAAGACGCCTTTTTTATCCGAAGGAACTTACAGCAGATGTCAGAACTCAAAAAAATTGAAGATGCCCTCTCAAAGCATCTGGCGGGCGGACTTTATTTCGCCGCCACCGATTCCCAGAAACGCAGTGCCGTCGCCATGGCTGAAAGGGATATCCTCAGTCAGACCGGCAGGAACGTGGATCAGAACGATTCCATTTTCACCGATGCCGTAGCAGAACAGACCGTTTTTCTGCTGCTCAATCTGGACAAACTCCACTCTCCCCTCAACGATATCGCTTCCGAATCCATCGAGGGCGCAGGCAGCATCACCTACCGCCGTGACAGCAAACCGGCACGGCTCATGTCCGTCAGGGCGATGCAGCTCTGCGCCATACTTGAACGCAAAACCGTTGAACTTGCCAGAGGATGAGAAAGGAGCAGAAAGACAAATGAAAAAAGGTGATCCCATGAAAGATTGTTACGGCACTTATTCCCGCAAACGGAGCTGTTCCAATTGCGTTTACAAACACTCCTGTATGCTTTACACCCGGACCAACAACGCCATCGACCGGACTTCAGGTCTTGTCAGCTTCGACAACCGGGTTGATTTGTGGTATCCTGCTCCTGAAAGCACCATTCCGGGCTACGAGGAAAACCGTGATCTGCGCAGCGAGATGATCCACTACATTTCCCGTATGCTCAAGTATCTTATGGAGCTTGACAGCTACACGCTGGGGATCGTGGCAGAGATCATCGCCCCCAGTCAGCCGGTCCGGGGCGGTGTCAGCGTGGCGCATCTGGCAAAGGTCCGCAACTGTACCCGGCAGGCGATGCACGAAAAGATGCTTTATGCCGTGGCGCGTTTCCCTGAATTGAGTACCCTGTTCCAGACCGCATTGCGCCGGGTGGGGAATCTGAAAAGCAAGTTCAAGCATTACGCAGAAAAAAAGAAGTCTGAATAAGGATCATGGCACGTTTTCAATACAGCAAAGCCCAGCTTGAAGCCTTGAAGATGTTGAGTTCCGGAGCCCGTTTCTGCCTGCTTTACGGGGGGAGCCGTTCCGGAAAGACCTTTCTTTTCTGCTGCGCATTGATCGTGCGTGCGCTGAAAGGGGCGAACTCCCGTCATGCGGTGATCCGGCGGCACTTCAACGGAGTCCGGAGCGCAGTAGGGGCGGATACTCTCCCCAAAGCGCTCCGCTGCCGGTTCCCCTCATTGAAGTACGAATACAGTAAAAGCGACTCCATTTTCAAGTTCCCCAACGGTTCCGAGATCCAGCTTGTGGGTCTTGACGACGCCCAGCGTGCGGAAAAGATCCTGGGCAGGGAGTTTGCCACGCTCTACTTCAACGAGTGTTCGGAGCTGGACTTCGGAAGTGTCCAGACGGCATTGACCCGACTGGCGCAGAACGTTCCGGGATTGGAAAACAAGGCATTTTTCGACTGCAACCCGCCGGGGAAATCCCACTGGACCTACCGGATGTTCGTTCAAAAGATGAATCCTGCGGAAAACACGCCCCTTGCCCTGCCTGAACAATACGCCATGATGCGGATCAATCCGGCGGACAACGCGGCAAATCTTCCGGAGGGCTACATCGAGGAGACTCTGGGGACCTTATCCCGCCGCCAGCAGCAGCGTTTTCTCGAAGGCATCTGGCAGGATGAAGTCGAAGGCGCCTTATGGAACAGCGCCCAGCTTGACCGCTGCCGTGTGGCTTCAGCACCTGAACTGTGCCGTATCGTCATCGGAGTTGATCCGGCGGTGACAGCGGGGGAACATTCTGATTTGACGGGTATCGTCGGAGCAGGATGCGGAGCGGACGGCAAGATCTACATCCTTGCGGACCGCAGCTGCCGGTTGAATCCTCTTGAATGGGGGAAAGAGGTGATCAAGCTCTACGGAGAACTTCAAGCGGACCGTGTCATAGGCGAAGTGAACAACGGGGGCGACCTGATCCGTACGATGTTGACAGAATTGTCCCCCGGGCTGCCATTCCATGCGGTAAGCGCCCGTCGCGGAAAGGTGCTGCGTGCCGAACCTGTAGCGGCCTTATACGAAAAGGGAAAAATATTTCATGTAGGGATATTTCCGGACCTTGAAGAGGAGATGTGTTCCTATTCCCCCCTGACCAGTGCCAAATCCCCCGACCGTCTTGACGCCTTAGTCTGGGCCGTTTCCTCACTGACCGAAGCTCCCGGCGGCACATTTATCCTTGCAAATTGAAAAAAAAGTGGAAAAAAACGGAAAAAATTGAAAAAAGTTTAAAAAAAGTCAAAAAAAGGCTTGACAAAACGCGAAAACGGATATATATTATACACATGATCACGGGGCAATAGCTCAGTTGGCTAGAGCATCACACTGGCAGTGTGAGGGTCGAGAGTTCGAGTCTCTTTTGCTCCACCATGATTTTCCAAGCAGCTCAAAGAGCTGCTTTTTTTGTGCCTTGAAGGCACAAAAACTGCTCCGCAGGGAAAATCATGCCCTCCATAGCACAAAGTGCGACGGAGGGCGACCGCGCAAAGAAAACAGGGAGGATCAACAGATATGTTTTACACCTACATTATCCGCAGCATCAACCATCCTGATCAACGATATATCGGCAGTACCAGTGATTTACGTAAGCGGTTAGCAAAACACAACGAAGGAGGAGTTCCACATACGGCTCCATTCAAGCCATGGAAACTGGAAGTTTATATCGCCTTTGAAACAAAAGAAAAAGCCACCGCATTTGAAGCCTATCTCAAAACCGGTTCCGGGCACGCTTTCGCCAACCGTCACTTCTGAAACCTCTGATTCGACCCGCTTGAGATGAGTCAAAACCTCTAAAACAGGCGTTTTCTATAACTTTTACAGAATCAGAGGGGGGAACTTGACCTTCTCTCAAATCCCCCTCAAACGCAAAGTTAAGTTTGCAAAACTCTATACTACCCATTTTTGATTTCTGCGAAAAGATGTACATAAGAAACATTTCGAGTACGCTATTAGTGTTTTAATAGTTTTTTTTCGCTTGCAATATTATTTCTTTCAAGTTATATTATCTATATAAATTGCGAATTGATATCAACAATGGTGAATGTGTTATGGAAATAATTGCCGTAGTAATTTTTCTATTTTTGCTGCTTGTATTGTTGCGAAAGAAAAAAGTTCGGAAAACCAACGGTCCACTTAGAAAGACTAAGTCCGTCTACAGATATGAATATTTAGCGACATTGCAATTTCGGACATGCCTTGTTTGCGGCGTATTGGATGGACAACGTTACAAATATAAACGTGATGTGCCAACCAAGATTCATCCTGGTTGTCGTTGTGTCATTATTCCAGTCACTGCTTTGAGCGATTTAATTTCTAACGAACAGAGACCAGCGGAACTAATTCCTGTGGCTCTATACGCTGAACAACGTTATGATTCCGGAAAACATAATAGAAAATTTGCAGAGTTATCGGAGTCGACGCAAAAGAAGTATATTCGGGAAGAGGAAAAATTATTTGCTGCTAAAGGAATGAAAGCATACGGTTTTTTTAATGGTAATTATGCTCAATGGTTTGCTTCACTTCCCGCAGAATATCAAAAAGTAATAATTGGTGATGAACGTTTTTGCTTAATGCAACAACATCATCTCCAACTTGCTGATTTTGTTGATTTGAAAAATTTGCGCGAATACTCAATTGACGAACTTTACAACAAATATAACCGCCGATAATGTTATTACAACCATTTTCTATAACTTTTATAGATTTCGAGGGGGGACTTGACCTCCTCTCAAATCCCCCTCAAGCGCTAAGTCGGAAACTGTTTCCAGGCGGTGAAATGCTTGCAATAACGGTTTCCGTCCGACTTTTTTACGATTTTTTCAAAACAATATCGGGGAATGAAGTTGAAAAGTTGAGAATATATGCTATTGTAATACATCGTTCGGGACTTTCGTGTTAAATGTTAAAGATTTGAGCGTTTTTAATATATTACAAGTCCCGACAATTTCAATCAACTCCGGTAATTTTACCGGACAGAAGTGGAGAGCGCTAATGATCCGTTTTTGTTTTATTCTTACTATCCTGCTTATGTTTGCGGCAGGCTGCAAAACGACAGGAGAATACCATTCTCAGCTGACAATGCAGGATTCCGGACGAACACTCTCTCTGAAACCGGGAGATACTTTCCGTATTGCCCTGCCAAGCAATCCAACAACAGGATTCAGCTGGATCGAAGCCGGGAAAACGGCTCCTGATGTGATCCGTTTGACGGCAAAACGATTTGTTTCTGCACAGAAACAGAAAGAGCTTGTCGGGGCACCCGGTGAGACAGAATTTATCTACAAAGCTGTTGGGCACGGAGAAACAGAGATTCGCCTGAATTATAAACGTTCATGGGAAACTGTTGCGCCGAACAAAACATTCATGTTAAAGATCCTTGTTCCGGGACGGTCCCGTTTATAAATCGTTTCTGAAAATTCACATTTTAAGCTGTACTCAAGCGATTTGACCCGTTCGGCGTGTTTTCAGTAAGCCCTATGGCAGAGTATGCAACTTGACCTGTTTTTTTGGGGGGCAGCTCAAAAGGAACCTCAGGTTATATATTATTCTACAGGCGGCAGGCCTTTGAAGGTGCGGATGGCGTCTCCGCGTTCAAGGCGGTAGTGGTCGAGCCAGAGAGATTCTTTTTCGGCGGCTTGGCGTTGTTCGGTTATCAGATGCAGTTTTTCCTGCAAACGCAGTATTGCCAATGCTTTGTTGCGGGTCTGGGAACGCTCTTCGCTGGCATTTGCTTCTGTTCCAGTAGGCAAATGAATAACTCGGACCGCAGAATCGGTGGTGTTGACATGCTGACCGCCATTCCCGGAGGCACGGCAGGTTTCGATTTTAAGGTCACTTAATTTGAACTTTGTGCTGTCCTTTGCTTCAAATTCAAAAAATGACACTTTGACAAACCAATTTTTCCGCAAATGATGAGGGCGGATGGTGCTTTGCCATATCCATTTGACTGTACCCTCCCAACTTTTGCGGAAAGCATCAATATTTTTACCCTCAACAGCAAAACGCATGGAGGCGATTTCTTTGTTCTTTGCGGTCGGTTCAGTGAGATTATTGCACCGCAAGCTGTTTTGCGCCGCTTCACGGCAGATGATTTCTGCCAGAAGCGGAACAAATTTGCGGCACTCTGCCGGACCAAGTCCTGCGCTTATTTGTAATATAACAGCCATAAATTTTCCTTATGGTTTGATGTTGACTATCGGGCGGAGTTCCGCAAGTACCTCTGCCAGTTTGAAGTTCTGCAAATCTTCAATGACAGTGCTGACATCTTTGTAGGCTTCGGGAGCTTCTTCATAGAGCAGAGTTTTGTCGGGACAGATGACATCCGTTCCCAGTTTGGTTTTCAAAAGCTGCTGCATATCATCGTGTTTGGCTCGAACCCGGTCACGAGTGCTTTGCCGGTTCCACTTGCGACCTGCTCCGTGAGCGATGGAGTGGATATTTGCCACACCGTCACCACTTGGAGCAACAAGATAACTGTAAGTTCCCCTTGAACCAGCCACGATGACCGGTTCGCCTGACTCAACATTGCTCGCCCCTTTGCGATGGATAAAGCAGTTTTCTCCCCACGGGGTAATGCTGTTGTGTGTGGCATTGAGAAGTTCGGTCAATTCGCACGCCGCCATATTGCCGAGAGCCTTGCCGATGAGACGGCGGTTGAAGCTTGCCCAACTGATGAGTTCTGTGTGTTGGGTAAGATAATCAGCTCCGTCAGGAGAATCAAATTCCAAGCCCTTATCTCCGTGTTTTGCGGCAACTTCACGCCAAAGCATTTCGCCGTAACACCTTGAACCAGCGTGGATCAACAAAAGGACATCATTCTTTTTGATATTCAATGCTTCACACTTTTCGCTGTCAACGATTTTTTCGACGGCGAGAAATTCGGCAAAGTGATTGCCGTGACCGAGAGTTCCCAGCATATTTTCCGGATCGGAAACGGTTTCCGTCATCGAATCAAGCAGTTCCAAAGCGGCTGATTGCAATGCTGTTTCAACTTCGCTGCCAAGTCTGCGAAAAAGTTTGTCTTTTTTGAACTTGTGTTCTTTGATACCAGTAGAAAAGAGTGTCATACCGCAGCCGATGTCGTTGCCGATCAAAGCGGGATAGATGATCTTTTCAGACAGAAACGCCGCCCCCACCGGGACACCACGCCCGGGGTGCAAATCAGGGAACGCCGCCCCCTGAATGATTCCGGGGAACTCCATAACACGCTTGAATTGTTCAACAGCAGGACCTTCAAGCCAGGTTTTCTTCCCGCAGTAAATGTTTGAAGTTTTATCCATAATGTTCAATTCCTTTCGTTTTTTATTACAGCGATAATATATAACGAAATGTGTGACATTTTATGACATCAGTTATTGACATTGGCTGTTTTCATTGCCAATTCATGGATTTTCTGCCGCAAACAAATGGGTTCAAGGACTTCCACATTGCCGCCTTCGCCGAGGATCCAGCGGATTGCCTCCTGTTCCGGGGACGGGGGCAAGGTTACGATAAGCGTCCCGTCTTCCTGCGGCTCAATGGTTAGTTTCTTGGCTTTGCGTTGTTCATATAAATAGTACGCAATGTCGGCAGAACACTTTACTTTGATGTTGTCGATTTTCGGATAATTGAACAGTCCGTTGCGTTTGGTTTCCTGCAATATATCCCGCCTGATTTCAAAAGTGCCGCGCAGAAGTTCCGCTTTCTGAATGCGGAAAATGGCAAGAGTGATCACTTTGCCGTCACTCAAATCTACACCTTTGGCGTACCAGTTGCCTTTGTGATACGCCACAATATGTACCTCAAAATTCCGCTGGGTGACTTCTCTGGTGCTGCCTTTCTGATAGGTCAGCGATAATGTACGCCGCTCCCTCCACGCCTGAAAAACAGTTCCGAAAACTTCCGGCGAAGTGGAGGTCTTTGCTCCCGAAGCGATGAGTAATGTTTCAATAAAGGTCTGGTCCAGAAGTTCAGAGTTATTTGCGGAAATCTGATTATCCACCGCATCCCGAATCTGTTCTTTGACGGGACTGGGCAGAATTTCTCCGGCAAGCTGCGCACCCAGCATGGCAGACATGATCATTTCATCATCGAAAAACGGAACTTGAAACTCCCAATAGGGATTGGTGAGATAAAATCCATTGTACTCGCTGGAATATTCAATGGGGGCGTTAAAATCTTTCCGCAAAGCATCCAAATCGCGCATGACCGTACGTTTTCCGCAGGCAATATTCAAGTTTTCATCCCGGTCAAGAGCCTCAAATTTCTTCACCCATGTATTGGCATTGGGATAAGAATTTTTCTGCAGGTCAGCGACCATTTTGACCATTCGTAAAAGTTGTTTCTTATTGGTAGGCATGGAGATTTTTCCTTTCATTCCTTATAAATATATCACGGTTTTAATTAATGTCAAACAAGAATGTCAAAAAATGTCACACCTTTTGGTTTATATTACTTGCAGACTAACCAGCAAGGAGGTTTTTTATGACTGAAAAAGAAAAAAATGTACTGCAACAGGAACTTTGGGCGTTGGCTGCACTTGATGCCGATGCAACCAAACATCTGCTGGCGATTTCAGCCCGGCAAATCAAATGTATCACCAGGGAGGGGGCCGATGAAATGACTCCTGACAAACACAAGGTCGTGGAAGAAATGCGACTGCAATGGAATTTTGTGAAAAAAATTCACGGTGATCTGTATGAGATCGCTGAAAAGTTGGAACATACTGAACTTATTCCGGAAATCCCGCAGTTTGTTATTTGCGATGAGTTGTGGGATGTTGAAAATTTCGGCAGGCAAAGTCTGATTTGCGATATCAGTGAAAAAATCGGCGATTTTCAAACAGCCCTGATGGATGCACTCTGGAAACTTCAGGAATACTGCAAATAATTGAAAGAAGTTAAAAATGAACGGATTTGATGATTTTCTCGATACTTTGAGCGATGCCACCAAACAACTGGTTTCCGATATTGAAACTGCCTGGCAGGAGTTGAAAGAGGATTTGCACGACACTGTTACCGTAAAATATCTGCGTCCCGGCGGTATAGCTTATTGCAAAAACGAGGGCAAAAAGTTTTACAGCATTCTGACCGGAACGCATATTATCTCTTTGAATAAAGAGAACGAACCGGACTATATGGAGCTGCGGGAGTTTCTTGATTTTCACAATGCGGAAAAACTCAAAGTTGCCACGCAGAAACGCATTGCCGTTGGCTGTCACAAAATCGACTATGCCGCCCGGATGTCGGTTGAAGAAGAAACTTTTCCCTCCACCAAAGTCTTTGTTTTGAAATGTCTGGCGGTGGATGGGATGACCAAAGTCGATGAGGCAGTGGAAGAACGCTTCGGCTCTTTTGAGTGGCTCACTTATGATATTCCGGAAGAGTCAGAAACTGCGGCAGATGAAGATGATGAATAGTCTCCGGAAATATCTGGCAACTCCGGCAAAACGGAAAATGAGAGTTCCGGTCGGTAAGGATTGGCTTGCTCTTGGCGCACCTTCCGGTGAACGGAGCAGAACCATTTTTGACCCGACAGGAAAGCCATTGCTTTTGAGAAAATCGGATATTCTTGCTCATGGCGGAGAAGGATTTGTTTATAAACTTTCCCTCAATCCTCATTATCTCGTCAAGGTATGCAAGGATGAAACGCTGAATAACTCACGCAAGCAATCCGCATTTTGCGGCAGGCTCAATGCCATGCTTGCTTTGGAAGATTGCCGCAAAGCTGATTTTTTGGCGTGGCCGCAGATGCCGGTCTTTGATGTCAACAGGAAGGTCATCGGTTTTGTCATGCCTCGCGCCAACGGCAGAACGTTGCGTGCATTGTATGCTCCCTGTCAGGTGAAAAGATTTTTTCCCGGCTGGGATCGGCTGCAGGTGACAAAAGTTGCCCTCAATCTGGTCAACGCCGTGCAGATGCTTGCCCGTCATCGGGTATTGGTCAATGACTTCAACCCTGATAACTTCCTTATTGATAAACAGGGAAAAGTTACCTTGATCGACTGCGACAGTTTCCAGATTCCCGGAGCGGGAGAGGAACAGAACACCTTTCTTACCCGCACTTTTACACCGGAATATACTGCTCCGGAACTCTTGTTCAAACCGGAACTTTTCAATCAGGAGCGTACTCCGGAACAGGTTCGGTTCAGTCTGGCGGTGGTGGTCTATATGATTTTGATGTCGGGACTTCACCCCTACGCCCAATGCGGCGGAAGTGATCCCGTTGAAAATCTGAAATCGGGCAAATGTCCGCTGGATAAATCCCTTGGAGTCCGTCTGCCCGTTGGGTGGTATAAATCGGTCAGCTGGCTGCCGGAATCTCTGAAAGAATATTTTGTAAAAATGTTTGTAGATGGCTACAAAGACCCGATGAAACGCCCCTTGATCGGAGATTTGAAAGCTGAATTAGAAAATTTTATAGAAATAATGCGTAAAAGCACCAACAAAAATCAACAGGCGATTTGCCCGGAAAACGTAAGGAGAAAAAACAAATGAACGACTACGCAGAAAGCAACAACCTCGATGTGACCAATCCCGCCCCCCGCTGTCCGGTGATTTTGCTGCTGGATACCTCCGGCAGTATGTCAGGTCAGCCCCTCCGGGAATTGCAGTCCGGTTTTGATCAGTTCCTCAAAGAGACCAGCGACGATGAAACCGCCAGTATGAGCGTGGAACTGGAGATCATCACCTTTGGCGGGAGTGCTGAAATCGCCTCTGCCTTTGCTCCGGTGTGTGATGTTGCCGATATGCCTCCCGCACTGGTGGCTGCTGGCAGTACCCCCCTTGGCGAAGCCTTGAAACTGGCTGACTCTGAACTCAAAGCCCGCCGTCGTTTGTATAAACAAAAAGGCATCGCAAGTTACAAGCCGTGGATCGTTCTTATGACGGACGGCTGTCCCAACGATGATTACGAAAGTGCCGCCGCTTCAATGAAACGTCTCGGCGATGAGGGAAAACTGCAGTATATCGGTATCGGCATCGGTGAAGAGGCTGATTTTGATACTTTGCGGAAGATCTTGCCGGAGCGTCCCGGACCGGTGAAACTCAAAGGGTTGTGCTTCAAGGAGTTCTTCAAGTGGCTCACCGATTTACTTAAAAGCGTTTCTGCCAGTTCCGTTGCCGAACAGGATAATGTCCGTCTGGGCAATGTGACCAGCTGGGCAGACCTTGCCGGAATTCCTGCGCCCGCTGAAGAGGAGGAGTGTGAATGAAATTTGCGTATCACGCAGTTTCCATTCCCGGCAACGGACACATCCGCACCGAACGCCCCTGTCAGGATGCCTGCGGCGTTTGGTGCGATCACCGCCCCTGTCTCATTGTTTGTGACGGCAGGGGCAGTGCCACTCATTCCCACTACGGCGCGAAAGCGGCGGTGGAAGCCTTCCGCAGTCAATGTGCCGTGCTGGAGGATCTGCTTGCCGCCATCCTTGACAGTGAAAAGTGGAACGACAATCGCTGGAACCGTTTCTGTGATTTGATGATCCGTACTGTCTGCCAGAAGAAAATCGAACTTGCAGAAAGATTTGATTTGCCGGAAAAAGAGTTTGACTTCACCATAGCCTTTGCGGTGTGGGGAAAAGAGCGGTGCGGTTTTTTTCAAGTGGGGGATGGAGCAATCACCGTCAGGGAAAATGGAGAGTGTTTCTGTGTTTTTGAACCCGACAAAGGAGAGTTCGACAATCAGACAACCTTTCTGCGGTACGGCGATGAGGTCAAAAACACATATCACAGCCGCTTGATAGCCAGTTGCGATATTGACGGTATCGCTATCACCAGCGACGGTCCGGAATATTTGATGTTCCAACTGCCAAGCATGATCCCCGGACCGATCTTCAATAAGATGTTTGATGATTTGAAAAGTGATGTATTGCGCCGACAGGATGTTCTTGATTACCTGACAGGTTCCCGCTGGAGTAAGGATCCCCGGGGCAATGATGACCGCAGTCTTGCAATTTTAACAATAGGAGAAAAAGATGAAACAGATCATATTCAGTGTTCTGATTTTGTTGACCGTAACGGGATGTGCCACCCGGCTTCCTGAAGATGAATTGAGTTCGACCCGAAACCGTCTGGAACATTATCTCATAAATAATGCCATGACACAAAGCGAAATAAACATTTTAAGTCAATATATGGTGGAACTTGCCAATATAGAACGGCATTTGCTGGAATATCGTATCTGGAACCAGTCCAATTATGACAAACTAGAAAAAGCGTTTACGGCAGATTGTGAAGCATGGGAAAAACGTGCCGATGCCGAAGCAAAAAAGCCGAGCCAATATAACGGCGGCAGTATGGCTCCTATGGAGCACAACTTGCGGATGACGGGCTTTATTGAAAAACGCATTGAAGAACTCAGAACCAAGTGGAGACAAAAATAATTGTAACCCATTTCATAAAACATCAATAATTGCAGCGGTAAGCAAAAAAATCCCCATCTTCAAGACGGGGATTTTTCGTGCAAATTACAATGGTATATCAGTCAAAATATTTCACTTTTTCTTTTGCCTCCCTGTTTCCGGCTTTTGCCGCCATTTTGTACCATTTTTTTGATTCATCATCATCTTCCGGAACACCATCTCCTCCAATATAGTAAATCAGACCAAGCTTCATCATGGCTTCCACATGCCCCTGCAATGCGGCTTTTTTATACCATTTGACAGCTTCGGATTCATCCTCTTCAGTGCCGAGACCGACATGATATTTTTCTGCAACCTGAAATTGGGATTCTGTATCTCCATTTTCTGCTTTTTCCAGCAGTTCCTCGAACTCCCATTGCATCTCATCATCAATACTATCGTAAAAGCTGGGATTGCTTCCCCGGCTTTCTCCGGTAGAACGCCACATATCGGCAAGCCGTTCATAACTGCATTCGATAAATTTATCATCCAACGCATTTTCAACTCCCAGCAGGATACCGGAAAGATCACTTCTTTTGCCGGTGATGCAATACTCAACAAACATGTGGCAGTTGTTGAAGATCAGATCATATTTGCTGGTTTGTCCGACCGCAGCTCTGGCACGTTCGGCAATATCTTTGCTGCCCATGGCGATACAATTTCCATTGCGGTCCTGTTTGCAGGCGACATAGATGAATGCACCGATCCTGGCGCATCCGTCACCTTCGATAAACTCCTCGGCGGAAACGATCTGTATTGTTGCAACACCGTCAATGTTGGTAACTTCCACGATTTCGTCATTACCGATGTAAATGCCCGTATGATCTGCACCGAAAGGAAGTGCCACTTTCAGCACCGAACCGGGGCGAGGTTTGACCACATCACAGAACACATTTTTCACGAAAGAATCCAAAAATCCCATAATTCAAACTCCTTTTTTGTATTTCAGTTTTACTGTTAATTTAACATTTGTCCTATGTCATTTTATGTCATACTCTGACTCAGCGCTGATCGCCGTTTCTGAATACTTCGACGATGCAATCCCAAATAAACTCCAACATAATTTCCTCCTTTCCCTTACTGTTTTTTTTCCCCGCCGCCTTGTGCAGTGGTTTGTTCACTCATTATATCGTTGCTGTTTTGAAAACCTGACAACTTTTTTATAATTTTCTCAGAAAAGTCTGCCGATACCGCCGATGATTTCCCAAATTGTTTCCAAGTGCATTTTTCTTTTTCCTTATGTTTGTTTTTATTCCCCGCCGCCTTGTGCAGTGGTTTGTTCACTCATTATATCGTTACTGTTTTGAAATCCTGACAAAAATATGTCTGGAAATTGAGAATTCTGTTTGAAATAAGAGATTATTTGTGTTATATTAACCGATGATTTTGATTAACTTATGAGGTGTCCTTTATGTCAAACAGCCCCAAATTTTCTCCGGGAGATATTATCGGAGGATATACGTTGACTGCATTTTGCGGTGTTGGCGGCTTTGGCGAAGTGTACCTTGCAGAAGATAAGGCGGGGAGAAAATTTGCTCTTAAAATAGCGTTGGATGCGGGCAAGAGTAAAAAAGAATTTGACGGATTGAAAAAGCTTTCTGACTGCCGGAATCCTCATTTGATTGAAATAAAACATATTGATTACCACGAGGGAAAGCTCTATTATACAATGGATCGAGCAGACAATGCCGGATCAGAGCAAAAATATGTTGCCGATACTCTTGCTTTTCGGATATCCAAAGGAGCACTTCCGGCCGATGAAGTATATTCCATCGCAGAAAAAATTGCAGAAGCTCTTGCTTGTCTGCACAACCATCCGGATAAGTTGATCCATCGGGATATAAAACCCGATAATATCATCTTTGTTAAAGGCGAACCGGTTTTGATCGATGTCGGTTTGATTACAACGACAAAATATGAGGTCTCCTGTGGATATACTCCCGGCTATGTTCCTGATTACATTTCAAAAGGAATTAAGACGCCTTGCCGAGAAAGTGATTTTTACGCATTGGGTATCACTTTACAATGTGCATTGACTGGAATGAATAATCCGGCAAAAGCCAAAGATCGTTACATTGATGCAACCATTAGCGGGGAAAAAGAAAGTAAATTACAGAATTTACTTGTAAAACTGGATCAGGATAATTTTGATGATGTAACGATCCACTCCGCAGAGGATTTTCTCAAGTGTCTGCATGGAAGTAAAAGTAAGGAAGAATTAACTGCATACGACAAAACCTATATTCATGCTAACGTACAATCTTGCAATTACAATGGTCTGAAAAATTTTGCGATCGGTCTTTTTGTTTTTGCCGCACTGTATTTTATTTCTGCGGTTAAAATGCAGCTGCAGAAAGGTTTTGGCGATTTGAATGTCGTTCAGATATGTTATATGTATTTTGTTTCTGTTTGCATGTTCTTGTGTCCGCCATTTGAGTTGCTGTATTGCCGTAAAATTTTGAAAAGCCATCCAGAAGTTTCCAGTTTGACAAAATCAGAAATGTTGAAATATGCTATCTTGCTTGGTATATTTGGAGGACATAGATTCCATGCCGGTATGAAAATCACAGGGGCAATGATGCTTTTATCTTTTGGCGGTATTGGTATCTGGTGCTGTATTGATATTTTATTAATATTCAGCAACTGTTTCATTGACGGCAATAAAAAATTGATAGAAAATAAATAACAATCTGAGGAAATAACAATGAGTGACAACGATTTTTTGAATGCTCCCTGGAACAAATCCAAATTGCTGACCCGTGTTTCCGTTATCGATCGTTTTCAAGATGGATCTTATACGGAAGAAGATGCAACTTATTTCTTCAACAAATACCGTCCTCTGGTTATTGCCGTCGGCCGCAAAAAAGGTTTGAATAACGAAGAGATTAAAGAGTTGATTTCCTGTGTTTTCAGTAAGATTTTGGCTGTCTTTGAAAAAATCGCCAAAGGCGAAAAATCAGAGATCATTTATGCCCGCAAACACGGAACTCATGGAAGATTCCGTGACTATTTCAGCCGGATCATTTCAAATTCAGTAGCCGATATATATCGGGAAAAGGGCCGTTCCAAATTTGATGCAACTGAACCGGAACAACTTGATATACTGCGGGAAAAAGAGGAAGATTCAGCACCCGATGAAGACATTAATAAGATCTGGCAGTATTTCATACTCCGTGAAGCTCTGCAGGACCTGAAAGAAGAAATGGACACAACTCAATATAAGGTCTTTTTCCAGGTAAAGATGCGCGGCAAAAAAGGCCCGGAAGTAGCCCAGGTATTTGATCTGACCGCAGCCAACGTCAATCAGATCTGCAGCCGGACACAAAAAAAACTTCTGGCAATCGTCAAAGAATTGTCAGAAGAGCATCCCATTGAAAAAATGGCTGAAGATGAAATGTGTCGCTTTATCTATCAGACCAACAAAGAGTTTCAGGCATTGGATGATGAATTTACGGAGTAATTCCCCTTTGGGAATTCTTTCGTCATCCGATAAAACTTTTTTGCAGTCTCCAACGCAGCTTCAGGAGCGATCCTGAGGCGGAGCAGGATTCTAACCAGTATTCTTGCTGCAAGGGCGGTATCTTCATCAAGGGTAAAAATGATTTTTTCAAGAGTACAATTTTCATCTTTGGCAAAACAAAGCTGATATTTACCAGATTCTTCTGATGCTGCCTGAATCGCTGTAATTGCCGGTAGCCCCACGGTTGCCGGCATTTCCCAAATTGTATTATTTTTTTTGATATTCATAAATTTATACTCCTGACAATCAGCCCTGGATGATATATATCCCCGGTTGATTTTGAAAATATTGATTTTATATTGCTTGGGGGATCAATCAAAAATTGCATCCCAAAGTCCTGTAATGATGCATCCGACTCCGACAGCAACCGCAAGCGGAGCTACAACGACACACGCTGTACCGATTGCAGTTCCTGCAAGTGCAGTGCCGGCAATAGCAGATGCTGTTGCAGCTCCTGTCACACTTGCCGCGGCAGCGGCACCAGCGCCGGAAACAGCTCCGCCCGCAGTATCTTTCACGACCTCACAAGCCGCATCTCCAAAATCTTTTTCGCCATTAGCAACAGCGATCGTGTTGGAAATAATCGAAATACCACCTGCAACTGCGCCACCAACAACTCCCCCTGATTTGGCTGCTGTTCCGGCAGCTTTGAGCAATGATACCTGTTTAGCAGCACCGCAACTGCGAGCAAGAGATTTTGTCGTATTGGAACTTATTCCGGTATCTTGCATGGTCTTTTTGATGCCATGCTTGGCTGCATACTCATTGAAAACCTTGGCCGTTTCCGAAGTTCCTTTAAGTGTAACACTGTTATACTGACCATCTTTGACCCGCCGAACAGTGTCTCCAATACTTTTTGCCGTATCTTTGTACTGGATGCGATGTGCGATTTTTCCTCCTTTTGTTACAACGGAATCAACTGCAGTTGCCGTTTTTGATTTTGTCAAAGTTTCTTCCAATCCATTAAACGGAGCGAGATTGGTTTTGTCAGCCCCCATTATTTCAAGAATATGTCCGTTAAGATTATTGCAATTACCTGCGCGGTTGATTGCACGAACTTTGACTGTTGCTTCATAAGCGTGCTTGCCAACATTTCCGACATTGTTTGAGATTGTTTTCTTCATTTTTTTTCAAATCCTTATATTAGTTTGATTTACCCTTCATCCAGCACCGTGCGGAGTATTTACATCTATTATATCGCTGCTCTTTTGAAATCCTGACAACTTTTTTTATCGTTTCAAGATTTTTCCGAACAATTTTTCCATGGCATCATCACCGCCCCAGGCACGCCGGACATCATTGGAATCCAGAATCCGGCAATGCTGGGTTATCATATTTTTCTGCAAACGCCAGCCATTGCATTCTGTCAGATCATTCCAGAACACATGTCCTCCCATTGTCGCTGTAGGAATGTTGGGCATGGATGCCCGACGCAGCAAGTCAATAATTTCACCGGTTTGTACTGAGTTTTTGAATGCTTTTGCGAGTTGAAAATTCGTCATTTTATTTTATTCTCCTATTTAGTTTTTATTTCCACCGCACCGTGCAGAAGAATCTTTTACCTATTATATCGTTGTGTTTTTCAAATCCTGACATAAGTTTCAATCTATGTCGCTGATCCAGTCAAAAATTGTGTCGATGTAATCCATTTTGTTTTACTTTTCTATTTTACTTATTCCATTGCTCCGCCTCTTACGGATGAATCTTTCATCTATTAAATCGTTGCTGATTTGAAATCCTGACAAGTTTTTTGTTTTTTCCTACGAAAAGTTTTCCGATGCTCCCAAAAAATTTCCTTATATCAGCTTTTCTTTCTACCGCATTGAGCGACAGTCGCTTCTTTTATGAAAGGCTATGTTCCCGATATGGGGAGATTCATATTTTTCTTAAACTTTTAAGCGGCACAATACTTTTGCAAAAATTTGCAAGAGTGTTGTGCTGAAAAAGGTTTTCCGGCTTCGTAATACTACGCCGTGACAAGGGGAAAGGGGGAGCTTATTTTTCGGCGGCTTGGCGTTGTTCGGTTATCAGATGCAGTTTTTCCTGCAAACGCAATATTGCCAATGCTTTGTTACGGGTTTGAGAACGCTCTTCACTGGCATTTGCTTCTGTTCCAGTAGGCAAATGAATAACTCGGACCGCAGAATCAGTAGTATTGACGTGCTGACCGCCATTGCCTGAAGCACGGCAGGTTTCGATTTTAAGCTTACCAAAGCCGGAGAACGCGGTATTGTCAATCTGACCAAGATGGTTCCTGTCGTCGGCGGAATCGTTGGCGGCAGCTTTGATGCTGTAACTTGCCGGATCACGGGAAAAGCTGCTAAAAGAGTTTTCCAAAAATAAAAAGCCCCCGGGTTTTCAGGGGCTTGTTGGTATTGCGTTTCTATTTGCCGGGGTAAAGCACCGGTGGAAGGTGGTGGTTTACCCCGGGGGGAGGTCAGAAGTAGATCGGATTGCTCCAGGCACGGCGGCCTTGGGCGTCGGAGATGCTCCAGCGGGCGTAGCCTCCGGCGGGGAGGTGGGCGGTCAGGTCGTATTCGGCTGAGGTGCCGGGGGCGTCCTGCCCGGGGATGATCAGGCATTTGCCGCTCTGTTTGAGGACCAGGGAACAACGGGCCGCTTCGGAAAATTCTGCGCGGATCTTGCTGCCGTCAAAGGTGAGTGCGTGGAATTCAGGTCCCTGGGTGGCGTAAAATTCTCCTTTTTTCAGCGCTTCCATCACTGACGGAAGCGTGCGTTCTTTGGCGCAGATAACGGTCCGGGAGCCGAAAAGAGTACATTTGCGGTGCATGTCATCCACGGCAACTGCGGCGACTTTCTGCCCTGCGGCGAGGAGTTCGTCCCAAGTCTGTTCGCTGTACGCTCTGCCGTAATATTCACATTCCGTGTTGTAGACCTCCATGGAATAGTAGTTTTTCAGTTCCTTGATATCTGCGGAGCTGAACGCACACCAATGAGGATGGGCGACAGAGGTGATGCCCCCCGCAGCGGCGACGGCATCGATGACTTCCTGAGCGGATTCTCCGGTTTCAAAGGGTCTCAGGCATTTGAAATCCAGCGGCAGATTCAGAGCGACGAGGTGCCACTTGCAGCGTCCGGGAGCCAGGATGGGGTGAAGTTCTGCCCCCTGAATGATGATCATACCGTGATCATCCCACTGTGTCACATCATTGACCTGATGATGATCGGTCATCGCCAGAACATCGTATCCGGCTGAAGCATAGGCTTCGATGACCTCTTCCGGAGCAAGTCTGCCGTCTGACAAGGTGGAATGGGTGTGGAGATTGGCACGCAGTGCCAGTCGTTGTTCGCCATAGTAATTCATAAATATACACCACTTCTGTTATTGATTGGAAACGATCCAACTAAGCTGAGTTCTGATAATATAGCAGAACCTTTTCTTATTTGCAAATGCGGACTCAGGTTTTGCTGCCATATTTTTGTTCCGCTTTCAAATTCTCCCGGGAGAAACTCCGCTGCGGTCCCGGGGCGTTTTTCAGCGGAACTTGAAAAAAAACGTAACTTGTATTATATTATGCCCCGGCAAAAACTTACCTGAAAGTGTTACGGAACTTCCGGAATCCAATTGAATGAAATCCGGCGCAGAGTTGAAAAACTTACATCCGGAAAATTGCCGGAATATTAAAGAATTCACAAAAAAATATGTTACACATTCCAGTGCTTTTATTGAAAGGAAAAAAATCATGAGTTTTGAGTCTGTTTTTTCAAGGGCTCTGTTGTTTTTGATGCTGATGGATCCATTCGGCAATCTGCCGGTGTTTGTCGTTATGTTGAAAAAGAATTCGGCAAAAGAATATCGCCACATCATTTTACGGGAATCTGTTTTTGCCCTTATTGCGATCATCATTACATTGTTCGCCGGGGGGATGATCCTGAAACTGTTGAATCTTTCCGGAGATAAACTGGGGATCGCCGGAGGTTTGATCCTCTTTATCATTGGGCTGAAGATGGTCTTTTCTTCCTTTACTGAAACCGATGTCACAGAGGAAAAAGAACCCTACATCGTGCCGCTTGCGATCCCCTTGATCTGCGGCCCCGGACTTATTGCAATGCTGGTTACACAGACCGGAAATATGTATGAAAATCTTATTGCTCTGGTGATAGCCTGGACTCTTCAGATGTTGATCCTGCTCGGAGGAAAAAAGATATCAGCACGCCTCGGTCAAAAGCCTTTGAACGCTTTGGAATCCCTTATGGGACTGCTGCTTACCGTTGTTGCGGTCGGCATGATCATCGACCACATCAATCAGATCTACGGGATCGGAACCGGTAAATAAAAGGTATATCGGGAAGCTGTATAAAAAGCCCTGCGGCATCAGTGTGAAGTGCACCCTCTTTTTTGGCACCTGCGGCACACCAATAAAGTCCGACTTGTCCGACATGTCCGACAAGTCCGACAAAGTGCCGCACCAGACACTCATGCACAAACAGACGGCTTTCCAGTACTGAGGGGTTGAGAGTGTGACTAAACCTTTTTTGTTTGGTCATACTTGAGGTTGTGAGTGATTTCACCGCAAACTTATGATAGGGGCGATAACTTGGCGCTCGCTTTGCCATGGGTGGCTGGTTATAGGTCTTATAAGTCTTATAAGTCTTATAGGCATTG
>JAZONY010000057.1:0-28888 GCA_045654705.1 Victivallaceae bacterium
TGTCAATGCCGAAGGGGGCGACTTCACCCTCAAAAACTTCCATGCCTTTGCGGGCAGAGGATTTGACGGACTTCCCATCGGACCTTACCGTCTGAGCCGTTCCGCCCGTCCCACCGCCATTACCGGACCTTTCATCCGCTCCATGAGCGGGACCACCGCCAATATCGAATGGTGGACCGACAAGAGCGATGTGAGTTCCGAACTGCGCTGGGGTGCCGATCCCACCTGCGGCAAACGCATCGGCAGCACTTTGCAGGGAGGAAGCTATCATTGCGCCACACTGACGGGACTGACTCCGGGGAAACGCTACTATTTCTATATCGCCTCACGGACACCTCTGCGTGAAGTCCACAGCAACACGGAACTTGATTTGCAGGATGAGTTCAAACCCAGAGAGCTTGTCAAAAGCTCCCTTCAGGAGTTCACACTTCCTGCCAAAATCCGCAGTGCCCGTGAATTTTTCGTGGCATCCAACGGAAACGACCGTGGCGACGGCTCCAAAGCCAAGCCCTGGAAAAGCATCGCCCAAGCCCTCGATCAGGCTGTTGCCGGAGACACTGTGACCATCATGCCCGGTGTCTACCGTGAATCCCTCATCTTCCGTTCAGGCGGCGACAAAAACGCTCCTCTCACTTTGCGTGCCTTCAAGCCCGGGACTGTAGTCATCGACGGATTCCGCAAGATCATGACCGGCATCACTCTTGAAAATGTCACCAACGTGGTCATCGACGGGTTGACGTTCCGCCACCTCAACGACACCACCGGTGCCTGTATCAAGCTCAACGGCGGCAGTGATATCCTCATTAAAAGATGTTTTCAGGATGGCCGCAGCAATGGTTACACGCCGGCTTTCATCATGGCTCACAGCACCCGCAAACTGACGGTTGAAAACTGCGTTATCATCCGTGGATTCCACGGTGCATCTTTCTACCGCTGCCCCGATCTTACGGTGCGGAACTGCGTCTGGTATGTGAACCAGATCAACCACTTCTACGCCCATTGCCACGCTGACGAAAAAACCACCGTCGAAAACAATATCTTTGTGGACAATGTTCCTGCCAAGCACTCCGAATCTCTCTTCTCGGTTCTTTCTCTTGAAGCGCTGAAAATGCGGAACAACGCCTACTATCTGCGTATGCCCCCGGAACACCGTGCCATTGTGGGTTACACCCGCAAACACGGCGATCTTCACCGGAAAAAGTGCAATCTTGAAATGCTCCGCAAAGCGGGAGCCGATGAAAAAGGAACCATTTTCGCCGATCCCAAATTCAAGATCCTCCCCAAGGGGCTGGTCAAGTTCAAAACAGCTCCCCAGCTGACTCAGGCAAGCATCACCCGTTCTCTGCACTACAACAAAGAGGCTCTGGAACTGGCCAAGATCAACGGTCCCATTGAACTGGGCAAGGTCAACAACAGCTACACCCCCTGGGTCATCACCGACTTTATCAGCCGGAATCCCGAGCTTCTGAAAAAGAAGATCGGACTTGACCCCGAAGCATTCAAATAAAATGCCCTCTCCTTCCGTGAGAGGAGACAAAAAGGGCGCAACGACTGTTCAAAACGTCTGTTGCGCCCTCTTTTATTTCATCAGACTGCGGAAACTTCCTTTGGTCACGATCAGATGATCAAGAAGCGGGATGCCGAAAATTTCAAGCGCATTGTACATGCTTCTGGTAAATTCGATATCGGCGGCAGAGGGCTTGCAGCTGCCCGATGGATGGTTGTGGACCATGATCACACCGGCGGCATGATAGATCAGCGCCCGTTCCACCACCTCTCTTGGGGCAACACTGGCACTGTTGACAGTTCCGGCATGTTCCCAGATGCCGAGGATTTTTCTTCCGGAGTCCAGATAGAGGACCATAAGGGTCTCTTTGGTGCAGCTGCCGAGTTTCGCCTGCAAATAGCGGACCGCCGCTTCTGAATTTTCAAGAAAAGGGCGTTCAGCGACTTTTTCATATTGGAAGAAGGTGATCACACTGCGTAAAAAAGCAAGATCTGCCGCCACACGGCTGGTCAGACCGAACTTTTCCAGCTCATGCACAGGTGCATCAAGGACACCTGTAAAGCCGTTGAACTTTTCGATCAGAGCTTTGGCGATGGGCTTGACATCCCGTCTGGGGATCAGCATCCCCAGCAGATACTCCAATATCTCATAGTCCTGCAATGCAGAGATACCATCTTTGAGAAAACGCTGGCGCAGTCTTTCCCGGTGTCCCTGCCGCTGCAAAGCAAGGAGTTTCTCATCCGGACGTTTCATAATGTTTCAACAAAGTGCAATGCAAAAGAGGTGATTGTAAAAGAGTTCTTAAAATACCTTTTCCACCGGGGAAAGCACAACATATTTTCAATATTCATCATTCAGCATTTTCTCATTCATTCAGGATAATCTTGTAATATAGTGCTAATCCTCTTCATTTTCAAATCAAACTCTGAAATTATAAAAAAAAACAGGCAAGCATTTAATTAAAACGGAGCGAAGTTTCTCCGGCAGTTCTCAAAAGCCACAGTGCAGCATGAAATTTGGGAAGCATTGTGCTTTTTTCTCTATAATTTCCGGAAAAAAGGATTGACTTTTCACGATAGTGTGTTATATTGATTGAAACAGTTACACATGTCCACCTTTGACGGAGAAATTTATGGCAAAAAAACTTTCAGCCAGTTTGGAAGATTATCTTGAGGCGATCGCAGAACTCTGCGCCGGAGAGGGCCACGCCCATTCCAAGGAGATCGCAGAAAAGCTCAATGTCAAGATGCCCTCCGTCACCGAAGCGCTCCGGCAGCTGGTGGATATGGGTTACATCATCTACAACACCCACTACCCCGTCCGCCTTACAGAAACGGGCAGTGCCGTGGCTGAAGAAATCATCCACCGCCACAAGGTGCTGAAAGGATTTTTCACCAACATTCTGGGACTTTCCCCTGCCAAAGCCGCCGACACCGCCTGTCATCTGGAACATGTCGTCGATGAAGACACGATCGCCCGTTTCGTTCTTTTTTCGGATGCCATCACCGGCCGTGCCGATGCCGCTGCGCTTCAAATCTATCTGACCGAAGCCATGAGCAATCTGGAACAGCCCGAGGGCAAACGTTACTGCACGCTCAAAGAGCTTTCAGTGGGTGAATCTGCCCTTATCGACCGTTTCAGCAGAAATTTGAACGCTTCCCCCCAAACGCCCCTCAATCCCGGCGACACCGTGACCGTCAGCGGCATTTCCCTTGACAAAACGCTCCTGAAACTCACCGTCGGGGGCAAAAATGTGGAACTCCCCGTCACGGATGCTGAAAACATCTGGTGCAAAAGGTAATCGTTTCTGCAACATTCCCGCCTCCCGGCAATAAAAAAGCTCCCTCCGTCACGGAAGGAGCTTTTTTTCGGCTGCCAATTACATGGACTGGCAGACAGTGATGACGATTTCGCCGTAGATGTCGTCAGCGGAGCAACCACGGGAAAGATCGTTCAGAGGCATGGCAAGACCCTGAAGAACAGGACCGTAAGCCTGAGCCTTGCCCAGACGCTGGACCAGCTTGTAGCAGATGTTTCCGGCGTTCAGGTCGGGGAAGATCAGAACGTTGGCCTGTCCGGCAACGGGGCTGCCGGGAGCCTTGGCTTTGCCGACGCTGGGAACGATAGCGGCATCAGCCTGCAGTTCGCCGTCGCAGAGGATATCCAGCTTGCCTTCTTCGACACGGCGGGCGAATTCAGCAGAGGCTTCGCGGATCTTGATGAGCAGATCATCTTCGGCGCTACCTTTGGTGGAGAAGGAAAGGAATGCCACTTTGGGAGTCTTGCCCAGAAGTGAACGGTAGGTCTTGGCAGTCGCCATGGCGATATCAACCAGCTGGTTGGCATCGGGGTTGGGGATCACGCCGCAGTCAGAGAAAAGCAGAACATCGTCACCGGATTCGGTGGGTTCGGCAAGATCCATAACAAAGGTGCTGCTGGCACTCTTGATGCCGGGGGCAGTACCGATGCAGTGGAACGCAGCACGGAGCATATCAGCGGTGGAAGCGATACTTCCGGCGACCAGACCGTCGGCAGCACCGTTTTTGCACATCATAGCGCCGAAATAGATGCGGTTGGACATCATTTTCACAGCTTTTTCCAGTTCCAGACCTTTGGCTTTGCGCTTTTCGTAAAGCTGGTTGGCATATTCCTGAAGCAGGGGGGAAGCCATGTAATCCAGGGATTCAAATTTGCGCTCGGCGACACCGGCTTTGGCGCAGGCCTCAGCGATTTCAGCCTCGGTACCCAGAACGACGACTTTGGCGCAAACTTTTTCTTCCATCGCCTTGTTGGCGGCGACAACAACACGGGGGTCCTGACCTTCGGGCAGAACGATGGTGCGTGCCACAGAACGGGCGCGCTCGGCAAACTTTTCGATTGCAGACATCTTGTCTCTCCTTATTAGAAAATGATGCAAAAAAAGCAATGTACTTAATATACAGCAAAAAGCGTTTTTTTTCAAGTAAAAGTGAATCAAAAAAAGTTTCAACTTGCAATATATCCGCACCGATATTATATTAATACCAAACCTGAAGAAGAGGGAGTTTATCTTGCTATGAAAAATTTACTTGTTCTGCTGCTGCTTCTCATCTGCGCCCTGCTCCATGCCGAAGTGAAAATCTGTGCCCATTGCGGCAAGGGAGCGCGCCATCTGCCCTACACGGCTGAAAACAGATCTTTCTGCTCCAGAGGCTGTCTGGCGGCAAAGTTCAGCTGCTCCGCCTGCGGAGAACTCCCCCAGGGCAGATACATGCTCAGTACGGCTTCTGACGGAACCACTCACCGTTTCTGTTCCCGCTGCAGCAAGTATCCCCGCTGCTTTTCCTGTATGCTCCCTGCCCTCAACCGGCGGACTCTTGAAGATGGAAGAAATCAGTGCCGCAGCTGTTACCGGGCCGTGCTGCCGGCAGAGAAATATCAGCAGCTTATGGAAGAACTCCGCCGTGACCTGAAACAACTCTACGGCTTTGACACGGGCCACAAGATCATTCTGCGCCAAGTGAGCAAAAAGGCACTGGAACAGATTTCCAAAGATCCCGCCTCTCTCGGCTGTATGAAGGTGGATGTCAACAAGATCACCTACACAAAAGGACGGCAGCAAAGGACCGAAGTCAAATGGAAATGCACGCTTTACATCCTTTCCGACCTGCCGGTGGTCTCTGCCGCAAAGATCATGGCACATGAATTGACCCATGACTATCTCTATCATCACGCCGGACGGGGCAGCGATCCAAAAATCACCGAGGGCATCTGCGAAGCCGTTTCAGCGGCATATCTCACCTCAAAGCGATACACCTCCTACGTTGCCGCAATGGAAAAAAATCCCGACCCGGTATACGGGACGGGATTCAGACTTATTTTTCCGCAACTGAAAAGTTACGGACTCAAAGGCGTTGTGGAGCGTTACCGCTCCAATTTCACGCCTTTCTGATTCAGCAAACGATCTTCTGAGTGTGCTGAGCGATCATCAGCTCTTCATCGGTGGGCATGACAACAGCCTTCCAGGCGCTGTCGGCGGTGGAAATAACACCGGCCTTGCCGAAGCAGGCTTCATTGGCAGCAGCATCGACCTTGATGTCGAGAGCGGCAATGCCTTCGATGATCATCTTACGGATGGGGCAGGAGAATTCGCCGATACCGCCGGTGAAGACCAGAGCGGCAGGCTTGCCGACCAGCACATAGTAGGAACCGATGTACTTCACAATGCGGCGGACGAACATCTTGATCGCCAGCTGGGCGCGCTCATTGCCGGAATCGGCAGCAGCCATCATGTCACGCATATCGCCGGAGTTGATACCGCCGACACCGAAAAGACCGGACTTCTTGTTGAGCATGTTGTCAACTTCTTTGGTGGTCATGCCGAGATCGACCAGACGGAGGACCGCTGCGGGGTCCATATCGCCGGAGCGTCCGCCCATCATCAGACCTTCCAGGGGGGTAAGTCCCATGGTGGTATCGACGACTTTACCGTTTTTGACCGCAGCCATGCTGCTTCCGTTGCCCAGGTGGCAGGTGATGATGTTGGTATCTTCAAGCTCAAGGCCCAGGAACTTGGCGGTGGCAAGGGTCACATAGTGGTGACTTGTGCCGTGGAATCCGTATTTACGGATGCCATGCTTTTCATAGTATTCGTAGGGGATGGCGTAAAGATAGGCATCGGGGGTCATGGTCATGTGGAACTGAGTGTCAAAGACAGCCACATTGGGTTTTCCGGGCATGAGTTCTTCACAGGCCTCGATACCGGCAAGGTTGGCGGGGTTGTGGAGAGGGCCCAGGGGGAAACAGTCACGGACGACCTGCTTGATCTCTTCAGTAACGAGAACGGGAGCGGTGATTTTTTCGCCGCCGTGGAGAACACGGTGACCGATGGCAACGATTTCGTTGAGGTCAGCGATGACACCGATTTCGGGATCGACCAGCTTTTTGCAGATCTCTTTGAGAGCGTCGACATGGTCGGCGATCTTGATGACCTGTTCAAACTTGAAGCCGTCGGCTTTTTTGTAGATCAGATTGGGATTGTCAGCTCCGATACGCTCGAAAACGCCCTTGGCAAGAACTGCCTGCTTTTCCATTTCAAAAAGCGTGAACTTCATGGAACTGCTGCCTGCATTGATGACTAAGATCTTCAATTTGGACTCCTGTTGATAAAAATGAAAACTTAACTGTCCAATTCCGGGGATCACCCGATGAACAGTTTATACTTGCAAATGGACTGTCAACCGTTATTTCCGTCGGAAAACAATCCGTCCTTTGGTGAGGTCGTAGGGGGACATTTCGAGGGTCACAGCATCTCCGGGCAGAATACGGATGAAGTTCATCCGCATTTTCCCTGAGATATGGGCTGTCACCAGATGTCCGGACTGGATCTCCACACGGAACATAGTTCCGGGAAGCAGTTCCTTGACCACACCTTCGATACGAATTACATCATCTTTGGCCACGTCAGAATCTCCGGTTGATTTTCAGTTATAAGCACCATATGTTCAAAGTGAGCACTGTAAAGTCCGTCAAATGTGCGGACCGTCCAGTGGTCACTACGGTCGGTAACGACCTTCCACGTTCCCAAGTTGAGCATAGGCTCAATGGCAAGGACCATGCCGGGCTCCAGTTTCGGACCGGAACCCCAGCCGGACCAGTTGGGAACTTCAGGGGGTTCGTGCAGTTTGATCCCGCAGCCGTGGCCCACATAGTCACGGACAACGCCGAGACGGTGTTTATGGGCGGTCTTTTCGACAGCGGAACTGATGTGTCCCACTCTGTTGCCGACCTTGCAAGCTGCAATACCGGCATCAAGAGCTTCAAGGGTCCCTGACAGCAGACGTTTCACATCCGCCGACACCTCACCGACAGCAACAGTACGGGCGGTATCGCCCACAGCACCGTCGATGTTCACCCCCACATCGATACTGACAATATCCCCCTCACGGATAATCCGGTCGGCACTGCGGATACCGTGCACCACAACTTCATTGAGTGAGATGCAGATATTTCCGGGGAACCCGCAGTAACCGAGAAACGCACTTTTACCGCCGGTTTCAGCGATATAAGCGGCAGCGATATCATCCAGCTGGGCGGTGGACATGCCCGGCTCAATGGCAGCGGCGATCTTATCGCGCACCTGAGCCGTGACCTGTGCCGCATTGCGGATGCGGATTATCTCTTCCTGAGTATGTACGATGGCTTTAGCCACGGTAACAGGACCTTTGCTTATTCCAACTCTTTTGCAATGGCTGCCATGACAGTTTCCTGGTCAGCATTGGGAAGAGTGAAAACCAGACCGCGCTGGGTATAGTAGTCCATGAGGGGCTGGGTCTGTTTGTGGAACACGGCAAGACGGGACTTGGCAGTTTCGAGAGAGTCATCGGCACGCTGATAGAGTTCGGAGCCGCATTTGTCGCAGATACCCTCTTTGGCAGGTTTCTTGAAAAGTTTGTTATAGATCTCGTCGCAGCCGCGGCAGTTCATGCGGGCGGTCAGACGCTGGATGAGTTCTTCATCGGGAACGTCGAAGCAGACGACGCAATCCAGTTTGGTGCCCAGCTCTTCCAGAGCCTTCTCAAGGAGTTCGGCCTGGGGAACGGTACGGGGGAAACCGTCGAGGATGAAACCGTCGGCGCAGTCGGGTTCGGCAAGACGGGTACGGACCATGCCGGCGACCAGGGCATCGGGAACCAGCTGACCGGACTTCATGAGAGCCTCAGCCTCTTTGCCGGCAGGGGTCTGCTTGGCAACTTCGGCACGGAGGATGTCACCGGTTGAAATGTGGGCAATCTGATAATTCTTGAGCATCAGATTGGAAACAGTCCCCTTTCCGGCACCGGGAGCGCCGAGAAAGACCAGATTTTTACGGGTAAGTTTTTTCATAATCCTGATTGAACTCCTGATAAAAGCCACGCCCGACAAAGAAGTGATTTTTCTTTCTGTCAGGCGTGAATTGATTGATTTATCTGCAATGCACCCACATTATTTGAAGGAGGCAGTATTGAGTTTTTCGACGGCTTCTTTAAGATCCTTGCCGGCGCGGAACTTCACCACAGCGCGTTCGGGAATGGTGACTTCGTTTTCGGGCTGGTTGGGGTTGCGGCCTTTGCGGCTCTTGCGGACTTTGATTTCAAAGACACCGAATTTGCGAAGCTCGATGGTATTCCCGGCGATCAGCTCTTCTGAGATGTAGTCAAGGGTTTTCTGAACGATTTCAGCAACCTCGTTCTGGGTCGCAAAAGATGTTTCACGGGCGATTTTTACCACCAGATCACGTTTAGTCATTTTTTTCTCCAAATATATTAAAGGTTAATAAGAATATTTCACTGAATTGCTGTAAAAATTACATTTATATAATATGCCACTAAAAGGCGTTTTAGTCAATAGCAAGATGTAACTTTTTTAACAAATTTACGCTGATTTGCCCCCATAAAAGAGGCAATCACGAAAGATTTACAAAAAAATCAACTCTCTGAGATCAATTGCCGTAACGGTCCATGAGCGCCTGGGCGAGAAGACCGGGGGCGCACTGATTCCGGTAGTCGGCTCTGAGCGGAAGCTCAAGTTTCCGGAGCAGATCAAGTCCGATGAGCTGGTTGCCGAGATCGTTGACATGCATACTGTTGAGCATGAGCAGACGGAAAGTTTCGATGTCGCTGTCACGGAGTCGCGCCCAGCGCATATCGTTGTCGTTGAGCAAAAGGTTCTCAGCTGCGGCGACCTCACGGACGATCTGCATGTATTTGACCATCAGCTCGGCACGTTCAGGAGGGGTGATCATTTCAAGATCACAGGCGTAGTAGGTCTGGATGAGCAGATCACTGCCAAGGGCTTTGATCTTGTTGGAAAGCTCAATAAGATTACTGCGGAACTGAGCGGCATCAATATTTTTTGCAGGATTGCAGTCATTGCCGCCGATGGTCATAATGACCAGATCAGGTTTATAAAAGGCAAGTTCACGGTCGAAACGGTTCAGAAGATCCAGAGTGGTGTTGCCGCTGATACCGGAGTTGACAAAGTGACCGCATCCGCCGCCGAATTGATTTTTGAAACCCATTTCGACATAATCGAACCAGTGAGTTCCAGGCAGATAACGCTGCGTATTGGATGCGCCAAAAGCGACAACTCTGATAAATTCACGACGTTCAAGCATTCCCCAGATTTTCAGTTCAGCTCGTTCCATAAATCCCCCCTTTTACAAGATATAAGACAGATCAGACAATGAAATCAAAAAGGGGAGAGCTTTTCGGCACTCCCCTTTTCAGGATAGTTTTATGATCAGGCCTGAGCTTCAGCGGCAGCTTCTTTAGCAGCAGCTTCGGCAGGCTCGACCAGCATCAGCAAACAGGTTTCGGCAGCATCACCGCGACGCTGACCCAGTTTGAGGATGCGGGTGTAACCGCCCTGACGACCGGTGTAGGCAGGAGCGATTTCATCAAAAAGTTTTTTGACAGCGTTTTCGTCGTGCATACGGGCAGCAGCAAGACGACGGCTGTGAAGAGTTCCCTGTTTGCCGAGGGTGATCATACGCTCGGCGAAACGGCGGGCGGCTTTGGCTTTGACCAGAGTGGTCTCAATGCGGCCGCTGTAAAAGAGACTGCTGACCATGTTCGCCAGCATAGCCCGGCGATGAGCGCTGGAGCGACCGAGCTTGAGAGTGTCAACTTTATGACGCATAGTTATTTATTCTCCTCTGACTCGGCGCGCACATTGGCAGCTTCGGCATCGAGTGCCGCAACCAGCCTGTCGCTGAGAACCATTCCAAGTTCCAATCCGAGCTTTTCGATTTTTTCTTTGATTTCTTCCAATGACTTATGGCCGAAATTGCGGAATTTGAGCATCCGCCCCTCGGTCTTGGTACACAGTTCGTAGAGCAGCTTGATATTGGCACTGTTCAGACAGTTCATCGCACGGACTGAAAGGTCCAGAGATTCGATGTCGTGAGACAGGAGCTTGAACAAGCGGTTCTCTTCGTCGCTGAGCTTGACATCCGGCGGAACGACCTGAGTACCCAGGAAGGGCTGCAGGTGATCACGCAGGATTCTGGCGGCTTCTTCCAGCGCATTACGCGGAGAAATGCGGCCATCGGTCCAAATTTCAAGAGTAAGACTGTCCATTTCGGTCTCTTCACCCACACGGGCAGCACCCACCTGGTAGTTGACCCAGGTCACAGGGCTGAAAAGGCAGTCAACAGGGATCGTACCGATGGTACGGGACTCTGCATTCTTTTCAGCGGGCAGATAGCCCTTGCCGGTGATGACTTCGATTTCCGCACGGAAGGGAAATGCTTTGTCAAGAGTACAGATCAGCTGATCAGGGTTCAAAACTTCAACGGTACTGTCGCAAATGATATTGGCAGCCGTCACAGGACCTGCTTTATCCTTGCGGATCTCAAGCAGTTTGGGTCCTTCAGCGTGAAGGTTCAGACGGACATTCTTCAAATTGAGGACAATTTCAGTCACATCTTCGACAACATTTTCAAGAGAGTCGAATTCGTGCTTGACGCCATCAATGCGAACTGAGCAGATCGCAGCTCCTTCAAGAGAAGAAAGCAGCACCCGACGCAGCGAATTGCCCAGTGTATGACCGTAACCCCTCTGAAAGGGCTGAGCCGTAAACTTGGCATAAGTATCCGTCATGGTCGCTTCATCGACCACGATGGCCTTCGGCATCGGAAATCTGTTTTCACAATTCATTAGGTTATCCTCCCCAGTATTTTTTTACGGACACGTTTTTCAATAAATCACGCAGCTCTGATGAGTTGCGTCGTTCGGTGTCCGAAGCTCAACAAACACTTCGGACATCCGCACTGAAGCGATTGGTTCGCTGTCCGCAATCAGACACGACGACGCTTCGGAGGGCGGCAGCCGTTGTGCGGCACAGGGGTGATATCTTTGATGACGGTCACTTCAAGTCCTGCGAGGATCAAACCTCTGACAGCGGATTCACGACCGGCACCAGGTCCTTTGATACGGACTTCAACTTCCTTCATACCGAAAAGCTGGGCCTTCTTGGCGGCATCGCCGGCGATCACCTGAGCAGCGTAAGCGGTGCTCTTACGGGAGCCTTTGAAACCATTCTTACCGCCGGTGGACCAGCAAAGCACGTTTCCATGCATATCAGTAAAGGTGACTTTGGTATTATTAAAGGTCGCCAGAACGTAGACGATACCGTTCTGAATATGGCGGCCACTTTTGGCACGCTGTTTGGGAGCAGCAGTCTCAGCGGACTGTTCTTCAACAGCGGCAACATTCTTTTCCAATTCTTCTGCCATGATATAAAATTCCTGAGATTGTTAACTGTTACCCAAAACTTACGCCTTAGCGCTGGCGGCCAGACGACGCTGAGTTTTGTCACGGATAGCACCGATGGTCACGCGCTTACCCTTACGGGTACGGGCATTGGTTTTGGTGCGCTGTCCGCGGCAGGGAAGTTTCCGGCGATGACGGATTCCGCGATAGCAGTTGATCTGCTGGAGACGACGGATATCTGCATCAATGGCACGGCGGAGATCACCCTCCACCATGATATCATCCTGCAGGATCTTGGTAATTTTGGCAATCTGCTCAGGAGTGAGTTCGCTTGCCTTGATATTGCGGTCGATACCGACCTTTTCAATGATTTCCAGCGCCTTGGTGGGACCGACCCCGTACAGGTAGCGCAGGGAGTACTCAACACGCTTGTTGCCTGGAATATCCACTCCGATAATACGTGGCATTTTTGGATTCCTGTTCTTTTATGTGTTAAACTTTAATGACTTGACACCTGCCAGAGGAATTAACCCTGGCGCTGCTTGTGGCGCGGATCGCGCGAGCAGATGATACGGATAATTCCGTTCCGTTTGATGACCTGGCAGAACTGACATCTGCGCTTAATCGACGCTCTGACTTTCATGTTCTTTCACCCTTTTCATAAAATTGCAAAGCACGCCGCACTTTCCCCTTCCCCCAACCCCGACGGTCTTCGGACCGCCGTGCTACACGGATTGGTGGCAAGCTTCATGATGCGCCGTTCTCTACGCTTCTTACTTGATCCTTGGGTGATGCGGTGCGGTGGAATGGAATTCACCACAAAACCTTCTGGAATCCTGATTGTCATATAAAATACCACCGGTTCAACTTTTTTTCAAGTTTAAAACCGATTTTTTTTCAATTTTTTTCTTTTTTTCAGCTTTCTCTTGACAAAACCTCTTTTTGAAGTTATCTTATATAATATAATGTGTGAGAAAAAATATTGCAAACTGCTTCAACACTGAATTTCAAGGAATTTCACCATGTCAAGTTTCAAGTCCCGTCTCAATCGCAGAAATCGTTTCACGCTGATCGAACTGCTGGTCGTCATCGCCATCATTGCCATCCTTGCCGCCATGCTGCTCCCGGCATTGCAGCAGGCCCGGAACAAAGCCATGGCAACCAGCTGTATCAACAATATGAAAGAACTCAACAGCGCTCTTTTCAATTATGCCGATGACAACAAAGGTTTTGCCCCCACGGGAAAATACAGTTCCAACTACATGTTCAGCGACATCCGCAACTTCGGCACCATCGCCGCTTATGTGGGCGTTACTGAAACCAACCATGCAGCTCCCCTCCCCAAGCTGGCGATCTGTCCCAAAGGGCGCAGGGACTTCAACTCTCCTGCCCATGCCAACATCACTTCAAACGGGACGCCCAACTTCAGCTATTCCATCAACTATTTCACCAGTCAGGCAACGGGGGAATATTTCCAGAAATTCAACACCGGCGGCCATTTGAGCACCCGTCTCAACTGGGGTGAGATCGGCGATTTCCGCTGCCTGGGACTGGCTGCGCCGAGCAGTATCACAGGCGGTGCCAACATCAGCGGTATCAACTGCCTCTCATACCGTCATCCCGAATACAGAACCACCAATGTGGCTTTCGGCGACGGTCATGTCGGCACCATTGAAAACGGCTTTCTCCACCGCTATATCAGCGGATGGAACGGAAGTAACGATCCTTCATTTTTCTTCAGAGACAACTACTGAATAAGGAGCAGTATCATGAAAACGTTTTTATTTCTTTCGACCCTGCTGACCGTTTCACTGGTTTCAGCTTTCCCCGTTGTGAAAAACGGAAAGTCTGACTATGTGATCGTCCTTTCCTCAAAGGCGCAGCAGCAGGTGGTCCGGGCTGCCGCCAATGATCTGCGCACCTACATTTTCAAGGCAACGGGCGCAAAGCTCCCTATCGTCAAAGAGGCGCAAAAGGGCAGCCGTCCTGCCTTTATGCTGGGATTTATCCCCGTTGACAAGCCTGAGGGATTTGTGGTCAAAACTCAGGGGCGGGACATCCATATTTCAGGCAACGATACCGCCGGAGATGTTTACAACAATCACTGGGCGAACGGCGCCAGAGTCGGAACATGGTTCGGCGTGGCGGACTTTCTGGAAAAACAACTGGGCATCCGCTGGTTTTTCCCCGGCGACCTCGGCGAATTCGTTCCCAAACGCGCCGACTGGGATGTGCCAGAGCTGAACTACTCTGACGCTCCCCGTTTTGAGAGCCGCCGTCTGGGATATCAGACCCGGAAAGGCATGTCGCCAAAACAGGTCCTTGAGATGCAGCTTTTCATGCGCCGCAACCGGGTGGGACACACCAACTCCTGGTGCGCCTGGCACAGCTGGCTCCACTATCTCAAAAAAGAGGACTACTTCAACAAACACCCCGAATACTTCGCCTATGTGGGCGGCCGCCGTCTTGCCACCTATTCCCATGGTCACGGTCTCCAGATCTGCACCACCAATCCCAAAGCCCTTGACCAGATGGCTGAAAATATGATGGAGGACCTGAGAAAACGCAAACGCCCCTCCATGCTTCCTCTTTCCCCCAACGACGGCGGTCAGATGTGCGAATGTGCCAACTGTCAGGCTCTTGATGACGGACTCCGTCCCGACGGCAGCCGTATCATGACGACCCGTATGATGACCTATGCCAATGAGATGGCAAAACGCATCACAAAACACTTCCCCAACCAGACCTTCGGCATGTATGCCTACTCCTTTTATGCAGAAGGTGTGAGCAAGGTCAAGGTCCATCCTTCTGTGACCATTATGGAGGTCCTCAATGACAGCGGCTTGAGTTATTACAATCCTCAGATCCGCGCCAACCATTTGAAAAACCTCAAAGCATGGCGCAGCGTGCTGAATAAACTTTTCTACTACGCCACCCCGGAGGGCATGGGGGGACTTGAACTGCCTTGCGGACAGTTCAGAAATATTTCCATGCTTTACGACAATCTTTACGCCGCAGGTGTGACCGGTATCGATATGAACAACACCACAAGTTACACTGCTTCGGCACTGAACAACTACTTCTTCCTCAAATACGCCTGGGGCGGCATCAAAGACAGAGAGAAGTTCTATGCAGAAACCTTGCGTGACTGCTACGGCAAAACCGCCGCTCCTGTTATGAAAGCCTACTTCGAGGATATCGAAAAACGCTTTGAAAAGTATGCCAAAAACGGCTTGCAGGAGAACCGGAGCATGGGGTATGTCCCCCGCTATCCCGGCGTTCTGCAGCAGGTCTACCCCGGACTGGCTGAAAACTGGCTGCCCAAATTGAAAGCCGCCGCCACCAAGACCGCTGACAAGGGGCAGAAAGCAAGGATCCAGCTTGCCATCGACAACCTTGAATACTGCAAGGTCACAGTGCGCCTTTTTGCTGTCGCTTCCAAACTGGTCGTTGCCGCCAGACCCGATGCAAAACTTGCGGCAGAGGCGCTGAAACTGACTCAGATGCGTAAGACCATGCTTCAGAAAACCCGTCCCCTCCCCGGCAATTCCCCCGCTGACACCGCCGGGACCGAACGCACCTATCGTCTGCCTTTTGATGCCAATGTGTTTTCCTTTATGATGGCTTCCAGCGCCCGCAAGAGCGGCAGCACCACCCGTATCGCCGCCGCGCCCCAGCTGGACGGCAAACTTGATGAGGCTTTCTGGAAAAATATCAAACCCATGCGCATTGAGCTGAATAAAGACAACGCCAATCCTTTCAAGGTGGGAGCCGATCTTTACCTTGCCCGGCACAATGGAGAACTTTACATGGGTATCCGCTGTGAAGAACCCATGATGGCAAAAAATCAGGATTCCGGAGTCCGCCCCGACAGCCCGGTGTGGGATGAAAACTGCATCGATCTTTTCTTTGCCACCCCTGACAAAAAATGTTTCCAGCTGGTTTTCAACTCTCTCGGAACTGCCAGAAGTTTTTATAAGGATGGGAAAAAGAATCTCCCCTGGGATTCCAAATCTGTGGTCAAAACTTTCAGAGGCAAAGATTTCTGGAGTGCAGAAGTCAAACTGCCCCTGAGTTCCATGTACAGCTCAAAAGAGTTCCTCGGCGATATCTGGGGCATGAACTTCTGCCGCGCCAGACGGACCGTTGCCCCTGAAGAATACAGCTGCTGGAGTCCCACTTTCGGCGACTTCCACCGCCCTGAACGTTTCGGCAGGATCATCATCAAATAAGTGTTTCACTCCAAACAAAAACTCCGCTGCGAAAAAACGTTTTCCGCAGCGGAGTTTTTTATTGAATGTTCCCGGTGGATCAGGGTTCCCAGATAAAGTCGTTGTCGGAACGGCGCATGATGACCAGTTCGGGGGTCTCTTTGAGAATGGGCAGCACTGTGGCACGGAGGATTTCCGCATCAACAAGGCGGCTGAAGCCGAGACCGACTTTGCCCCATTTCAGACCGCCGGCAGCTTCGACGACATGTTCCATATCCACGAAGTAGTCCTTTTTGGGGGAGTGCCAGTGGTGCTGGATGGTACGGACGTTGCCGTCGTAGTCGTGGATGTAAAGCTCACTTGTATTTTTGGTGTGAAGTCCGGGAACACGGGCTTCGATTTCCAGAGCGTGGATACAGGTGTTGCAGGTGAAGTTGGTTCCCAGGAAGAGGATGTGTCCACCGTTGCGCATCAGTTTGCCGTAGGGGGAGTCAGGGGACCAGGGGGTGTTGATGTCGATGTGGCCTTCGGTGAAGAATTTGGCTTTGGGACCGAAAGCGCAGATGGAGTGGACGGGGTGCAGACTGCGGATCACACCTTCACGCTTGCGGAAAACGTTGGCGAGAGTTCCCACGGTACAGGGGGTATTCTGCACATCAAAGACCGGCTGGTCGGGGTTGACATTGCCGCCCACGGTGGACATCATAAGAGTGCCTTCGGGTCCGAGGACCTCAAGAAGAGCGTCGATCACGGTGTCCGCGCCGCCCTCAACAGGACCGACACGGCGCAGAGAAGAGTGGGTCAGCAAGCTCATTCCGGGCTTGATGCCCAGAGCTTTGAAATCATTTACGAGAGAGTTGAAATCAGCCATTTTTTCCTCAAAATTTATTTATCAAGATATTTATCCATGATATCACGGATCTCACGGACTGTGGATTCTTCGAGATAATCGACGGTACTCAGATTCTTCATCAGATAATCGTCGTCCCCGGGCTTCATGCCGGGAACATATTTCATCTCAGATTTGCGCTGGCGGTATCCGTTGACGATGTGGTAGTCAAAGGGCATACCGGGGATGAGCAGCTGGGGCAGATCGGGGGTTTTGAAAGCACCGCCCAGTGCCACCATGATCTTGATCCTGCCTGCCGCCTGTTCGTGAAGCGCCATAAGACGCTTGAAATCAAACTGATAGCCGGGCATAAGACCGCCTGTCAGAATGAATTCGATCCCCAGATCCACCGCCTGTTCCAGAGCTTTGGACTGATCTTTCACAGACTCAAATCCACGGTGCAGCGTGAAGCGGCGGCCGGGGACTTTGTCGATGATCTGTTTCATACGCTTCACATCGAGTTCACCTTCGGGCGTGACGATACCGCACATGAAGCCTTCGGCTCCGGCATCATACAGAGCTTCGGTATCACGGAGCATCACCTTGAACTCCTCATCGGTATAGAGAGGGTCCCCGGAGCGGGGGCGGATCATCACAAAGATCCCCAGACCGATTCCGGTAGCTTTTTTGACCTCCATCATCTCTTTGACGAGACCGTAACTGGGCGTGAGTGCGCCCTCGGTCGGACTCACATAAAGCTCCACACGATCGGCACCGCCGCGCCAGGCGGAAAGAGCATCGGCAACATTTCTGGCGCCGACTTCAAGTTCATATTTCATTATTTTTCTCCATTATTGCAGTGACAACTTTATAAGATAGCATCATCAGCAGCCTTTGTCAAGAAAAGAGGGAGCTTTTATCCCCGCCAATTCCTGAAAATGCGGGGCAGATTTTTCAGGACTTTAAGCACAAAGGCGCCGTAAGCGGCAAAAAAGTTCTGACCGTAGCGGCGTTTGACTCTCAATTCATCTTTCAGACACTGGTAGACGTGCCGGTCAGAAAGACCGTCTTCGAGGTAGAACGCCACCGGTTCCGGAACGTAAAGGACCGGGATGTTCCGGGCGTTGACGGCACGGTACATGAAATCATAATCCCCGAGCAAACGGAAACTTTCATCGTAAGTGCCGATCTTTTCATAAATACTGCGGGGAACGAACATGGAAGGATGAGGCGCAAAAGCGCCGATGAAACGCTTTTCCTCGCGGAATCCGCGGATTCTCCCCTGATGCTGATAGATCACATCCCCCCAGAAAATGCTCTGCAAAGCCCCTTCGTTCCGGAATGAGGATGCCACGATCTCAAAGGCTCCGGGCAGATAGCGGTCGCCTGAGTTGATCATGCCGATCACATCGCCTGTGCAATGGGAGATACCTTTGTTCATGGCGTTGTAGATACCGCTGTCTTTTTCGCTGACAAAGTAAGCCAGTTTCCCGGCATATCCCCTGACGATCTCAGCGGTCCCGTCCGTGGATGCGCCGTCGATGACGACATACTCCACTTCAAAGCCCTCCCCTTTCTGGTCGAGGACCGATCGCAGAGTCTCTTCAATATGCTCTCTGTCGTTGCGGACGATTGTAACGATGGAAATTTTCATAAGTGTCAATAAAAAGACCAGGAGCAGCTCCTGGTCGTTGCAGCTTCCCGCCTGAGAAGGCTTTTTTTTCCGGCTTCCCCAGTCAGAAAGGCGTTTTTTTTCAAATATTTTTTTACTCCTCACCTGCCATAGCCGACTCGGCGTAGGCTCCTTCCAGCTCTCTCAGGGCGATGCCCCTGTGGTCACGGACACGGTCGGTCAGCACATAGAGCTGATGTTCGACCTTGCCGACGGCGGCGTCGAAGGAGCGGTAGAGTTCAAAACTCTCGACCTCGGCCTTGAGGGTGTGGTACTTGCAGTTCAGGACCAGCGTGGTGGAAAAACGATTCTTTTCACGACCGAAAACAACGGTTGCGGAGGTAACTTTCAGAGGAGTGGCGGAAACAAGGGACTTGAGCTGCTCAGTGACGTAACCGTAGATCGCCTGAGTGATGCCGAACTGTCTGCCGATGATGGAAATGTTCATGATGACTCTCCTGTTTTATTAACTCCGGGACCTGTTCCCGGGTCATGCCCTAAATCTTGTAATCTTTCCCGAAGTACACTTTCTGTGCTTCGGGATCGTTGATCAGATAATCGCTTGTACCCTCCACTAAAACTTTTCCGTCAGCCATGATGTAAGCGCGGTCGACCACTTTCAAAGCATCGCCCACGTTGTGGTCGGTGATGAGGATCCCCAGATTGCGCTCATTTTTAAGCCGCAGAATAATATCTCTCACATTGCTCACTGCCAGGGGGTCAACACCGCTGAAAGGTTCATCAAGCATGATGAACGCCGGATTTGTGACCATGGCACGGGTGATTTCAAGGCGGCGTCTTTCACCGCCGGATAAGGTCATGGCTTTCTGGTTACGGAGCTTGGTCAATCCCAGATCTTCCATCAACGCCTCGCAGCGTTCTTTGCGCTCACGGCCTGAGATATCAAGGGTCTGGAGAATCGCCATGATGTTCTCTTCAACGGTGAGTTTGCGGAAGATGGAAGGCTCCTGAGCCAGATACCCCATGCCCATTCTGGCACGGAGATACATGGGCATGTGGGTGACATCCACACCCCGGAATTTGACGGTGCCTTCTTCGGGACGGACAAGTCCCATGACCATATAGAAACTGGTAGTTTTGCCGGCTCCATTGGGACCAAACAGTCCAACGACCTCTCCGGCTCTGACATTGATCGAAACGCCGCGGACCACCTGGCGTCCGCGATAGATCTTGATCAGCCCTTCGGCCTCAACTAACATTTCGTTTTTCTGGTATTCGTTCATTATTTCTTCTACCTGGTACTATTATAACACATTATTTCTGAAATTGCAACTCTTTTTTCAAAAAAAATCAGATTTTTTCTGAAAAAACCATGACCCTCGGTCCGCACCCGGGCAATTCAAATTCCGGAGTCATGTGCCAGAGCTTGCCGAGAACAGGCAATTCACCTGCCGCCTGCCCCGGTGTTTTGTAAAAGATGAACCTGCCGCCCTTGCGGGGGAACCCGGAAGCACCTTTGGCAAGGAGGGGGGATTCAGCCACAGCTCTGGCGGTCACGATATCGAACTGGTGGCGGAAAGAGGTCTGACGGTTGAGTTCCTCGATTCTGCCGTGAACGGTTTTCAGATTGGCAAGCCCCAGAGTCCGGGCTGCGTTTTCAACGAATCGGAGCTTCTTCTGCGTGCTGTCGATGGCGGTGATCTCAAGCTGAGGATACGCCAGTGCCAGGATCAGCGAGGGGAATCCTGCGCCGCACCCCAGATCGGCGATCCGGTAAGGCTCAGAGGCGACCTCCGGGAAGAACTTGACGATCACAAGAGAGTCGGCGGCATGTTTGAGGTCGAACTCCTCTTTGCCTGTGATACGGGTCAAATTGACATATTTATTGGTTTCTTCAAGGAGCTGCCGCAGCTCCTCGCACTTACGGGCGAAAGCGGCAGGGTCGGTGACATGACACTCTGCGGCAAATTTTTCAAGATCAAAGCTCATAAAGCACCTCCGTCACGGGTCATCACAAGCGCCCAGAGGGCAAAAAGTGCGGCAACGCTCCAAAGAGCGCCGCAGATAAAGCGGTAAGACCGTCTGCCGGAAACAAGGCGGAAATAATCACGCATGGCACAAGGTTTTCCTGAAATCCAGATACCGGCGATCCCCGTCAGCCACCCCAGCACCGCAAAGGCGGGGGCGCCGGGGGTGTGAAAGTCAAATGTATAATGCACAAGGCTGTAGCCTGAAAGTATGAGCAATCCCCCCACGGCACGGGCGGCGGGGTAGTCCACAAAGAAAAATCCCAGCACCGGCACGATAACAGCTATGGGCCACAGCAAAGGCAGCAGGAACTGAGGAGACACAACAACGGCGTGAGGCACACAGATGGCAAGGGCGATCCAGCCGCCGAAAAGTCCGATCCATTTGTTTCTTGCCAGACGCTCCAAAGCAGAAGCGTTTTTACTTCCTGCGGCAAGGGTGAGTCCTGCGGCGCAGAGATAAAGCAATATGCCTGAACAAAAAGCCATTCTGCCCCAAAACAGGGATGAAAGATTCCATGTCATCATAAAAAATCCTCCTTCTTCAACTCCCGCAAAGTGCGGTTTTCAACTCCGAAGAAACGTCTGCCGTTGCAGCTGGTCTGTTCACACAGTTCTGCAATGGAAATGCCTCTTACTTCTGCCGCCTGAGCTGCCACAAGCCCCAGAAATCCGGGATGATTCTCTTTTCCCCTGTAAGGAATGGGGGCAAGATAGGGGGAGTCAGTCTCAAGAAGCAAACGATCGGCGGGGACCATTTTGGCGATCTCCCTGATATTTTCAGCTTTGCGGAACGTAATCATGCCGGTCACGCCGATATAGCCGCCCAGTTCAAGGATCTTTTCGCCCCACTTCCACGCTCCGGTGAAACAGTGGACCTCAAATCGTCCTCCGGCAGCCGCAAAATCTTTGAGCAGAGCCATGCCGTCAACAAAGGCGGAGTCATCCCCCTGATCTCTCAGGTGGACGATGGCAGGTTTGTTCCATTGCAGGGCAAGTTCAAGGAATTGAGCAAAGACTTTGCGCTGCTGTTCCGCTGTTTCAGCGGCGTAGAAATAGTCAAGCCCCAGTTCCCCCACAGCAACGAGAAGCGGGTCATCACGGAAGATATCAAACGCTCTGATATCCCCTGAAAAACGCTCCACACTCCCGGGATGGACACCGCAGGAAAAAACGCAGTCAGGAACGGCATGGGCAAACTCACGGGCGCGGAGACTTTCAAGATAGTCGCCGCCTACAGCGTTCAGCTCCAAAGTCGAAGGGAACACCCCGGCGCCCCAGGCATCGGTCAGACACCTGTTGAGATATTCAGCGGGGGTGGCTTCACCCGAATAATGAAAATGGGTATCAAAAAAATGCACAGAAAAATTCTCCGGAAAATTTGCTTAATTGCGGTCAAAAAACACCCGCCATACGCCATAGGCGATAAACGCCACTGTCGGCAGGATCCCGGCGATGACAGGCGGCACGAATCCCGCTTTGCCCAGAATCAGAAACACCTGGGCAATGACGATATAAACAACGATCACCACCACCGCCGACACCACCGCCAGCAGACTGCCGGTGCGTTCATTGCGGGTCGCAAGGGGGATCCCCAGAAAAACGGCGATGAGACACGCCCAGGGGAAGGATATACGGTAATAGAACAAGGTCATGTAGATACAGCGCACCCGATCCGGCATGTTGGGATTGCGCCGGACAAGATCAAGGATGACTGCGGAAGAAAGATCCTCTTTCTCACGGACCGCGTTGGTGATATCGTCGGGCCGTTCAGGGATCTGATCTTTGGAAAAACTGACAACGCCGTAATGCTCCTCGGCATGGACCTGGGAAGTTCCCCGGCTGGCGGAAAGATCATGTTCATCTTTCCGGTCGAAACTGACGAAATAGCCATCACGGAAGGTCCATTGTTTTCTTTTGAAGTCATATTCGGCATGTTGGGCAAAAATATCGATTTTTCTGCCGTTGAGGAATTTGAAGATCTCCTCTTTCTGACCGGCACGGTCCAGGGAAAGGATCCTTGAAGCGTGATTGGGGATGATGCGTTTGACGATGTCACGGCACCGGGGTGTTCCGGGAGTTCCGATGAGCTGGCTGATCATATTTTCATCCCAGAAAGTTCTGAGCGTCACATTTTTCTGAGCTTCGCCCCTGACGAAAGTCTTGAAAAGCCAGTGCCGTTTGCCGTCAGGACTGCGGTAGGCAAGAAGATGCTGCACATTTTTGCGTTTTTCTGCGGCGGTATTATAGATGTGTTCAGCCATATTCTCGGTCCGGGGAACGAGAAATTCGTTGAAATAGATGTTGACAGCAGTTACGATGATCCCCACGGCAAAAACAGGCATACCGCAGCGGAAAAGGGAGACACCGGAGGCACGCATGGCGGTGATTTCGAGATTTTTACCGAAAGTCGCCATACACCACATACAGCCCAGCAGCATGGAAATCGGCAGAATGAAACGGATGTTGCCGGGGAGCTTCATCAACAGAAACTGGACGATCGCCCCTGCGGGGGCTTCCGCTTCAAGAAAGTCCGAAATGGTGTTGTAAACATCACTCAGGATGAACAGAATGATGAAAACCAGCAGCAATACACTGTATTTGATCAGAAATTCACGCAGGATATACCAATCCAGCACCCAGAGCGGGAACCAGCGGCGGGGCAGCGTGAAAAGTCTGCGGCACTCATTGATGTTAAATTTTCTCACAAAAACACTCCATAAAGTTGTCATCGTCTGGGATGCAGGCGCCTTGTGACCGCCAATGCCCCTTTAAGGTCGATGTGGGTATAAACTTCGGTCGTCGAAATATCACTATGCCCCAGCATCTCCTGAATACAGCGCAGATCTGCGCCGTGAGAAAGAAGATGAGTGGCAAAACTGTGTCTCAGGGTGTGGGGATGGACTCCGCCGCTGATACCGGCACGGGACGCCGCCTCCTGAACGATGCTCCAAACCCACTCCCGGTTGAGCTTCTTACCGTTTTTAGACAGAAGCAGCCAGGGGGCTTTGGGATTTTTCTCTGCAAGAACAGGCCGTGCCGAAGTGAGATAACGGCGCATAAGCCTGAAAGCCAAACGCCCGCAGGGAACAACCCGGGTCTTGCTGCCTTTGCCGGTGACACGGAGCAAACCGCCTTCGCTGTCACAATCGGTGATCTTGAGGGCTGTGAGTTCCGAGGCACGGAGCCCTGAACTGTACAGGAGTTCGATCATCAGTTTGTTGCGCATTTCAAGCTCCCCCGCCCCGGGATCAAAGGCTTCAAGAAGTCGGTCGACCTCTTTCTCGGTGAGGAAATCGGGCAGGATCTTCCATCGTTTCGGGGAATCCATGACAGCGGTAAAATCCTGTTCGACGCGCCCCTCATCCGCCAGATAGCTGTAAAGAAGTCTGATGGAAATAAGCCGTCTCGCCACTGTCGAACTTTTCAGCGGATGCTCCTTGCAGTATTGCAGATAATCAAGGATATCATCCGCCTGCAGCTCAAGCCAGGAGCTTTTTTTGCAGTCGGCAAAGAAAACTGCGGCATCTTTCAGATCAGAGACATAGGCAGAGACGGAGTTTTCACTCAAGCCCCTTTCAATAGTCAAACTGCCTGCAAGCAAGCTGATATCCCTTTCAAACCCCATACGCAAAGCTCACACAGAGTTACAGCTTACTTGACGGAACTGCATTTGCTGTAACGGTGGCAATCTTCCAGATATCTGACAGCCTCTCCGGCAGTATCGACCACCTTGAAAAGATTCAGATCCTCCGGTGAGATCATGCCGGTTTCAGCCAGCTGATTTTTGAACCAGTCGATCATGCCGCTCCAGAACTCTGACCCCACAAAGATAATGGGGATCATATTGATCTTGCCCGTCTGGACCATGGTCAGAACTTCAGAAAGTTCGTCCAGAGTTCCGAAACCTCCGGGGAAGACGATGACCGCAGAGGAGTATTTCAGAAAACAGACCTTCCGGACAAAAAAGTAACGGAATGAAAGAGATTCATTCTGATAGGGGTTGGGATTCTGCTCCATGGGCAGTTCGATATTCAGCCCCACGGAACGGCCGCCTGCTTCAAAAGCACCTTTTGATGCCGCCTCCATAATGCCGGGGCCGCCCCCGGTGATCACGCCGTAGCCGGCTTTGACCAGCAGCTGTCCCACTTCCACAGCGGCCTTATAATAGGGGGAGTCCACCGGAGTCCGCGCTGAACCGAAAACTGAAACATGAAGCTGCTCAGCAGTGCCCATGCGGTCAAAGGACTCCACAAACTCCGACATGATCCTCAGAATACGCCAGGATTCGGCAGGCATAAAATCAAGATTGTTTCCGTAATTATTTCCCTGACTCATCTCTATTGCTCCTTAAATTGTTGAATTCCTCTTTTACTCGATGGGGGCAAGCTGCTGGTAAACGGGGTCAACCCCCGGCGAACTGAAAGGCCGGGGGGCGTTGGCAGGTTTGCGGCGCAGCACAGGCGGCTCATAGTTCAGACGGTAACTTTTGTTTTCGCTGAGATCTTCAAGCACGATGGCATAGCGGTCGGCATAGATGGTGTAGCTGAACTTCCACAGTTTGCCGGTTTCCCGGTTCATATCCAACTTGAGCTTGCGGGTCGTGGAGTCGATGGAGTATTTCCCGCCCCACTCCCAATAAGAAAGGGAACCGGGAATATTCTTGCCGGCTTTGACTCTGAGGAAGATCAGATCCTCATAGACCATAGCGAACTCACCACGCTCTTTTCCGGTGTATTTCCCGCCCTGCAAACGGGGGGAACTGCAACCGGCAAGCAGACCGAGGACAGATGTAAGCAGGATGATGCGACAAGAATTTTTCATAAGATTTCCCAGCTCCTTCTTTCAGATTTTTCAGATAACGATGTTGATAAGACGGCCTTTGACATAGATGAACTTGCGGATCTCTTTGCCCTCGACGAGAGCGGCGATCTCAGGCTGTTCAAGAGCGGCCTTGCGTGCGGACTCCTGATCGCAGTCAACGGCGACCATGATCCGTTTGCGGGGTTTACCGTTGATCTGGATCATCACTTCGACCTCATTGACCTTGAGTTTTTCCTCATCCCAGACGGGCCACTGGACATAGGAGATGGTTTCATTGTGTCCCAGATGCTCCCAGAGTTCTTCGCCCAGATGGGGTGCGAAAACAGCCAGCAGCTGGACAAACTTCTCAGCGGCTTCACGGGGGATCTCTTTGAGTCCGGCAAGTTCATTCAGACAGACCATCAGGGCGCTGATAGCGGTGTTGAAGCCGAAGTTTTCAAGATCGTTGGTCACTTTCTTGACCGTTCCGTGGACAAGGCGTGCCAGTTCGGGGGAACACTCTTTTTCCACAATGGGGGTGGAGCCGATGACACGGCAGGCGCGTTTGAGGAAGCGGTAGACACCCTCAACGCCGGTGGTGTTCCAGGGCTTGACCGCTTCAAGGGGTCCCATGAACATCTCATAAAGACGCATACTGTCAGCACCGTACTTGGCGATAACGTCATCGGGGTTGACCACGTTGCGCAGAGATTTGGACATCTTGGCGGGGAACTCGATGAGTTTTTCGCCGTCGGACTTGCGGACGGGACCTTCGGGGGTGAACTCCACCTGATCGGTGGGGACCAGCACGCCGCGGGTATCTTTGTAGGAAATACCCAGGATCATACCCTGATTGATCAGCTTGCGGAAAGGTTCTTTAGTGGAAACCAGTCCCAGATCGAAAAGCACTTTGTGCCAGAAACGGGCATAAAGCAGATGCAGCACAGCATGTTCCGCACCGCCGACGTAAAGATCCACAGGCATCCAGTATTTTTCTTTGGCAGGATCCCATGCCGCATCGTTGTTGCCGGGATCGATGTAGCGCAGATAGTACCAGCAGCTGCCTGCCCACTGGGGCATGGTGTTGGTTTCACGCCGTCCCTTGCGACCGGTGCGGGGGTCCACATAGTTGACCCAGTCGGCGGCTTTGGAAAGGGGCGGTTCGCCGGTGCCGCTGGGCTTGAAGTCGCTCATAGCGGGCAGTTCAACGGGCAGATCTTTTTCATCAACAAGCTCGATGGAGCCGTCTTCGTAGTGGATGATGGGGAAAGGTTCGCCCCAGTAACGCTGACGGCTGAAAAGCCAGTCACGCAGTTTGTATTTGACAGCGGCTTTGCCCTGATTCTTTTTGGCAAGGAATTCGATAACGGTGTTCTTCGCCTCTTCCACAGAAAGACCGTTGAGAGAGACTTCATCGTTGGAGGAGTTGATGTGTTCGCCCTCGCCCACCCAGCAAGCCTTGCCTGCCAGAATGTCTTCGTAGTTGACACCGGCTTTTTCAGCGGTCTCTTTTTCAGGTTTCAGGATGCAGATCACGGGCAGATCGAACTTCACAGCAAAGTCAAAGTCACGGTCATCGTGAGCAGGAACAGCCATAATGGCGCCGGTTCCGTAAGAGATGAGAACATAGTCTGCGATCCAGATGGGGATCTGAACGCCGTTGACCGGATTGATGGCGTAAGCACCGGTGAAAACACCGGTCTTTTCAGTCGCCATTTCGGCACGGGCGAGATCGCTCTTGTTGGCAGCTTCTTTGCGGTAGGCATCGACAGCGGCTTTCTGTTCTGCGGTGGTAATGGTGTCAACCAGGGGATGCTCAGGGGCAAGGACCATGTATGTCGCACCGAAAAGGGTGGCGGGACGGGTGGTGTAGACGGTGATTTCGACACCTTCGGGGGTTTTGAAGATCACTTCGGCACCGGTGGATTTGCCGATCCAGTTGCGCTGCATCTCTTTGATACCTTCGGGCCAATCCAGCTCGTCAAGATCCTGAAGCAGTCTTTCGGCATATTCGGTAATTTTGAACATCCACTGTTTCATGGGGCGGCGTTCAACGGGGTGGTTGCCCCGCTCGCTGCGTCCGTCGATGACCTCTTCGTTGGCAAGAACGGTCCCCAGTGCGGGACACCAGTTCACAGGCACTTCGGCGAGATAGGCGAGACCTTTTTTGTGGAGCTGGGCAAAGATCCACTGGGTCCACTTGTAGTAGCCCCGGTCGGTGGTGTTGATCTCACGATCCCAGTCATAGCTGAATCCCAGAGCCTTGATCTGGCTGCGGAATTTGTCCACATTCTTTTTGGTGGTGATCTCGGGGTGGGTCCCGGTTTCGACGGCATACTGTTCAGCAGGCAGACCGAAAGCATCCCAGCCCATGGGGTGCAGAACGTTGAAGCCCCTCATGCGTTTGTAACGGCAGGTGATATCGGTGGCGGTATAGCCTTCGGGATGTCCCACATGGAGTCCCGCACCGGAGGGATAAGGGAACATGTCAAGGCAGTAATATTTGGGTTTGTCAGAAAAATCATCAGCCTTGAAAGTCTTGTTGGACTCCCAGTAATTCTGCCATTTTGCCTCAATGGTCTTGAAATCATATTCAGGATTCATAAATAAAATTTCCTTAATAAATAATGAAATAAAAACGTCTTCCTGATAATATACCACCAATTGAAGATTTTTTCAATATCTTTCCTGCTGATAAGTCAGGTTATTTTCGCAAGAAAACAGGAAAACAAAAACTTACGGAAGGGCCGTCTTGACTTTTTATTGCCGCAGTTGTATATTAACGGAAAAATTGTGTGTGAACTGTCAAAGGAAAAGAGTAAAATGAAACAACTTATCGACGATCAATGGCTTTTCAGAAAAGATGACGGAACTTTCTCTGACTTCTGCGCTTCAGAGTTCCGCACCCTTGATTTGCCCCATGACTGGTGCATTGAAGAAGCCGCCTTTGCCAAAGAAAACTATATCCACAGCGTCCGTGAAGAGGGACATCTGGAGTTCCGCCACGACTCCTATCTGCCCAGAGGCTGCGGCATGTACCGGAAGAAACTTGAAATTCCGCAGCTTTTTGAAAAGCAGAAAGTTTTCCTCGAATTTGAAGGGGTTTTCGGCGAAAGCACCCTCTATGCGGAGGGCGTGAAAGCCGGCTTCAACGCTTCGGGATATACGGGCGCCGTCTATGATATCACGGAGTTCGCAGCCGGAAAAAAAGAGATCAACCTTGAGATGCATGTTTCCGCCGAAAGGATGCAGGGTTGGTGGTACGAAGGCGGCGGCATTTACCGCGACGTGTGGCTTTTGAAAACCGATAAAATCGCCGTTGATACCGATGGCGTTTACGTTTGCCCGCAAAAGATAAGCGATACGGCTTGGCGCATCGATCTTGAGGCCACGGTGGTCAGCATCGAGTCCTGCACCAAGGACTTTGAGGTCTGCTCCGAGATCCTGGATGCAACGGGTGGCGTTATAGCTGCTGCTGCGGGAAAGGGTAGCGTAAATTCTCACGCCAAAAGTACGATTAAGTACCAAACGGTATGCGAAAACCCGCATTTGTGGGATGTGGATGACCCCTATCTTTACACAGTCCGAACCACGGTTTTGCGCGGAGGTGAGACCGTGGACAAGTCGGAGGCCAAGCGTCTTAGGA
>JAZONY010000058.1:0-16932 GCA_045654705.1 Victivallaceae bacterium
TGAAGCACTTGCTTTGCAAGCATCATAAGGCATTTTTTTATAAAATTTACTGAAATGATGCAACGGAAAAATACTTATTTGACAAGTTTGATTCACCGGCAGTTCGATCAGAGTAAAATTCTTTTTCTTCATTTGTATTCAATTCCTTGTTTCAGTTGGAACTATAAACTCCATGGGGAACGCCGGGGGAGAAATCTTTTTTTCTCCGGCGATCTGTGCCATAAGCATCCTGACAGCGGCGGCACCTGCTTCAGGCTCCCGGCGCCGGAGCACGGGATGCACCGGACGGACCTGAGAGATGAGAAAATCATCCATAAGCACCACGAGAGGAAAATCCTTTTTCTCTTTGAGCAGATCCAGCACAGGGATCCTGAACCTTTCACTGCTGCAGAAGATACCATCCCCGGGGAGCTGACCGCAGAACTCAGGATGAGTGCAAAGCTGCTCCGGCTGACACTGGATGATCTTCCACTCTTTGAACCCCTCTTTCCGGCACCGTTCTTCAAAGACACGGCTGCAAGCGGCATTGGCACTTTCTTTCAGAAGCACCGGGCAGCGGCAGTTGCGTGAGGCGAAATAAGCCGCCACCTGCCCCACGCCGGGTTCCCATCCGCAGCAGATAGCGGGCAGAGCGTTAAAATCTTTTTCATGGGTGACAACGATGGCTTTGCCGATCTTTTTCAAAGCGGCAATGATTTCCGGTGAAAGTTCATTGGAGGTGTTGCCGAAGTAGATCACGCCGTCGGTCCTCCGTTCCGCAAGGGTCTGCAAAGAGCGCAGCACCACCAGAGGGTCGGAGTAGGTGTCAACGATGTAACTTACATAATCCGTGGGAAAAAGTTCGTTCCCGATGCGCCGGATCACTTCGCCGTTGAGACCGGGACGGGCAAAACAGGTCAATATACCGATGCTCCGGGAACGGTCCCCCCGCAATATTCTGGACATCAGATTTGGGACATGGCTGTACCCCAGTTTCTCTGCGGCGGCGAGGACCTTTTTACGGGTCTCCGGGGCAACAGGACCTGAGTTGTTCAGAACACGGCTGACCGTCATAGCTGAAACATGGGCAAGCCGGGCGATTTTTAACATGGAAGGCTGTTGATCAGACATAAAAAACCTCTGTATGTTATGTAACATAACACTAAAATACTCCCTTTTCGGTAAAAAGTCAAGCTGCTTTTTGAAAAAAATCTCAACACTATCTCCACGATCCGCTCCGGCGTTTGAAGTTTCTCCCGGAGGAGGAAAAAGGAAAATCAAAGAAAAAAAACTTTTTTTAGGTGATGCCAGCCCTTGAAAATACTTTGTTAACAGAGTATATTAAGTACCGCAAATGTATTTTTTTACAAGCCCCCGGTGCATTTTCGCAGCGGCGGGTGAAATTTCAATGTCTCACTTAAAAGGAGTCTTGCAATGAAAGTCGATCTGACAGGCAAGGTCGCAGTCGTCACCGGCGGCGGCGGAATTTTGTGCAGCGTCATGGCTGAAGCCCTGGCAAAAAGCGGAGCCAAAGTGGCTATTCTTGACCTTCGTGAAGAAAATGCCAAAAAAGTGGCTGATAAAATCAACGCCGAAGGCGGAAAAGCCATCGGTCTCGCTGCAAACGTTCTGGAACTGGAAAGTCTCCAGAAAGCCAACGAGATCATCAAGGCTGAACTCGGTATTTGCGATATCCTCATCAACGGTGCCGGCGGCAACAACCCCAAGGGTACCACCAGCAAAGAGTTCCTGACCAAAGAAGATATGATGCAGAAGGTCGAAGGTCTCACCACCTTCTTCGATCTCGACCCCGCAGGCGTCGGCTTCGTTTTCAATCTGAACTTCCTGGGAACTCTGCTCCCCACTCAGGTTTTCGCCCGTGACATGGCTGCCGGCAACGGCGGTGCCATCATCAACATTTCCAGCATGAACGCTTTCTGTCCCCTGACCAAGATCCCTGCCTACTCCGGCGCAAAGGCTGCTATCAGCAACTTCACTCAGTGGCTGGCTGTTCACTTCTCCAAAGTCGGTATCCGTGTCAACGCCATCGCTCCCGGATTCTTCCTCACCGACCAGAACCGCGCTCTGCTGACCAACGCCGACGGAACTCTTACCGCCCGCGGCAACACCATTCTGACCCACACCCCCATGGGCAAGTTCGGTTCTCCTGAGGACCTGACCGGCGCTCTGCTCTTCCTCCTTGATGAAGAAGCAGCAGGTTTCGTCAACGGTATCGTGGTTCCTGTTGACGGCGGATTCTCTGCCTTCAGCGGCGTCTGATGCCCTGGTATATCGAAAAATATTTCAAACTAAATCATTTTCAAGGAATAAAGTAAAATGAAAAAAGCAGATATCGGTCTGATCGGTCTCGCAGTTATGGGCGAAAACCTCGTCCTCAACATGGAACGCAACGGCTTCACCTGTGCCGTTTACAACCGTACCGTGGAAAAAGTTGACAACTTCGTCAACGGCCGCGGTGCCGGTAAAAAATTCATCGGCTGCCACTCCATCCAGGAGCTGTGCGACAATCTGGAATCCCCCCGCCGCATCATGATGATGGTCAAAGCCGGCGCCGCTGTTGACGCCCTCATCGACCAGCTGGTCCCCTACCTGGACAAAGGCGATATCCTCATCGACGGCGGTAACAGCTTCTTCCCCGACACCATCCGCCGCACCAAAGCTCTGGCTGAAAAGGGCATCAACTTCATCGGCGCCGGTGTTTCCGGCGGTGAAGAAGGCGCTCTCCTCGGTCCCGCCATCATGCCCGGCGGAGCTCCCGAAGCCTGGCCCTATGTCAAACCCATCTTCCAGGCTATCGCCGCCAAGGTCTGCGGCGGTCTGCCCTGCTGCGAATGGGTGGGCAATGACGGTGCCGGTCACTATGTCAAGATGGTCCACAACGGTATCGAATACGGCGATATGCAGATGATCTGCGAAGCCTACTTCATCATGAAGCAGCTTCTGGGTCTTTCCGCCGCTGAACTCCACGAAGTCTTCGCCGAGTGGAACAAGGGCGATCTGGACAGCTACCTCATCGAGATCACCACCAACATCTTCACCAAGACCGATCCCGAAACCGGCAAGCCCGTCGTTGACATCATCCTCGACGCCGCCGGTCAGAAGGGTACCGGTAAATGGACCAGCCAGAGTGCTCTGGATCTGGGCGTTGCCGCTCCCACCGTTGCCGAAGCTGTCTTTGCCCGCTGCCTTTCCGCCATCAAGGAAGAGCGCGTTGCCGCTTCCAAAGTCATCGGCGGACTCCGCAACACCTTCACCGGCGACAAAGCCGAATTCATCGAAAAGGTCCGCAAGGCTCTCTACGCCTCCAAGATCTGCTCCTACGCTCAGGGCTTCCAGCTCATGAAGCAGGCTGCCAAGGAATATGACTGGGATCTCCACTTCGGCGAGATCGCCCTGCTGTGGCGCGGCGGATGCATCATCCGCGCCCGCTTCCTCGACAAGATCAAAGCCGCTTTCGACAAAGATCCCAAACTCGCCAATCTGTTGCTGGATGACTTCTTCAAAGCCGCCATCGCCGACTGCGAAGGTGCATGGCGCGAAGTTATCGCTCAGGCTGTCCTCGCCGGTATCCCCGTCCCCGCTTTCAGCAGCGCTCTGAGCTACTACGACGGCTACCGCAGCGAAGTGGTTCCCGCCAATCTGCTCCAGGCCCAGCGCGACTACTTCGGCGCCCACACCTATGAGCGTGTTGATGCCGAGCGCGGCAAGTTCTTCCACACCGAGTGGACCGAGAACAGCGGCAAGACCGTCGCCGGAACCTACACCGTCTGAGGCATTTGCTCTTATGGCTATCTATACACAGAAAGGCGGCGCAACTGCCGCCATTTCAGATGCCGAACTCAGAGAACTGGTGATTTCCACCATCGAGAAAAGCGGCAAGGAGATCAAGCGTCTCCTGCTGCTTCCTCCCGACCACACCCGTTTGAACTCTCAGGCGGGCAGGATCACCGAGATCATCTGGGAGCTTTACGGCGACAAGTGCCACATCGACATCATGCCCGCTCTGGGAACCCACGCCCCCATGGGCGAAAAGGAGCTGAACCTCATGTTCGGCACCCGTATCCCCAAGAGCCTTTTCAAGGTCCACGACTGGCGCAATGATGTGAAAGAACTGGGTATCGCCTCTTCCGACTTCATCAAAGAGATTTCCGGCGGCAAGCTGGACTACGAGGTGAAGATCGGTGTCAACAAGCTGCTTTTTGAGGGCAACTATGACCTGATCCTCAGTATCGGTCAGGTGGTTCCTCACGAAGTGGTCGGCATGGCAAACTACACCAAGAACCTTATGGTCGGTGTGGGCGGTTCCGACATCATCAACAAGTCCCACTTCCTGGGTGCCGCCGCCGGACTTGAAACCATCATGGGCAGAGCCGACTCCCCTGTCCGCAAACTTTTCAACTACGGTGTTGACACCTATTTGAAAGATCTGCCTCTGGTCTACATGCTGACCGTCATGTCCCGTGACGATGCCACGGGCAAGATGGCGATGCGCGGATTCTACTCCGGCACCGGCGTTGAAGTTTTCAACGAGGCTTGCAAACTCAGTGTCGAAACCAACTTGCAGCTGCTGGATGCTCCCTTGAAAAAGGTGGTGGTCTACCTCGACCCCGAAGAGTTCAAAAGCACCTGGTTGGGCAACAAGGCTGTCTACCGTACCCGTATGGCCATCGCTGACGACGGCGAACTCATCATCCTCGCCCCCGGACTCAAAGAGTTCGGCGAAGACAAGGAAAATGACCGTCTCATCCGCAAATACGGCTACAAAGGCACCCCCAACACCTTGAAAATGGTTGAGGAAAATCAGGAACTCCGTGACAGTCTGGGCGCCGCCGCCCACCTGATCCACGGCTCCAGCGAAGGCAGATTCAAGATCATCTACTGCCCCGGTCCCGGCGTCACCGCCGAAGAGATCCGCAGCGTGGGTTTTGAATACGCCGATCTGGCTGAAATGTCCGCCAAATACGATCCCGAAAAGCTGAAAGACGGCATCAACACCGTCGACGGCGAAGAGATCTTCTACATCAGCAATCCCGCCCTGGGATTGTGGGCTCTGAAGAAATCCTTCAGCTGATAAGGTTTTCACAAAAACGCCGCTCTTTCACAGGGCGGCGTTTTTTTGAGGGGCGGAAGAGAAGAATTGAACTCTTTGCTGCAAAATAACTTGACAAAGTGCATAAAGTGTGCTATATTATGTAAAATAAACTATAATGGAACTCCGATCCTGAGTACAAATGAGGGATCGCAGCCGCAGAATAAAGAAGTATTTCTGCGCAGGTCCGCGGGTTCGGCACAATGCCCCTGTGATGTTGTTGAGGGGTAAGTCAAGGAACTTTCCTGAATTTGTGCCAGGCTTCGCAGAGGGCTCCTGAAAAAATAAAATTCAATGGGGGATACCATGGAAGAAGCCAAACATATCTGCGTATATTCCGGCAGCGCATATCCTGAGCTGTCACAGCAAATCGCCAACTATCTGCAAATCAATCTTGGTAAGGTCCACATCACCCATTTCCCTGACGGTGAGATCTTTGCCCAGTTTGAGGAAAACGTCCGCCGCGCTGACGCATTCCTCATTCAGCCCACCTGCAACGCTCCCAACGACAACCTCATGGAGCTTCTCATCATGATCGACGCTGCCCGCCGTGCCAGCGCCGCCCGTATCACCGCAGTTCTGCCCTACTTCGGCTATGCCCGTCAGGACCGCAAAGACAAACCCAGAGTCCCCATCACCGCCAAACTGGTCGCCAACCTCATCACCTGTGCCGGTGCCGACCGTGTTCTGACCATGGATCTTCATGCTCAGCAGATCCAGGGATTCTTCGATATCCCCGTGGATCACCTCTACGCCCGCCCCGTCCTTGTTCCTCACCTCAAAGCTCTGGTGGGTGACGACGGCGGGGTGGGTGCTCCCGACTCCGGAAGCACCAAGATGGCGATGCAGTACGGCGACATGCTGGGTGCAGGTTTCGCTGTTGTGACCAAACGCCGCATCAACGCCACCACCGTGGCTTCCAGCCATCTGGTGGGTGATGTGAAGGACCGTGTCTGCGTCATCACCGACGACCTGACCAGCACCTGCGGAACTCTCTGCGCCGCCGCCCGGATCCTCAAAGCTCACGGCGCCGCAAAGGTTTACGCCGCTGTCAGCCACTGCCTGCTCAACGAAAAGGGCAAAGCAACCCTGCTGGGCTGCCCCGAGATCGAACAGCTCATCACCACCGATGCCGTTCCGATCCCCGACACCCTCAACGGCAAGATCAAAGTCGTGAGCGTGGCACCCCTCTTCGGTGAAGCCATCCGCCGTATCCACGATGGTAAATCCATCTCTTCACTTTTCTATGTGAAATAACATTTGAACCATAAAAGTAATTCCGAAAAACCAAAAAGAAAGGAAAGACATGAGCAACGCAAAACACGTTATTGCCGTCGAAGCTCGTAGTGAGTTCGGGGACAATCCCTCCCGCCGTCTGCGCCGTGCCAGCCGTATTCCTGCGGTCGTTTACAGCAAAGGCAAAGAAGCCCGCGCCCTGAGCCTGAGCGCTGACGAATGGAAAGTCATCGCCGGACACGGTGTCAACATGATCACTCTTCTGGAAAACGGCAAGGAAGTTCCCGTGCTGGTGAAAGAAGTCCAGATCAACCACCTCAAGGACTATGTGGTCCACATCGATTTCCAGGAAATCGACCTCTCCGCTGAGATCGAAGCCCAGGTTCCCGTCCACGCCATCAATGCTGCTGACGCTTCCCTGCACGGCGGCGTTCTTGAACAGGCTGTTCACGAACTGGCTGTCACCTGCCGCCCCGACTGCCTCCCCGAGGTCATCAAAGTCGATGTGAGCAAAATCGAACAGGCCATCACCGCTGCTGACCTGGTTCTCCCCGAAGGCGTGAAAGCTGCTGTCGCTGCTGACACCATCATCTTCGCCGTTGCCTTCCCCCAGGAAAAGGCCGCTGCTGAAGGTGAAGAAGGTGCCGAACCCGAAGCCATCAATGAAAAGAAGGCTGAAGCCCGCGCCGCTGCCAAGGAAGCCAACAAGAAATAAGTTTATTAACCGGAAATCGTTTTCATGGCAGATATTCAGGAAAATTACCGGCTCATCGTTGGTCTGGGCAATCCCGGTGCGGAATACCGGAATACCCGGCACAACGCAGGCTTTATGGTGCTTGAGGCACTCCTTGCCGGGCCTTTCGCCCGCTTTGAGGAGTCCCACACCGCCGACAGCCGTGTTTTTTCCGGAAGATTCAGAGGCCGCAATCTGATCTTGCAGATGCCTCTGACCTACATGAACGACAGCGGCCGTGCCGTTGGTGCTTTGAGCCGCAGGCTGGGTATTGAACCACCTGAGATCCTTGTGATCTCCGATGACCTTGATCTCGGTCTGGGACAGCTGCGGATCCGTAAAAACGGTTCCGACGGCGGTCACAACGGACTGAAATCCATCATTGCCGAACTTCAGAGTTCTGAATTCCGCAGACTCCGCATCGGTATCGGCAGAGATGGCAAGGTGGTCGATCACGTGCTGAGCGCCTTTACCGCCGAAGAACAGCCCCTCTGGGACGAAGCGGTGAAAAAAGGAGCTTCCGCCGTGACGGATATCCTGAAATCCGGCCTTGCCCGGGCGATGAACACCTATAACACACGGCCCCGTGCAGAAGTTGAGAAAAACGCTTCCTCTGAAAAAGCAGCTTCTGTTCCGGCAGACAATGAAATCAAAAACAATTAATTCCATAAAGAAAGCGAGTTTATTTTGAAAAAATACGAAGCAGTTTTCATTCTGGACATCCGCAGAGCGGATGATGACGGCGCCAGCTTCAGCACCGAATTTGCTGAACTGATCGCCTCTCTCGGCGGCGTCATGGGCGAAACCGTTCCCATGGGACGCAAACAGTTCACCTACGAGATCGACCGCCGCAAAGCGGGTCTTTACATCGACTTCTTCTTCGAACTCGATCCCCTCAAAGTCATCGAGATCAAAGATAAGTTCAAACTGGATCCCCGCGTTCTGCGCAATCTGATCATCCTTGATGAGCGTCCCGAGTCTCCCACGACCAATATCAAACTCAACATGGAGTAAGAGTTCCGGAAGTTGAAAAAAGGGTTCGCCCCTTTTGAAACTTCGGACGGTTCTTCGTTTTGCAAATCAAATCGGAAAGGAGCTACGGATGCCTACTCTGAATAAAGTTTTTCTGCTGGGTAATCTTACCCGTGACCCCGACCTGCGGGGACTGCCGAGCGGTCAGAGCGTCTGCGAAATGCGTATGGCGATCACCCGCCGCTACATCAGCAACGGCAAAGAGGTCGATGAGACCTGCTTTGTGGATGTGGTGGTCTGGGGCAGGAGTGCCAACAACTGCAAACAGTTCCTCACCAAAGGATCCCAGATCATGGTGGAGGGCAGATTGCAGCTTGACCAGTGGGAAGACCGTAACGGCGGCGGACAGCGTTCCAAACTGCGTGTCGTGGCGGATCAGATCCAGTTCATGAACCGCAAGTCTCCTGAGGGCGGCAACCCTTATCCTCCCCGTGAGGGCGGATATGCCCCCCAGAACAGCTACGGTGCCGCATCCGGCAGTTACGGTGCGCCCAACAGCTACGGACGCCCCGACAACGGTGGGTATCCCCCCCGCGACAACTATGGTCGTGACAACTCCTATCCTCCCCGGGACAACGGTTACGAACCCCGTGACAACGGCGGCTCCTACGGTCGTCCCGACAGCGGATATGAATCCTACTCCCGCTCGGTGAATCCTCCTCCCCAGGAGGAGCCCATGCCCCCCATGCCCCCCCAGGGCGATGAGGGCGAAGGCAGCGGAATGGTCGATGATATCCCCTTTTAATTGCATAAAGTAATTTGATAATATAAAGTAAACAGAAAGGATTTAATTCCATGCAACAGAGAAAAGCCGCCGGTGTGCGTCGCCGCACCCAGGTCAAACCCAAGATCTGCCGCTTCTGCGAAGCCAAAGTCAACTACATTGACTTCAAAGATGCTGAAACTCTTTCCAAGTTCCAGACCGAAAAGGGCAAAATCATGCCCCGTCGTATCACCGGAACCTGTCCCGACCACCAGAAGATGCTCGCCACCGCTATCAAGCGCGCCCGCATCATCGCTCTGGTCTACTAATTCTGCAACGTTTTCAAGAGGAGATAATTACTCATGGCTAATCAAGTCACTCTGATTCTGCTCGACGACGTCGCCAAGCTCGGTCTTGCCGGTGATGAAGTTGTTGTCAAGCCCGGCTACGCCCGCAACTACCTGATCCCCCAGGGTCTGGCTGCCAAAGCCACCCCCGGAATCCTGCGCCTCGTTGAGTCCCGCAAGGCTCTCATCGCTGAACGCCGCGCCAAAGAACTCGCCGACGCCAAGGCTCTCGCCGAAAAGATCGCTCAGGTCGAGATCTCTATTTCCATGCAGGCCACCGATGACGATCAGCTCTTCGGCTCCGTCACCGCCCGTATGATCGCAGACGAACTTGCCAAGCAGGGTTACGCTGTGGATCACAACCAGGTCAAGGTCGAACCCATCAAGACTCTGGGCAACTTCGATGTGGAAGTCCGTCTCCACGCTGAAGTCTCCGCCACCGTCAAGGTCTGGGTCGTCCGCGGCTGAGGCATCGGGATATGCCTGAGGAAAAAGCCGTTTCAAGAAGGAGAAGGCAGCAGGAGGAACCTGCTGCTGCCGGAATCCTTCCCGACCGTCCTCAACCGCACGCCGAGAATATCGAGCGTGCGGTTTTGGCTGCCTTGATCCGGGATGCCTCAGGCTGTTTCGATACAGCAAAAAGTTTTTTCAAAGACCGTGTTTCGGTCTTTTACAAACCCGGTCACAGAGAGATCTACAACACCATTCTTGAATTGGGCAATGCCGATTCCAAGCAGGTGGATCTGCTCTCAGTCGCCCAGCGCCTCAAAGAAAAAGGCAAGCTGGAAGCTGTGGGCGGCGAGGTCTATCTGGCTGACCTTGAAATGACCATTTCCACCACCGTCAATATCGAAAACTGGTGTAAACAGCTGGTCAAATATGACAATCTGCGGCAGATGATCGGGGTATGCTCCGAATCTCTGACCAAATGTTACGAAGCCGATCAGGATGCGGATTCGGTTCTTGATGATGTGGAAAAAAAGGTGTTCGATATCCGTTCTGCGGATATGGGTGCCACCATCTATCCTGTCGCCGAGTTGCTTGAGTCGGAATTCAAAGAGTTGATGAAGATCAACGCCGGCGAAGTTGAAGTCGGTCTCAAAACAGGCTTTGATATCGTCGATGAATACACCGGCGGTCTCAAACCCGGTGAAATGTTTATTCTTGCCGCACGCCCCTCCATCGGTAAAACCTCTCTTGCGCTGAATATCATCCGCAATGTGGCAACCGGTCCCAACGGCCGTCCCGTGGCGTTTTTCAGCCTTGAAATGTCCGAATCCCAGATCGTCCGCCGTCTTTTGTGTACTCAGGCGGGTGTTCCCGAAGCGGTCTTCTGGAACCGTCAGTTCGATGTGCGCAACGTCCAGCAGCTTACCGGCGCCGCCAGTATCCTCATGGACTCCAAGATCTTTATCGACCCCACCGGCGGTCTCTCCATCGCCGAACTCCGTGCCAAAGCACGGCGTATGAAGATGATCCACAACATCGAACTTGTGGTCATCGACTATATCGGTCTCATGACCACCGGGCAGCGTTCTGAAAACCGTCAGGCTGAGATCCAGCAGATCTCCGGCGCCATCAAAAAACTTGCCAAAGAGCTGAAAGTGCCTTTCCTGGTCCTTGCCCAGCTCAACCGTGAGGTGGATAAAAACTCCAGCCCCAACGCCAAACCCAAACTTGCCAACTTGCGTGACTCAGGTTCTATCGAACAGGACGCCGACGTGGTGACATTCCTGCACCGTGACCGTGAAAAAAGCAAGGGCGATGTACCCAGTGCCGAAGCCTTGTGGATCATCGAAAAGAACCGTAACGGCCGCACAGGTGATGTTAAATTGAACTTTATCCCTTCCCGCATGGAGTTCCAGCTTGCTCCCCGGGTGGACCAGAATTACGGTCCCGCCCCCCAGAACAGCGGCAGCTGATCTCTGCCGTCCGGATTCCCCGTTTCAGGAAGGGTTTGACAATATACGGAAAAGGTTTTTCGCAAAAAACTTTTCCACAAATGTAGGATGAAAACTGCGATGAAAAGCATTTTCGGAACCGTGAAACTGTTGTTCCTTTTTGTTGCGGCGGTAACAGCTTTCTGCCTCAGTGCCGCCTCAGTGGGAAGTGTGAAATTTGAACAGCGGGGGTCTGCCCCCGTGGCTGAAGAACTGCTCCGGCACAATGTGCGCCTGCGCCCCGGAACAGTTTATACCCGTGAACTTCTTGATGAAGATATCCGCGCCCTCTACCGCACGGGAAATTTTTCTGATGTGCAGGCTGTGACCGACTATCCGGACCGCAACAAAGTGGATGTGACCTTTCAGCTGAAACTCCGTGAACGCATTTCAAAGATCGAGATCAAGGGCAATAAAAAGTTCAGCAACGCCGATCTGGGGAAACTCATCACCGTTCCCGAAGGGGGACTGCTCAACTCTGCGGAACTCCGCAAAAGTGCTGCCGCATTGCGCAAATTCTACCACGACCGGGGCTACCGTGATGCCACGGTGACACCCCTTTTCATTCCGCAGGGCAACGATACCCATGTGGTGTTCCAGATCGACGAAAAGCTGAGACTCAAGGTGGGGAAAGTCACCTTTGAAGGGGTGAAACTTTTCCCGGAGTATGAGCTGCGCCACTCCATTGCCAACTCTTACAGCTATATGAACTATGTCCCCTTCCTCAACGATTATCTCAATTTCGGACTCTTTGACCGCCACGAACTCATCAAAGACCGGGCGCGCCTCAGAGAAAAATACCACGACAAGGGCTATCTTGACTTCAAAATCGTCGATGTGGTGCAGACCCCCGACCCCAAAGACCCCGAATATGTAAATCTTCACTTCAAAGTGGAAGAGGGCAAACCCTATACCGTGGGCAAAATCAGTTTTTCAGGGAACAATATCTACAACGAAAAGATGTTGACCCCCTACCTGAAACTCAAAGAGAAAAAGCCTTTCTCCCTGAGTGCCGAGTCCGCCACCGTCAACGGCATCACCCGCCTCTATGAGACCATCGGACATGCGGAGATCCGCTGCCGTGCCGTCCGTCTCGCCGATCCCGAAAAACAGACCGTGGATGTGCGGTTTGAAGTGGAGGAAGGGCGCAAATTCATGGTCCGTGACGTGCTGATCTCAGGCAACACCGCCACCCGTGACAAGGTGATCCGCCGTGAGCTGGTGATCCAGCCCGGGGACCCCGTTGACCGCAACCGTGTGGATATCAGCCGCCGCCGTCTGCTGGGCATGGGGTACTTCACAAAAGTCGAAGCCGACACGGTCAACGCCGAAGGTGCCGACGAAAAGGTGGTGAGGTTCAAGGTGGAGGAAAAACAGCGCCGTTACAACTTCCGTCTGGCGGCGGGTGTTTCCGACGTGAACAGCTTTTTCGGTATGCTTGAAGCCTCTATCGACAACTTCGATATCGCCAACCCCAAGGGGTTGTTCTACGGCGGCGGACAGCGGCTCCGGGTGCAGGGTATCCTGGGCGTGGAAAATGCCGGATTCAATATCGACTTTGTGGAGCCGTGGTTCCTGGACCAGCCCATCCGCTTTGAGACTTCGGCTTACATGAACACCACCGAGTACGAAAACTGGGATGAGTGGCGTGTGGGCGGCAGAATTTCATTCCAGCGCAAGATCTTTGATGACTTCACCACCGTCGCTCTGGGTTACAAGTTCGATGTGGTACGGCTCCATGACTTTGATTCCAAGATCAAGCCTTATGTCAAAGCCAACGATCTGGGCGGAACATTTCAGGTCAGCCAGCCCTCCGTCATGATCGGCAGAGATACCCGTGACAGTATACTTGACCCCACAGAAGGCTACAACATCAACTTCTTCGGTTCTATCACCCCTGAAGCACTGGGTTCAAGCGACACCTACTACCGCATGGAACTCAAGGGCAGTTACCACATGAGCTTCTTTGACAAGTTCCTCGTTGCCTCGGTCGGGGCGAAGATCGGTACGGTCTCCACCTTCGGCGGCAGCGATCAGGTCCCGCTTTTTGAACGCTACTATCTGGGCGGCAGCAACTCCCTGCGGGGTTTTGAATACCGCTCCGTGGGTCCCACTTACAACGATGAAAACATGGGCGGTCTCACCATGCTGACCATGACCGCAGAACTCTCTCACGCCATCTGGGGTCCCATCCGGGGCGCGATTTTCTGCGATGCGGGCGGTGCCTGGGGGGATTCATACGAAATCGACTTCGACAAATTCAACATCGGCGCCGGTTACGGATTGCGTATCAAGGTGCCTTATCTCAATGTCCCCATCCGTCTTGACATCGCCTATCCGTTCCTCAACAGACAGGAAGGCGCCAAGAACAAAGTCCGGCTCCACTTCAATGTGGGTGCGGGATTCTCGCTCTGATATCAACAAGGGAAGATCCGAACATGAAAGAATATCCCCCCAACGCTCAGGCGTTGATGGAAATACTCCATACCCTGCGCTCTCCTGAGGGATGCCCCTGGGATAAGGCGCAGACCGCTGAAAGTTTCGGTGCCTGTTTCGCAGGTGAAGCCGCAGAACTCCTGGATGCCATCGACCGCAAAGACAGCAAAGGCATCTGCGAAGAGTGCGGAGATGTGATGATGAACCTCTTTTTTCAGGTGGTGCTGGCTGAGGAACAGAAACTTTTCACCCTTGAGGATGTCTTCCGTGAGATCATCGACAAGATGATCCGCCGCCATGCCCATATTTTCGGCGACCGCAAAGCCGATACCCTCGAAGAGGTGGCGAAACTCTGGCAGGAAATGAAGCGTCTGGAACACAAAGAGGAAAAACCCAAGTCCGTCCTCGATGATGTGAAACACTATCTTTCTCCCCTCAACCGGGCGGAAAAACTTCAGAAAAAGGCGGCAAAGTACGGCTTTGACTGGAACTGTGAATCTGATGTCCTCCAGAAGATCCGGGAGGAAACCGATGAGACCGCCGCCGCCATGGCAGAGGGGAATGAGGAAAAAATCAATGAGGAACTGGGGGATCTGCTCTTTTCTGTGGTCAATCTCATACGGTTCCGCAAAGGTGCCAACTCGGAGGAGCTTCTGCGCAAGGCGGCATTGAAATTTGAGACCCGGTTCCGCTATCTGGAAAGGGAACTCGATTCTCAGGGAAAATCTCTTGAGGAGGCCTCCTGCGATGAGATGGAGTCCCTCTGGCAGCGCGCCAAAAAGGAAACAGCCCTTTGACACGGCTGACAATCTTTCGACCGGGAATATAAGTCATGTCGGAACTCAACAATACAACCGGCAGAGAGGGAACTGAAACCATTTTCAAGTTCCGTCAGGAGTCCCTTTTCTGGGGGAGTGCCGTTGTGCTGCTCTTTCTCTACCTCTGGTCCCCCGCTTTGGGACAGGAGGAGCTGCGTTTCGGGGAAATACTCCGTGAAATGCAGGTGAGCGGCAATCTGTTCCACGGGGCGGTGAACTGGCAGATCGTGCCGGGGTGTTCCCTTTTGAACTGCTGGATCTCTCTTGTTTTTGTCAAACTTTTCGGACTGACCGCCTTTGGTTTGCGTTTCCCCGCCGTCCTTGCGGCGTTGGGGGGACTTTACGCCCTGCGGCTTCTTGGCAAAAATCTTTTCGACAAAAAAACAGCTCTCCTGAGCAGCTGGATGTTTCTCGGCTCTGCCGGATTCCTTATGACCGGCAGAATGGCAGGTGCGGATATGGCGTGCTGCACCTCGATCCTCATGGCGGCGGCGTGGCTTTTCAGCAGCCGTGAAAAGTGGGGATTCTGCAGTTATCTCGGCTTTTATCTTTTCTGTTTCGGCGGCGTGTTTTTCAAGGATCTTGCTGCGCTCATACTCCCTGCGATGCTGGTTGCGGGACTCCTTATCACCGGAAACAGGTGGAAGAAACATCTCCGCTGGAAAAATCTGCTGGCACTTCTCATTGCTGCGCTGCTTGCAGGAGTTTATTTTTATCTGCCCGTGTTCTTTTCCCCTGCGCCGCAGCAGACTTTTGCTCTCAAAGCTGAAAGTTCCTGTTTCGTCATCGCTTACGGATTTTTCAGGGAGTGTCTTCTCCATCCGGGGGAAATCGGTTCCGGCGCACTCAAAGCTCTTGAAACCCTTTTGATCGCTCTTATGCCCTGGACTCTGATGCTGCCGGTGGGCATTGCAGGGTTCCTGAAACACCGGAATGAACTTTCAAGCCCGGCAAAGGTCCTCTTTGCAGGTGTCTGCGTAACACTTCTCTTTTATTGTTTTTTCAAGGAGAGCTGCTCAAATCTTTTGTTCAACACTGTGCCTTTCATATTCCTTTTCAGCGCGGCAGGATTCTGTCAGTGGGGGGAATTCAAGTGGAACAAGGCGGTGTTCAGTGCCGCTTACTACATACTCATCATCTGCGCCTCACTTTGCATCGGAACTGTCATCGGATATCCCCTCTGGGAACGCCTTGCCCGCTGCACCCCTCCTGCGGCACTGGTACTGGCTCCTGTTGCCGCAGGCATCCTCGCCTGGAGCGCCCTCTTTGTTGACCACAAGAAAAACACCACTCTCGGCAATCATGCAGGCTTGCCTCATCCGGTGGTTTCGGTCATCCTTGCGGGGACACTTCTTTCAGGAGCTTTCTTCTCGGTGCTTCTTCCTGTGGTCACAGATTTCTTTGACTCTCAGAGACGCTTTTTCATCCCCTTCCGCCGTATCGAAGCCCATCTGGGGTGCCGTGTGGTAAGTTTCATGGAGCCTGTCCCGGCGGCGTGTCTCTTTTACAGCCGCATCAAACGCGCAGTCCCCCGGACCGATGATCTGGGAGAACTTGCCCGGAAATTCCCCGGTTCAAAGGTTCTGATCATTTTCAAGGAACGCCGGGATATCTGCGAAAAATTTTCCGATCAGTGCCGCAAGTACGGTGTGGCACCTGAAAAGCCTTACAGCCGTGAAGAGCTTTCACGGTGGAGCGCACCCGATTCACGGGAGGAAAAATATATTTCATACCTGATAACCCTGCCCTCCGGAAAGGAAAACGGTCAAAAATGAGCGACTTATCTTACAAGGCTTCTTTGCCATGCCCTTTTCTTCCTGCGGGCGAAAGAGAGGAGATAGTGATTTTATGAAAATCGTTGCCGACAACAAGATCCCTTTTCTCAAAGGTGTCTTTGAACCTTTTGCCGAAGTGGTCTATCTGCCGGGGAAAAGTATCGACAGTGCCGCTCTGCACGATGCCGATGCCCTTATCACCCGCACCCGGACCAAGTGTAACAAAGCACTCCTTGAAAAGAGTTCCGTCAGACACATCGCTACAGCCACTATCGGCTTTGACCATATTAATGTCCCCGAAGTGGAGTCCCTGGGCATAAGCTGGAACAACGCCCCCGGATGCAACGCCGCAAGCGTGGGGCAGTATGTTTCATGCGCCTTGCAGACTTTGGGATGTGATATCGCCGGAAAAACGCTGGGCGTGGTGGGCGTGGGCCATGTGGGTTCCATCGTCGCCCGTCTGGGTGAGGCCATGGGGATGAAGGTGCTGCGCAACGACCCGCCCCGGCAGGAACGGGGGGAAGAGGGATTCGTTTCCCTTGAAGAACTCCTTGAAAGCTCCGATGTGGTAACGCTCCATGTTCCTCTTGAAGCGGGGGGAAAATATCCCACCGTGGGCATGGCTGATGAAAGATTCTTTGCCGCCATGCCCAAAGGCAGTTTCTTTTTCAACGCCGCAAGAGGCGAAGCCATGGTGAGCGCTCACCTGAAAGCAGCTCTCAGAAAAGGTCATCTCAACGCCGCCGTCATCGACGTCTGGGAAAATGAACCCGATATCGACCGGGAACTTCTGGATATGGCACATATCGGCACCATGCATATT